>JAIOOY010000037.1 GCA_021414145.1 Methylophilales bacterium | reverse complement strand
GCGGGGTTAGCCATTGCAGTGAGGCTGTCTGGCCAGCTGGCTGGCACTGCACAAGCCGCACGAAATGTAGGCGATGGCATTTCCTTGGCAGATACTGCTGATGCAGCGCTGTCGGGCGTAACGGATTCTTTGCAACGTATTCGTGAGTTGGCTGTGCAGGCGGCTAATGGCACTAATAGTGCTGCTGATTTGCAGAGCATTCAAGGCGAGATCAATCAACTTACGCAAGGCATTAATGACATCAACAACAATGCCAATTTCAATGGGCAACAGTTGTTTAGCGGTGGCTTTACTGCAGCAATTCAATCTGGTCCTAATGCAGGGCAAACCACGACTTTATCGCTCAATGCTACTGGAGCCACCAGTTTGGGGATTTCTTCGTTGGACGTGGTTAGCAATGTGAATCCGGTGACTGGGGTGAATCTGGGTGCTGATGCGGCAATTACTGCAGTAGATGCTGCTCTGAATAATGTTACTAGCCAACAAGCCAATATTGGTGCGGTTTCTGCTGGGTTAAACTCAACATTGGCGAATCTGAATGGCAGCTACGAAAATATTGCTGCTTCCAGAAGCCGCATTCAGGATAATGATTTTGCTAAGAGCACCTCGGATCTGTCTTCTGCCAATACCTTATCTCTGGCTGGTATTCAGGCATTGAACGCTTATAATCATTCGCTGAGAGATAACCTGAAGCTCATTGCAAGAATCTAGTTAGAAACCCATATTAAAAAAGGCGATGCGTTTAGCGTCGCCTTTTTTATTGCACAGGCAGGACTTATCCCGGAATAACGGTCAAATCTACTAGGCGTTTCAAGTTGGATAAAGACATCAGGTGTGCGTAAACCCAAGCAAGTTCGCCGCTAGTGAACAGTGTTTGCACTTTTTCAGCATCTAAAGCGCGCAACTTTTCCTCATTTACTACGTAAAATCCGTTTATCAAAAACTCACGCCCGTCTTTGAGTTCGGCTTTCAGGTTTTTCTCCTCCAGCAATTCTAGTGACTTAAGGGATTCTGTGAATTTTCCAGTGACTAATGAATCGTTGTGGAAGCTGGTGACGAACTGAATCAGGTTTTTAAAGTAATCGGTTTCTTGGTCGCCATCAAATAGCGCCACACCGTCTTCAAGGTTTAGCCCGTCAAAATTTTCATCTATACACAATACCAACTGCTCATCTCCAGCCTTAGCCAGCATAAACGGATAGCGCCTTACAAATGCAGGTATGTAGCGCGAAGACCAGATGCCATCCGAATCGACAAATAAGTTCTCTGCGTTCTTGAGTCCCAACAACACCATAGGGACTAGTTGCTCATCGGTGGGGCTGGATTTGACGAATACGATAGGGTATTCCTTGCAGGCTTCTGTGAACTCTACCGCTAACAACGGCACAGTTTGTGTGTCAGTGAATGCAGGTTTTGAACCCGCTTTCATCTTGTGCTTGCGGTAGGTGTCTTTATTAAACACGGTCAGTTTTTCGTAGATTGCCATAGCGTTCCCTTTTTGCTTGGTGAGTATTAAAGCGCTTCGATAGCATCATACTATGGCTTTTTCTGCATCTGCTAAAATGACAGCATGTTCACCGGAATTATTCAGGCCGTAGGCCGTATTGAAAGCGTTAAGCCGCAAGGCAAAGATGTGTGTTTAAGTATCACGGCAGAGGCATTAGGATTGGCCGATGTAGCACTGGGTGACAGTATCGCCGTGAATGGCGTTTGTCTTACGGTTGAGCAAGTATCCCCAAAATCATTTCAGGTGCACGTTTCAGCGGAAACGCTTAACTGCACTGCTGGCCTTGATGTGGCGGGCGCAGTGAATCTGGAAAAAGCCTTACGTCTGGCTGACAGACTGGGCGGACATCTGGTGAGCGGGCATGTGGATGGCGTGGGAGTGGTGACTCGCTTTGAAGCTGTTGGGGACTGTTGGATGCTGGTAGTACAAGCACAGCACGCACTTTCACGTTACATTGCGGTGAAAGGCTCAATTACACTCAATGGAGTTAGCCTTACCGTGAATCAAATAGCGCAAGATACCTTTAGTATCAACCTCATTCCGCATACCTTGCAAATGACCAATCTGAAAAATTTACAGCCTGGAAGCAGAGTTAATTTGGAAGTTGATTTGATTGCACGCTACTTGGATCGTATGCAGCAATGGGAAACTGAGAAATGAGCATTTCCTCCACAAAAGAAATTCTTGATGATATTCGGCTTGGCAAGATGGTGTTGTTGGTGGATGAGGAGGATAGGGAGAATGAGGGTGATTTGATCCTTGCGGCGGAATTCGCCACTCCGGAACATATCAACTTCATGGCTAAGCATGGGCGCGGATTGATATGTCTGACTTTGACCGAGAGTCATTGCAGGAAGCTTAATCTGTCTCAAATGGTGGAGCACAATGGTACCAAAATGGGTACCAATTTCACGGCTTCAATTGAAGCAGCAACCGGGGTTACGACAGGCATTTCGGCCGCGGATCGTGCACATACCATACGCACTGCAGTGGCAAAAGAGTCTAAACCTGGGGACATTGTGAGTCCGGGACATGTTTTCCCGCTGATGGCACAGAATGGTGGCGTGTTGGTGCGCGCCGGCCACACCGAAGCGGGTTGCGATTTGGCCGCCCTCGCGGGACTAGAACCAGCGGCGGTGATTTGCGAGATTTTGAAAGACGATGGCAGCATGGCGCGCTTACCGGATTTGATAGAGTTCGCCACCTTGCATCAATTAAAAATCGGCACGATTGCTGATTTAATTCACTATCGTAGCCAGACTGAGCGCCTGATAGAACGTGCTACCGAGCGCTTGGTGCAAACGCCATATGGCGAATTTCGTTTGGTGGCGTATCACGATAAAATTGCCGATGAAACCCATTTGGCACTGGTCAAGGGTAATCCCACTCCGCAACAAGAGACTTTAGTCCGGGTGCATGAACCTCTTTCCATATTTGACCTCATAGACCATAACAGTCTCACCCATTCCTGGAGTGTATATAAAGCTATGGAGGCGATGCGCGAAGCAGAAACTGGAGTGATTGTGCTGTTGCGCCGTCCTGAATCTGGTCAGCAGCTCATCGCGCGTATTCGTGATGCCGATGAACCGGTACATGCAAGGCAAGATTTACGTGATTATGGTATTGGCTCGCAAATATTGCGTGACCTGGGTGTGGGTAAGATGCGTTTGTTGGCTGTGCCGCGCAAAATGCCGAGCATGACGGGTTTTGATTTAGAGGTGACGGGTTACCTAGAAAAGTGAGATAATAATTACGTGGAAAGCATCAATTTAACGGGTCACTTCTTAATCGCCATGCCCGCCATGGCCGACCCGCATTTTTCAAGGGCGCTGGCTTATATTTGTGAACACAACGAGAACGGCGCGCTCGGCATAGTCATTAATCGCCCGATTGAAATGCGCCTCAACGAACTCCTCGATCAAATCAATGTAGAAGGCGAATTTCGCGCCAGAAACGATACCGACCATGTGTACTTCGGCGGTCCTGTGCAGACCGATAGAGGCTTTGTGCTGCATCAGCCGGTGGGGGCTTGGCAGTCTACCATTGCAGTGAGTCGCGATACCGCATTGACCACTTCCAAGGATATTTTAGAAGCCACCGCGCGTGGCCAAGGACCTCAGAAAATGCTGGTCAGCTTGGGCTATGCCGGATGGACGGCGGGACAATTGGAGCAGGAGTTGGCGCAAAACGCCTGGCTCACGGTTGAGCCCAACGAGGCTGACAAAGATTCTATTATTTTTGACCTACCCATAGAAGAGAAACTCACCGCTGCTATGGCGTTGTTGGGAGTGGATTTCGCTAACTTGTCTGAAGAGGCAGGCCACGCCTGATGTCGGTGCTAGCCTTCGATTTCGGCGAAAAGCGTATCGGGGTAGCGGTGGGAGATTTGGAAATAGGTATCGCCCATCCGCTGGAGACGATAGTGGCAGAGGGTAATGGGGCGCGGTTTGATGCCATAGCCCAGTTGATAGCTGAATGGAAGCCGACCCAGTTGATAGTGGGGTTGCCCAGTCACATGGATGGTAGCGAACACGAGTTAAGTCGCTTGAGTCGCCGCTTTGCGCGACGATTAGAGGGCAGGTTTAATCTGCCCGCAGTGCTGGTGGATGAGCGCTTAAGTTCTGATGAAGCCAGCCTGTCTTTGAACGAGGCCGGTATACGCGGGAAAAGCCAAAAAGTCATGATAGACCAAGTGGCCGCGCAGCATATTTTGCAAAGTCATTTCGATAGCCAACAAAGAGACCAACGCCATGTTGCCTGACGCAGAACAGCTTCTGGATACCCTCGCCGAGCAAATCCGCGCTCAGATAAGCGATGATTCCGCATTGGTTGGGATCCACAGTGGCGGTGCTTGGTTAGCAGAGCGCTTGCAGCAAAAACTTGGCGGTGATATTCCGTTAGGCACACTCGATATTTCCTTCTACCGCGACGATTTCAGCCGTATTGGTCTGCATCCGCAGATTAAGCCTTCCAATATTCCGTTTGATGTTGAAAACCAACACATAATTCTGGTGGATGACGTGCTCTATACTGGACGCACTGTACGTGCCGCGCTCAATGAATTGTTCGATTATGGTCGTCCGTCGCGAGTGACTTTAGCGGTATTGGTTGATAGAGGTGAGCGCGAATTGCCTATAGAGCCGCAAGCCATAGGCGCAAAAGTCACACTGAGTAAGGGGCAGAATTTGGAGTTGATACGAGACAACGCGGGAAAATTCAGCTTGAGATTACACGAACCCAAATGAGATATTTTTTTGAATAATCCTCAGCTCAATAAAGAGGGGAAGCTCACCCACCTGCTTTCCATAGAAGGTCTCTCGGCATCTATCCTGCGCGAGATTTTAGACACCGCAGAATCCTTCGTGGGCGTGGCCGAGCGTGAAGTGAAGAAAGTCCCGTTGCTACGTGGCAAAACCGTATGTAATCTGTTTTTCGAAAACAGTACTCGCACGCGTACCACCTTCGAAATCGCGGCCAAGCGCTTGTCTGCTGACGTGATCACTCTGAATGTGGGTACCTCCTCGCAATCCAAAGGTGAAACTATCCTCGACACCGTGGATAATCTCATCGCCATGCACGCCGACATGTTCGTGGTTCGCCACAGCCAGTCAGGTGCGGCGCACTTTATCGCGCGACATGTGCAAGAAAATATCCACGTCATCAACGCTGGAGACGGTCGTCACGCGCATCCTACGCAGGGCTTGCTGGACGTATTCACTATCCGCCATTACAAGCCGGAAATGCACAATCTGCGGGTGGCGGTGGTTGGCGACTTGTTGCATTCACGCGTAGCAAGATCTGAAATCCACGCGTTGACGACTTTAGGCGTACCTGAAGTGCGCGTGATCGCCCCTAAAACCTTGTTGCCGGAGCACGTGGAAAAATTGGGCGTGAGGGTATTTCACGATATGGCCGAAGGTTTGAAAGACGTGGACGTGGTGATGATGCTGCGTCTACAAAATGAGCGTATGAACGGCGCGTTGTTGCCTTCCGCACAGGAGTATTTCAAATGTTACGGCTTGACACAGGAAAAACTGGCCTTGGCCAGGCCTGATGCCATCGTCATGCACCCGGGACCGATGAACCGTGGTGTCGAGATAGATTCGGCAGTAGCGGATGGCAACCAATCAGTGATCCTGCCGCAGGTGACTTACGGTATCGCGATACGTATGGCAGTAATGAGTATCTTGGCAGGAAACTAGGCATGAAAATCCACATCAAAAACGGCCGCCTGATAGACCCTAAAAATGGCATAGATGCCAAGCAAGACCTATTCATCGCCGCAGGCAGGGTGGTGGGCGTAGGTAGGGCCCCGGTCGACTTTCAAGCCAACCAAACCATAGACGCTGAAAAGCTGGTAGTTTGCCCAGGATTGGTGGATTTGTCGGCGAGATTGAGGGAGCCAGGGTTTGAATACAAGGCGACACTGGAGAGCGAATTGCAAGCAGCGGCAGCGGGCGGCGTTACCAGTTTGGCGTGCCCGCCGGATACCGATCCGGTGCTGGACGAACCTGGTTTAGTGGAGATGCTCAAGCACCGTGCCAAGTTGCTCAATCTTGCGCACGTTTACCCGCTGGGAGCATTGACGCGGCAATTGCAGGGCAAAAATCTGACCGAAATGTGCGAACTGGCGGAGGCGGGCTGTGTGGGGTTTTCGCAGGCCGATGCACCGCTCACCGATACCCAAGTGCTGTGGAATGCCATGCAATACGCCGCGACTTTTGATTTCACCGTGTGGTTGCGGCCTGAAGATGCTTATTTGGTCAAAGGTGGCGTGGCACATAACGGCGAAGTGGCTGCGCGCTTGGGACTGCAAGGCATTCCTGCCAGCACTGAAACCATCGCTATTGCTACGATTTTGAGATTGATGAAGGAAACGGGAGCCAAAGTGCATCTATGTCGCCTTTCTACTGCTGAAGGTGTGGAGATGGTGCGGCAAGCCAAACAACAGGGTTTGGCGGTGAGTTGCGACGTGGCGGCGACCCATGTGCATCTGACTGAGCATGACATAGGTTACTTCGATTCGCATTGTCATTTGCGTCCACCGCTACGTTCTCAACGCGATAAAGAGGCGCTCAGAAGCGGCCTTGCGGATGCGACTATTGATGCCATTTGTTCCGACCACACGCCAGTGGACGACGATGCCAAATTGGCCACATTTGCCGAGAGCGAGGCAGGAGCAAGTGGCTTGGAATTGTTGCTGCCCCTGACCTTGAAATGGGCTCTCGAAGGTAAAGTGGGTTTATCTATGGCACTAGAACGCATTACTAGCGCCCCCGCCGCCGTGATGGGTATCAATACCGGGCATTTGAGCGTGGGGACGGTGGCCGATATATGTGTATTTGATGCCGACGCTTATTACCAAGTCGCCGCAAAAAACCTCAAAAGCCAAGGAAAAAATACCCCATTTTTAGGCATGGAGTTGGCGGGTAAGGTGCGCTATACCTTGGTGGCTGGGCAGGTTGTATATCAAGGAGACTGACATGACTTTTTCACGGCGCAAGTTCCTCGCCAGTGCAGCTGGCATCCCACTACTGTTGTGCTTGCCGGGCAGAGTATTTGCCGCCGTCAGTGTCCATCAAATGGTTGGCGAAGTGCACGTCAATGGCAAGTTAGCCACAAATGCTACTGTCATCAAAGCGGGCGATAAAGTTACGGTTGCAGATAACGGGAAACTTGTCATGAGCATAGGTGAAGATGCTTTTTTACTGCGCGGGGGCAGCATGCTGGAGACCGAGGCCGGTGACAACGCAGTAGTAACTGGTTTACGGTTGGCAGCTGGGGCGATGTTGGCGGTGTTCGGCAAACGCCAAGTCCCGGCCTATATCACCAGCCCAGTCGCTACCATCGGCATACGCGGCACTGCGGTCTACCTGAGTCTGCAACCGCACCGGATGTACGGCTGTACCTGTTATGGCGACACTGATGTTCAGATTGAGGGGTCGTCAGATGTTGAGCAAATTAGTGCTACGCATCACCACCCTTACGAAATCGCGCCTAATGACGAGAATCTAATGGCGATGCGGGAAATGCCCGTCAAAGATCACACAGACGATGAGCTGCGGATGTTGGAAGCTTTGGTGGGGCGTAAACCAGCGTTTGATATGTAATTATGCGTCATCCTGAAAAGAATCCTTATTTACCGCTTTCACCCGCGCCTCTGCCGCGGTGATGGTTTTGGCTTTCACTAGCTCTAGTAAGTTCTGATCCAGTGTTTGCATGCCTATGCTTTGGCCGGTTTGGATGGCCGAGTACATCTGCGCGATTTTTGCTTCGCGGATGAGGTTTCTAATCGCGGGCGTTCCTATCATGATTTCGTGCGCGGCCACACGGCCTTTGCCGTCGGCGGTTTTGCAGAGGGTTTGTGAAATGACGGCGCGTAACGATTCGGACAGCATCGCGCGCACCATTTCTTTTTCTGCGGCGGGGAACACATCTACGATACGGTCTATGGTTTTGGCGGCGGATGAGGTGTGCAGGGTGCCGAATACCAAGTGGCCGGTTTCGGCGGCGGTAAGCGCCAGTCTGATAGTTTCCAAATCACGCATTTCACCCACCAGAATCACGTCGGGGTCTTCACGCAAGGCTGATCTAAGCGCGGCTGTGAAAGATTCCGTATGTGGGCCGACTTCGCGCTGATTGATTAAGCAGCGCTTGGATTCATGCACAAATTCGATGGGATCTTCTACCGTGAGGATATGGCCATATTCGCTTTCGTTGATGAAATTCACCATCGCCGCGAGCGTGGTTGATTTACCCGAGCCGGTGGGGCCCGTGACCAAGACTATCCCGCGTGGATTCTGGGCAATTTCCTGAAAAATGGGCGGACATTTCAGTTCGTCTAATGTCAGAACTTTGGAAGGAATAGTGCGCAATACAGCACCTGCGCCACGATTCTGGTTGAAGGCGTTGACGCGGAAGCGCGCCAGTCCTTCGACTTCAATGGAAAAATCGCATTCCAGGTGTTCGGCAAAAGTCTTGCGCTGGATGTCGTTCATGATGCCGGTGATCATGTCGTGCACGGTTTCGTGATCTAGCGGCGGCGCATTGATGCGGCGCACGTCACCATGCACACGTATCATGGGAGGCAACCCTGCGGAAAGATGTAAATCAGAGGCTTTATTGTTGACAGAAAACGCCAGTAAATCGGTAATATCCATCTTGTTTCCCCATTCGTGAATTCTTGTCAGATTATGACCACAATTGCCCAACGCTCGCAAGTCATTCTCACCCAAATCGCCGATGCGGCCCGCAATGCAAACAGGCAGCCCAACTCGGTGAGTTTGGTGGCGGTGAGTAAGATGCATCCAAGCAGCATGGTACGTGAAGCCTATTTGGCAGGATTGCGCGATTTTGGTGAAAACTACCTACAGGAAGCGTTAGAAAAACAGATGGCTTTGGCTGATCTGCCACTCATCTGGCATTTTATCGGCCCCATCCAGAGCAACAAGACGAAACCCATCGCAGAAAGCTTTTCTTGGGTACATGGGGTGGATAGACTGAAAATCGCCCAGCGTTTATCGGAAGCGCGGCCTGAAAGCTTGCCGCCACTCAATATATGCTTGCAGGTGAATGTTAGCGGTGAGTCCAGCAAAAGCGGTTGTGCGCCTGAAGAGGTAGCCTCGCTGGCAAAAGCGGTGGTAGTGTTGCCTAAGTTGAAATTGCGCGGGCTCATGGCTATTCCCGAACCTACGACGGACGTTACATTGCAACACCAGCAGTTTAGAATGCTGCATGATTTGATGAGTGCATTAAATGCGGATGGACTGGCGCTAGATACTCTGTCCATGGGTATGTCACACGATTTTGCGGTGGCTATTGCGGAAGGCGCAACAATGGTTCGCGTAGGCACCGCAATTTTTGGAGAAAGAAATTACAGTGAAAATTAGCTTTATCGGCGGTGGCAACATGGCGCGCGCCTTGATCATTGGTCTACTGGATAAAGATGTGGCGCCAGCCAACATCGGAGTGGTTGAGTTGGATGCCGCAAAACGTCAACAACTCGGCCAAGAATTTGGAATCACAACGAGTGCGCAACTGGCTATGGCTGCCGATGCTGAGATCATCGTGCTCGCCATCAAACCGCAGCAAATGCGCGACGTGGCGATATTCTTGAGTAGTTTGTTGCGGAATCAGCTCATTGTCTCCATCGCTGCCGGCATCCGTACCGTTGACCTCATTCGTTGGCTAGGGGGTTATGGTGCGGTGGTGCGCGTGATGCCCAATACTCCGGCGCAAGTACAGATGGGCGTTTCGGCCTTGTACGCGACACCTGCGACTACACAGCAGCAACGCCAGCAAGCAGCGGATTTATTGATGGCCGTTGGCACCTGTGTGTGGCTGGAATCCGAAGATCAGATGGACGCAGTGACCGCGATTTCCGGTAGCGGCCCGGCGTATATGTTTTATTTTCTTGAAGCCATGCAGCAAGCGGGGAGTGAGCTGGGCTTGCAGGCTGAACAGGTGCGGATTCTGGCCTTGCAAACCATGCAGGGCGCAGCAAAGCTGGCGGCTGGTAGCCAGGAAGAATTCGCCACTTTAAGAGCGCAAGTTACCTCAAAAGGCGGTACCACGGAACAGGCGATTCTTAGTATGGAAGGCGCAGCAATCAAACAAAACATCGTTCGCGCCATTCATGCCGCTGCAGCGCGGTCAGCCGAGCTGGGTGATATTTTGGGGAAAGACTAAATGATAGATGCAGCAGATTTTCTACTTGATACCGTATTCGGTTTATTCACAATAGCCACGTTATTGCGTTTTTATTTGCAACTCACGCGAGCGCCATTCCATAACCCGGTGTCGCAAACCGTAGTCGCGGTAACCGACTTTGCGGTGCGACCTTTACGGCGCGTTATACCTTCCTGGTCGGGGCTGGATCTATCCACGTTGGTGCTGGCTTTTTTTGCCCAAGCTTTGCTGCAACTCGCTACTTTAACCCTACACGGCTACCCGATACTGGTAGCCACTACTTCGGTGTATTTGGCTTTATTGGGGCTGGTGGTTATCGCCTTGCTGCGTCTGTCGGTCTACATTTTTATGTACGCTGTGGTGATACAAGCGGTGTTGAGCTGGGTAAACCCCCACTCGCCAATAGCGCCAGTGCTGGAATGCCTGACGCGTCCCTTGCTCAATCCATTACGCCGACGAATCAGTAGCGCCAGCGGCATAGACTTCACTCCGTTGATTGTATTGATAGGTGCGCAGTTGTTGCTGATGTTGGTGGTGTTGCCGATAACGCGTTATTTGAGTTTGATGCTTTAATCATCCTAAGCTGCTACTTGGATTTTTCTCACAATCCAAAGCAGCCATTGAAAAATTTACACAATTTTTGCATTACTTAGAGCATTCTGCATAGCAAATGTCACTTCATCCAGTTTAGGATGAAAGGAGCAGCAACTATGCAAGATAAATCCAAAAAAATTACACTGAAACACAGCTATCTGACAGCAATACTTGTCTGTGCAGTGACTGCCCTTGCCGCTACCCCGCTTAGACATTTTCTTGATTTGGCGAATATCGTCATGTTGTTCTTGCTGGTCGTTTTCCTGATAGCACTCAAGCTTGGCCGTGGACCAGCGGTCATGTCAGCCTTTCTCGCAGTAGCGCTGTTCGATTTTTTCTTTGTTCCCCCAAGGCTTTCGTTTGCGGTGAATGATGTGCAGTATCTGGTGACGTTCACGGTTATGCTGGCGGTGGGGCTAGCTACCGCTCATCTGGCGGCAACCCTGCACATGCAGGCTGAGGATGCGCTGGAGCGCGAACGTAACACCCATCGCCTCTACGAACTGGCTCGTGATCTTGCGGGCACAGCTACCCAAGAACAGGTTGCACAAGTGCTGGTGCTGTATATGTCGGGGTCGGCGCATAGCGCAACGCTGCATTTACTGGATGTTGATGGAGAGCTACCTTCGCTTGGTCATCAGGTTGCGTTGGCCAGTCTTGCTTACATGGCGATCAAACAGGGTAGCCTGATTGATACTAGTCAATTATCTGTTGTTGGTGGACATACCTTGATTTTGCCGCTGAAATCGCCTAGTGAAGTGCGTGGTGTGATGGTGGTAGAAACCAATGCATCGAGCATTAAGGCAAGCAATAATATCGACAAAAAGCAGTTTGAAGCGGTCGCTAATCTGACAGCTATTGCCATTGAGCGCCTGCATTATGTGGAAGTGGCGCAGCAAACACAGCTGGAAGCTTCTGCCGAACGTCTGCGCAGTTCCGTCCTCTCAGCACTTTCGCATGACCTGCGCACCCCGCTTACCGGCCTTGTGGGTATGGCCGATGTGTTGGCACTCGCCGCAGAGCCGCAACTTGAAAACGTGTACAACGCTGCCACTTCAATCCGCGATCAAGCGCGCGCAATGAATAATTTGCTGGACAATCTGCTAGATATGGCGCGGCTGCACGCAGGCAAGGTAGAACTGCGCAAGGATTGGCAACTATTCGAGGATGTCATTGGTTCCTCAATCAAACTGTTAAAGTCCGCCCTGAGCCAACATCCGGTGAAAGTCGTGCTGGCGCCTGATTTGCCATTGGTGGAGTTTGATGACGTATTGCTGGAACGAGTGTTATGCAATCTGTTGGAAAATGCCGCCAAGTATTCTGCGGTTGGTGCACCGATTGAAGTGCGTGGGTTTGTTGAGGGTGAGTTTGCCTGTGTCGCTGTAAGTGACCACGGTCAGGGACTCCCTGTTGACCAGATAGAATCCTTGTTCACTATGTTTTCACGTGGAAAGAGTGAATCTTCAACAATAGGTGTCGGGCTGGGATTGGCCATCTGCCGCGCCATCGTTGAGGCGCATGGTGGCAAGATCAAAGCCAGTAATTGTGAAGGCGGCGGTGCCTGTGTCACTTTCTGGCTGCCTTTGGGCAATCCTCCGTGTGTAGATTCTGAGCAGTAAGGAAAATCCGCGATGACTCCTGCCAATACCGTAATTCTTATTGAAGACGAGCCGCAGATAAGACGGTTTGTAAAAGAAGCGCTGGAAACCGAAGGCTGGAAAGTTTTTGAGGCAGAAAACGGGAAGCGTGGGCTGGTCGAGGCGGGCTCGCGCAAGCCGGATTTACTCGTAGTGGACTTGGGGTTGCCGGATATGGACGGTGTGGAAGTGGTGCGTGACTTCCGTACTTGGTCCACCGTTCCAATCCTTATTCTCTCTGCCCGTACCGAAGAGCGGGACAAGATACTCGCGCTCGATGCAGGTGCCGACGACTATCTGACCAAGCCTTTCGGTATTGGTGAGCTCTTGGCAAGGGTGCGGGCAGTGACGCGGCGGAGGTTGCAGGGTTTGGAAACCTCACCCAAGCAATGCTTTGCTGATGTAGAAGTGGATTTATCCCGCCACAGCGTGATGCGCAATGGCGTTCCGGTGCATCTTACCCCCACAGAATATCGCCTACTAGGATCGCTACTGGCCAATAGCGGAAAAATTATGAGTCACCGCCGCCTGATGCAGGAGGTGTGGGGACCAAACCACACCGAGAGTTCGCACTATTTGCGTATTTATATGAGTCATTTGCGCCAGAAGCTGGAGATTGATCCAGCGCAACCCATCCACTTGCTCACCGAAACTGGTGTGGGCTACCGTTTTGAACCCTAGGAGTTAGTCAACATGTCCGAGCATAACAAAAGTCGTACATCGACACTGGCGCTTGCCGCACTGGGTGTCGTTTATGGCGACATCGGCACCAGTCCGCTGTACACCATTCACGAAATCTTTGCTGGTGCGCACCATCCGGTACCCATCACCTCGGATAATATCCTGGGCATCCTGTCAGTGATCTTCTGGTCGCTGATGATTGTGGTCGCCTTGAAATACGTAGTGTTCGTGATGCGTGCCGACAACAGAGGCGAGGGCGGTATCATGGCTCTAATGGCACTGGTGCAGCGCAGTGTGAGCAATCGCCCTTATGGGCCATTGTTAATGTTGCTGGGGCTGTTTGGTGCTGCATTATTTTACGGCGATAGTGTCATCACGCCGGCTATTTCCGTGCTATCTGCTGTCGAAGGGCTGGAGATTGTCACGCCTGCATTTAAACCTTACATTATCCCTATCTCGCTTACCGTGCTGATTGGTCTGTTTCTCGTGCAAAAACAAGGCACTTCCAGCATCGGCAAGTTCTTCGGTCCGGTAGTAGTTTTGTGGTTCTCCAGTCTGGGTTTATTGGGCATCATCAATATCGCTGCCGCACCGCAAGTGCTGGCAGCACTCAATCCGGTACATGCTTTGCGTTACTTCATGATTGACCCGACACTGGGATATTTTTCGTTGGGGGCGACGGTATTGGCTGTCACCGGTGCCGAGGCACTGTATGCCGACATGGGTCATTTCGGTCGCAAACCAGTGCAACTGGCATGGTTCGGCCTAGTGCTGCCCGGGCTGGTTCTCAACTACTACGGGCAGGGTGCTTTGCTGCTCGTTAACCCGCAGGCCATTGCCAACCCGTTCTACCTGATGGCACCCAATTGGGCGTTACTGCCTATGGTCGTGCTGGCTACGGCTGCTACTGTGATTGCCTCACAGGCTGTTATTTCCGGTACTTATTCCATCACGCAGCAAGCTATGCAACTTGGCTACGTACCACGTATGGAGATTCAGCATACCTCGCAACAGGAGCGAGGTCAGATTTACTTGCCTGGTATTAATTGGGCGTTGATGATTGCCGTAGCCGTGTTAGTGGTTGGATTCGGCTCGTCAACTAAACTGGCTGCAGCTTACGGCATTGCTGTTACGGGCACGATGGTAATCACCACGCTGTTAGCCTTTGTCGTGGTGCGTAAGCTGTGGGGTTGGGGTTGGGGCTTAAGTCTGGCTGTTGCGGGCAGTTTTTTGGCGGTTGATATTGTTTATTTTTCAGCCAATCTGCTCAAGATAGGCGAAGGTGGCTGGTTCCCGTTATTGCTGGGATTGGGCGTATTCATCCTGATGATTACATGGAAACAAGGCAGGGCGCTGCTTTACAAACGTCTGTCTAGCGATGCTTTGCCACTTACTAAGTTGGTAGAGAATGCCTCAAAGTCTGGTATGGCTAGCATACCGGGTACAGCGATATTCCTTACCCCTAATACTGATATGACTCCTCATGCTTTATTGCACAGCCTGAAACACTATAAAAGTCTGCATGAACAGGTGGTGATACTAACTGTAGAAACCTTGGATATTCCTCATGTTAAACAGGATCAAGTTAAGGTTGAGCAGATAGATGAGAGATTTTTTCGAGTTAAGGTAATGTTTGGCTTTATGGATCAGCCAGATTTGCCCAAAGCGCTTGAGGACTGTGCTTCACATGGATTAGCATTGGACATGATGAATACTTCGTTTTTCCTTGGACGTGAAACCTTGATTCCAAAGATCGGTTCGGACATGGCGCTGTGGCGCGAAAAGCTCTTTGTTACTATGTTCCGCAATGCGGGAAGCGCAGCGATATATTTCCGGCTCCCACCTAATAGGGTAGTTGAGCTAGGTACTCAGGTAGTGCTTTAAATATGATTCATGAATCATTTCGTTGTTGTTGGCCAATTGGGTTCTGACAATTATTCAAATACTTTCCACTTCCAGCTTCAAATTATGAGAAATTTAAAGCTAAAAATCCCCCCACAACGTCTGCATTGCTGCCAGCGCCGCCATGGCTGCGGTTTCGGTGCGTAAAATTCTGGCACCTAGACGCACCGGCCTAAAATCGCAAGATTCGGCAATCTGTTGCTCTTGAGGGCTTAAGCCACCTTCACAGCCGATGAGCAGGCAGATGTCGCCTTCTGGTTTTGGTAAGGTATGCAGGGTGTGTTCTGCGGTGGGGGAGAGGAGTAGCTTCAGGCTAAACTCCTGCCGCATCCCTAACCAGTCAGCCAAGCCTAGTATAGGCGCGACTTGCGGGACGGTGGCGCGACCGGATTGTTCGCAGGCGGAGATCACCACGTTTTGCCAATGCGCTATGCGCTTCTCTGCGCGCTCCCCTGTCAGTTTTACTACGCTACGCTCGGCGGAGATGGGTTGGATGGCATAGACCCCAAGCTCAACCGCTTTTTGCAGGGTGAATTCCATGCGCTCGCCGCTGGAAATGGCTTGCGCTAGGGTCACTCGTAACGGTGATTCGTTTGCTACATGCAGTTGTTGCCCGATCTTCACTGCCGCTTCACCCTTGTGTAACCTTAAAATTTCAGCAACATAGTCGTCACCGTCACCATTGAAGAGAGTCAAGCTGTCGCCCGCTTTCATGCGCAAGACTTTGGTGGCGTGGTGGGCAACATTCTCAGGTAGATTGACAATGGCTCCGGTGGCGAGCTTGGCTGGACAATAGAAACGGGATTTGGCCATGATGTGTGAGGATGTTAAGTCGGTTAAAATCTCAAACTATTGTAACTGTAAAAGGAAGCGCAAAAATGGCAAGTCTGAATCCTCCGGTATGCGATTTTGGCTGGAAAGCGCCGGATTTCAATCTGCTGGGTGTGGATGGTAAGCGTTGGAGTTTGGCGGATGTGCAAGGTAAAAACGGCACTTTAGTAATGTTCATCTGCAATCATTGCCCTTACGTCAAGGCTATCCGACCTCGCTTGGTGCGAGACGTGACTGCTCTGCAAGCGCTGGGGGTGAATGCCATTGCCATTTCTTCTAACGACGCGGTGAATTACCCCGATGATAATTTTGAAAATATGAAACTGGTCGCGCAAGAATTTAATTTCCCTTTTCCTTATGTAATTGACGAAACGCAAGAAGTCGCCAAGGCTTATGGTGCAGTATGTACGCCAGATTTATTTGGTTTTAATAATAAACTGGAGTTGCAATATCGTGGCCGTTTTGACGAATCGCGTAAGGAATCGGCACCGGATGGCGTGCGGCGCGATTTGTTCGAGGCGATGAAGCTGGTTGCGGAAACTGGAGCGGGACCAAAAGAGCAGATTGCCAGCATAGGTTGTTCTATCAAATGGTTGGCATAAGCGTATTGCCCAAAACAGCTAACTAGGCAATAATCCCGCTATATAACCGCGCACAAGCAATCAATAACAAAAGTGCGAGCCGGTCGTTCAGGGGAGTCCCCACGGTTTTTTTAGGCTGCACTCAGAAAATGGGAGTGCATTTGGTGTCTTTTTCGTTTGATTATTTGCAAAGATAGGGAGTATTAACATGGCAACTCGTACCGATTTATGTAACGCAATCCGCGCCTTGTCTATGGACGCGGTACAAAAAGCAAATTCTGGCCACCCAGGGGCTCCTATGGGCATGGCAGAAATCGCTGAGGTGCTGTGGAATCACAACCTTAGCCACAACCCAAAGAATCCTAACTGGGCTAACCGTGATCGTTTTGTTCTGTCAAACGGCCATGGTTCCATGCTGATTTACTCCCTGCTGCACCTGACCGGCTATGACGTCACCATTGACGACATCAAGACCTTCCGTCAACTGCATTCCAAGTGTGCAGGTCACCCTGAATACCATTACGCCCCTGGTGTAGAAACTACCACTGGCCCACTGGGACAAGGGATTGCTAACGGTGTTGGTTTTGCGATGGCTGAAAAGTTGCTGGCTAACCAATTCAACAAGCCCGGCCACGACATCGTTGACCACTACACCTATGTGTTCTTGGGTGACGGCTGCATGATGGAAGGCGTTTCTCACGAGGCTTGTGCTCTGGCCGGTACCTGGGGTTTGGGTAAGCTGGTGGCGTTCTGGGATGACAACGGTATTTCTATCGACGGTCATATCGAAGGCTGGTACACCGATAATACCGCTGGTCGTTTCACTGCTTACGGCTGGCATGTGCAGTCTGTTGATGGGCATGACTCTGCCGCAATCCAAAAGGCAATCGAAGCAGCCAAGAAAGTTACCGACAAGCCATCACTGATTTGCTGCAAAACCATCATCGGTAAAGGTTCTCCTAACAAGTCTGGTAGCCACGACTGCCACGGCGCTGCACTGGGAGATGATGAAGTTGCTGCTACCCGTAAAGCAATTGGCTGGCCATATCCTCCGTTTGAAGTTCCTGCTGACGTTTACGCTGGTTGGGATGCAACGGCTAAGGGTGCTGCCGCTGAATCTGCGTGGGATGCTAAATTCGGTGCCTATGCCAAGGCATTCCCTGCCGAGGCCAAGGAATTCAAGCGCCGTATGGCAAATGAATTGCCAGCCAACTGGACAGAAGCAACCAATGCAATGATTGCTGCGACAAACGATAAGGCAGAAGGTGTTGCAACACGTAAAGCTTCACAAAACGTCATTGGCGCCCTGGCGCCAGTATTGCCTGAATTCCTGGGCGGTTCTGCTGACCTGACCGGTTCAAACCTGACCAGCTGCGGTAGCTTCATTCACGTGGATGCCAAAAAGCCGGGTAACTACATCTCCTACGGCGTACGTGAATTCGGCATGGCTGCCATCATGAACGGCATGGCATTACACGGTGGCTTGCTGCCATTCGGCGGTACTTTCCACATGTTCTCTGACTACATGAAGAACGGTATGCGCATGTCTGCTCTCATGAAGCAGCGTGTTGTTTACGTGCTGACTCACGATTCTATCGGTCAAGGTGAAGATGGCCCAACTCACCAACCTGTCGAAAATACATCTGGTCTGCGTTATATCCCGAATATGAACGTATGGCGTCCAGGTAGCTCAACTGAAACTGCTGTTGCCTGGGTTGCTGCTGTTGAGCGTACCGATGGCCCATCCAGTTTGGTATTGAGCCGTCAAAACGTTGCTGGTATCAAGCATGACACAGCGCACTTCGACCTGATCCGCAAGGGTGGTTATGTGTTCTCTGACGTTGCTGGCAAGGCTGATGTCATCATTATGGCCAACGGTTCTGAGCTTGATCTGGCTGTAAAGGCTGCTGCTGAGTTGAATGCTGCGGGTACTAAGGTGCGTGTGGTTTCCATGCCATCTACCAATGTATTTGATAAGCAAGACAAAGCTTACCGCGATAGCGTTCTGACCCCAGGCGTGAAACGTGTAGCGGTTGAAGCCGCTCATCCGGATTTCTGGCGTAAATATGTTGGTATCGAAGGCGCTGTTGTTGGCATCGAAACCTTCGGTGAATCTGCTCCGGGCGGTGTGTTGCTCAAGCACTTTGGATTTACCGTTGAAAATGTAGTCAAAACAGTGAAGTCGATTCTATAGTCGTCGGGCATAACCGAAATAAAGGGGAGCCCGTAGCGGGCTCCCCTTTTAGTTTTTTAGGATAGGAGAAATGTAATGGCAATAAGAATTGGTATCAACGGTTTTGGCCGTATTGGCCGTATGGTGTTTCGCGCCGCGATAAAAGACTTCACGGATATCGAGGTGGTGGCGATTAACGATTTACTTGAGCCGGATTACTTGGCCTATATGCTAAAACATGACTCAGTGCACGGTCGTTTTAAGGGGGACGTGTCAGTCAATGGTAATAATCTCGTCGTCAACGGGAAAACCATACGCTTGACCGCGGAAAAAGATCCGTCTGCGCTGAAGTGGAATGAAGTTGGTGCGGATATCGTGATTGAATGTACTGGCCTATTTTTGACTGTTGATACTTGCCAAAAGCATATAGATGCTGGAGCCAGGAAAGTGGTGCAATCAGCCCCTAGCAAGGACGATACACCGATGTTTGTGTATGGGGTGAATCATGATACCTATAAAGGCGAAGCGATTGTTTCTGCTGCTTCCTGTACCACAAATGCGCTGGCACCTGTCGCGAAGGTGTTGCATGATACCTACGGAATCAAACGTGGACTGATGACTACTGTGCATGCTGCTACAGCTTCACAAAAGACCGTGGATGGTCCATCCAACAAAGACTGGCGCGGTGGTCGTGGCATTCTGGAAAACATTATTCCATCTTCTACCGGCGCGGCCAAAGCGGTGGGTAAGGTGATTCCTGATTTGAATAAAAAACTCACTGGTATGGCCTTCCGCATCCCGACTTCTGACGTTTCCGTGGTGGATTTGACCTGTGAATTAATTAAACCTGCCAGCTATGAAGAAATCGTAGCGACGATGAAAGCCGCTTCGGAAAGCGGCTCATTGAAGGGGGTGCTGGGCTTCACCGACGATAAAGTGGTTTCCACCGATTTCCGTGGCGAGACCTGTCCTTCGGTGTTTGACGCTGACGCTGGCATCCAGCTTGATCCTACTTTCGTTAAAGTGGTGGCTTGGTACGACAACGAGTATGGTTATACCTGTAATTTAATGCGATTGGTACAGCACATCGCATAAACATTTCTGAACTGCTAAATAAAATGAGTAGATGAGGCTTGCCTCATAAAAACTACCGGAAAATTATCAGATTTTCAGCATTAATCTGTTTTTCAACATTTGGGGAGATGAAAATGGCTGTCATCAAAATGACCGATCTTGATCTCAGGGGGAAACGCGTCCTGATTCGCCAAGACCTTAATGTGCCGCAAAATGAAGACGGTAGCGTGGCAGACGATACGCGTATTCGAGCGTCATTGCCGACGATTAAATTTGCAATGGATGCTGGCGCAAAGGTGATGCTGATGTCGCATCTGGGACGTCCTAAGGAAGGCCCTACGGAAGGTCGATATGACGATAAGGATAGCCTGAAACCAGTCGCTGACCATCTGGGAAAACTGCTCAGCCGTCAGGTCAAGACATCTGTATTACTGATGCGCGCGCTTTCTGATTTGGTCAATGAAATGAAAGATGCACTGTATTCTGTTGCAGAGATTGAGCGCGTCAAACGTAGCGTGGATCACTTTGACAAAACTCGTTGTGAGGTAAGGTTATATCAGGACTGGTTGGGCAATGGAAAAAAAGCCCTCGAAGAAATGCGTGATGGTGAAGTTGGCGTACTGGAAAATGTCCGTTTCAACATAGGTGAGAACAACAACGAGGAACGACTTTCCTGGGAAATGGCACAGATATGCGACATATTTGTGATGGATGCTTTTGGTACTGCACATCGTGCCCAAGCTTCCACCCACGGTGTCGCAAAATATGCTCCAGTGGCGTGTGCGGGCCCATTGCTAGTGGATGAACTGGAGGCCTTGGGTAAGGCGCTGGATAATCCAGCGCGCCCTATGGTTGCAATCGTTGGGGGCTCAAAAGTTTCGAGTAAGCTGACGGTGTTGGAATCGCTGTCCCATATAGTGGATCAGTTGATTGTCGGTGGCGGTATCGCCAACACCTTCATCAAGGCGGCGGGTTATAACGTTGGTAAATCCTTGTATGAAGCCGATTTGGTGGATGAGGCCAAGCGCCTTATCGCGGCGGCCAAAGCCAAAGGCAGTGATATACCAATCCCGACTGATGTTGTGGTTGGCAAAAAATTTGATGCCAACGAAGCTGCTGTCATCAAAAAAGTCAGTGAAGTTGCAGATGACGACATGATTTTCGACATTGGTCCGGAAACCGCCAAGGCCTATGCGGAATATTTGAAAAAGGCTGGTACTATTGTCTGGAACGGTCCGGTGGGCGTGTTTGAATTCGACCAGTTTGGTAAAGGTACCAAGACGCTGGGCATGGCGATCGCGGACAGCCCTGCGTTCTCCATCGCTGGTGGTGGTGACACCTTGGCGGCAATTGCCAAGTACGATATCTCCGAACGTATTTCCTATATTTCTACTGGCGGAGGTGCATTTTTAGAATTTCTGGAAGGGAAGAAATTGCCCGCGGTGGAAATTCTTGAACAACGGTGTGATGGTTAGCTCCTGAACTTTTTTCTTTCCCTTCTCAGAACTCACAAATGATACGACGCAAAACAAAAATTATAGCCACCATAGGCCCTGCTTCCAGTAGCCGAGAGGTGCTGGAGCGCATGATAGATGCGGGAGTAGATTTGGTGCGCCTGAATTTTTCGCACGGCACAGCGGAGCAACATATCTCAATCGCCAACCTGGTGCGTGAGATTGCCGCTGGTTTGCGCCGTCCCATTGGGGTGCTGTGTGATTTGCAAGGTCCGAAGATACGTATAGGCAAGTTCGAGAATGGCAAAATTACTTTGAAGGTCGGTGATAAGTTTGTTCTGGATGCAAATTGCAAACTGGGAAATCAGGAACGAGTTGGGTTGGATTACAAGCTACTGACAGATGATGTGGAAGCCGGCGCGGTGCTGGTGTTGGATGATGGGCGCATGGTGATGACGGTGGATGATGTGCGTGGCGACGAGATTTTTTGCACCGTCAACCAGAATGGTGAGCTTTCCAACAACAAGGGTATCAACCGCCAAGGGGGCGGTCTGTCAGCCGCTGCGCTGACCGAAAAAGACCGCGAGGATATCAAGACCGCAGCGGCGATGGAGGCTGACTACGTCGCAGTTTCATTTCCACGCAATGCTGCTGATATCGAGTTAGCTCGCCGACTGGTACGCAAAGCAGGTGGCTATGCCAGCATCATTGCCAAGATAGAACGAGCTGAAGCAGTTGAGGCGTTGGCAGAAATCATAGAAGTTTCAGATGCCATCATGGTGGCGCGTGGCGATTTGGGTGTGGAAGTGGGTGACGCTGCGGTACCGGGCTTACAGAAGCGCATGATTCGTGAAGCTCGCTCACGCAATAAGCTGGTCATCACCGCTACACAAATGATGGAGTCTATGATTTCCAGCCCCATTCCGACCCGTGCCGAAGTTTCCGACGTGGCCAATGCGGTGCTGGATGGTACAGATGCGGTGATGCTGTCAGCAGAGTCTGCGGTAGGCAAATACCCGGTTGAAGCGGTGGCCGCAGTGGACAGAGTGTGTCTTGAAGCCGAAAGGGATTTTGATAGCCATTCGCTATATACGGAAGCAGGAGAGGTGGATCGCGCAGATGAAGCTATTGCACTCGCGGCTATCTATACCGCTGACAGACTCAAGGTGGATGCTATCGCCTCTCTTACTCAGTCGGGAACGACGGCCAAGCTGATGTCGCGCAGCAACACATTACCCCCGATTTTTGCTCTTTCGCCAGAAAAAGAGACGCGGCGTAAATTGACGTTGTACCGTGGTGTATATCCGTTTCTGTTTGAAGAACAAAGCAAAGATAGAGATGTGATCCTGCAAGCGGCAGAGGACGATCTACGTAGGCGCGGCGCGGTGAAAAATGGGGACTTAATTCTGCTAACCATAGGTGAGCCCATAGGCCAAGCGGGTGGTACGAATACCCTTAAAATTGTCAAAGTTGGCGGGTAGTTCCCTAAAAAATAGCGCTATGATTGTGCTGTTACGCGATTAAACATTAAGGAGAGTCATCATGGCACTGGTATCACTCAGACAATTGCTCGATCATGCCGCAGAAAACGGCTATGGTCTGCCTGCCTTCAACGTCAACAATATGGAACAGATCCACGCCATCATGCAGGCAGCCGATGAGTGTAATAGTCCGGTCATCATGCAAGGCTCGGCGGGCGCTCGCAAATATGCGGGTGAAGCGTTTTTGCGTCACTTGATACTGGCCGCTATCGAAGCATATCCCCACATTCCTATCGTGATGCACCAAGACCACGGTGCATCACCCGCAGTGTGCGTGCAGTCCATACGTTCTGGCTTTAGTTCGGTGATGATGGACGGCTCACTCAAGGAAGATGGCAAGACTCCGGCAAGTTATGAGTACAACGTCAATGTCACCAAATCTGTAGTGGATATTGCACACATGGTAGGTGTTTCGGTAGAAGGCGAATTGGGGGTTTTGGGTTCGCTGGAAAGCGGTATGGCGGGCGAAGAAGACGGTCACGGTGCGGTGGGAAAGCTAGATCACTCGCAACTATTGACCGACCCGGAAGAAGCCGCCGATTTCGTCAAAAAAACCGGTGTGGACGCGCTGGCCATTGCCATCGGCACCTCACACGGGGCTTACAAGTTCACCAAACCGCCTACTGGAGACACGTTGTCCATTCAACGTATCAAAGAAATTCATGCACGTATTCCCAATACTCATCTGGTCATGCATGGCTCATCCTCGGTGCCGCAAGAATGGCTAAAAATCATTAATCAATATGGCGGAACGATGGGAGAGACCTATGGTGTCCCTGTTGAAGAGATCGTCGAAGGTATCAAGCACGGTGTGCGTAAGGTGAATATTGATACTGACCTACGCATGGCTTCTACCGGTGCGATACGCCGCTTCTTGGGTTCGCCGGAAACTTCCAAAGAATTTGATCCGCGCAAATTCTTGAAAGAGGCTACTGTGGCTATGAAGGGTATTTGTAAGGCGAGATTTGAAGCTTTTGGTAGCGCGGGACAAGCAGGAAAGATCAAAGCAATTTCATGTGACGTGATGGCCGAACGCTACAAAAAAGGCGAACTAGCTGCGATTGTTAAGTAGGCCATATTTTGTAAGCAACAAAAAAGCGGCTTTTCAGCCGCTTTTTTGTTGGGTGTTACTAGATAATTACTCCAAGTTTGCGTGTAATGCACGCATCTTGTCGTCGTCCAGTCCTTTGTCCAGCACGATTCTGGAAATAATGGCTTCCAAGAAGATGAGGGTTGAAAGTTCGAACACGGTACCCATAGGCATGCCTTGAACGGTCACAAAGCTGTATTCGTCTTGACTACCCATTTGGCATACCAGATCAGCCAGTTCTGCCATTGGGGACTTACCCTTCATGGAAACGATAGCAACTCTTGCGCCTACCGACTTGGCCTTCTTAACGAAAGGCAATAGCGATTCAGTACCGCCAGAGCCAGAAACCACGATAAGCAAATCGCCAGCGACGATACTTCTAGTGACGATTTCGCCAACCATATTGACTTGGTAGCCGCAGTGCATCAAGCGCATTGCAAAAAAGCGTGAAACCAGACCGGAACGACCTGCACCGGTCAGGAAGATGCGACCAGCTTTTTCAACCTCAGTCACTAGGCCGTTCACCAAATTTTCATCTGTGGCCTGAAGAACGCTTCCAATTTTGTCGAGAATTACTCTTTCATGCATGGTTGTCACCTCGTATTAAATATCCGATTAATGTTGATAAGTAATTAAAAATTAAAGCCATAAAAAATCCACCAAGTCGGAACTACATTGAACCGAAATGGTGGATTAGTTTGCTTAAATCTTAAAGCCTAATAGCTAACTTAGTGAGCTAGAGCAGTGATTTCAGCAGCAGCAGCAGCAGGGTCAGCAGCACCGTAGATAGCAGCACCAGCAACGATGATGCTAGCACCAGCGTCCTTCACTTGCTTGGTGGTTGCAGCCTTAACGCCGCCAGCAACAGAAATCTTAACGCCGGTGTTCAGGGCAGCGATAGCAGCCAAGTCAACGAATGGGGTGCCGCCAGCAGCTTGCGCATCCAGACCTGTGTGTACACCGATGATGTGCGCGCCCAGCTTGACGCACTCTTTGGTGCGAGTAGCTTTGTCGATCACGTTGATCAGGTCAACTTGAGCTTCTTTGCCGTACTTGTTAGCTACGTCGATTACGCCTTTGATGGTGCCCAGATCAGCGGTACCGAGTACGGTGCAGATGTCAGCGCCAGCTTTGTAGAAAGGCTCAGCTTCGTAGAAGCCAGCGTCCATGGTCTTCAGGTCAACCAGGATCTTGTTGTTTGGGAATTTAGCCTTCAGGGTTTCCAGCAACTTGATACCATTGTGCTTGATGCATGGGGTACCAATTTCGAGAATGTCCACGTGAGGAGCTACGGTGGTAGCCAAAGCTACGGTTGCGTCAAAATCCAGTGAATCTAATGCCATTTGGGTCAAAGCCATGATGAAATCTCCGAGTAAAAATTATTAAAAGCGAAAAAACGAAACCATATGCAGGTTGATATAGCCGTGTCACTTTAATGGAGGAATCCGTCGCCTGTCAAGCCGTGTTCAACGATGCGGGTGACAAGGCTTAAGTCGCATGTTTTTGCAGCAAGAATTCCTTAAAGGCCGATGCGACGGTTGTCAATCGCTTGCCTTTGCGATGTACCACATACCAATGGCGCTGGATGGGGAAGTTCTGTACATCCAACACCATCAGTCGTGCGGTTTCCAGCTCTAAAGAAATTGTGTGCAGCGACAAAATTCCCAGCCCCATCCCTGCTTGCACCGCTTGTTTGATAGCTTCGTTGGTACTCATTTCGGTACCGGTGGTGAGGCGAATATTTTTTTCGGCAAAAAATCGTTCCATGGCGATGCGTGTGCCGGAGCCTTGCTCACGTACTAGAAATGTTTCCTGCGCCAGCCTAGACAGGGGAATATTGCGTTCGTTTGCCAAAGGATGATTGACTGGCGCGATGATGGCAAGGTGGTTTTCCATGAATGGCGTGGCATCAGCATCCAGTTCATCCGGTGGGCGCCCCATGATTGCCAGATCGGTTTCATTGTTGTTCAACCGCTGCAATAAAGATTCACGATTGGTCACACTCAGATTTACAGTTGCTAGTGTGTGGCGTTGACAAAATTCTGCAAGTAGATGCGGCGTGAAGTAACTAGCAGTACTGGCTACGCTGATGTTGAGATTTCCGCGCATACCTTTGATCTCTGCCAGCATCGTCTCTGCTTCGTTAAGTTGTTCAAGGATGTTGTGGCTATGGTGGTGAAATTCATTACCTGCCTCAGTCAGGTAGATTTTTTTGCCTAATTGTTCGAATAAGGGCAGTCCGAGCACATTTTCTAGTTGACGGATTTGCATGGAAACGGCAGGCTGAGATAGGTGCAACATCTCTGCTGCGCGAGAATAGCTCAAATGTTTTGCAACTGATTCAAAGGCAATTAATTGTCTGAGTGTTAAATGCAGCATGATAATGTTTGCCTTACTGAAAACGACCTTAAATGATTATAAGATAAATACTATCATTACTATAAAAATAATTGACTTTTTATTATATGTATATCGGAATATAGTCTTTAAGTTTGATGAAGTTATAAATATAAACTTTCTTGATTGAGGAGATGCGTGATGAGTAATGAAACTTTAAAGGAAGGCGCCGCCCGCTATAAGGCTGGGGTTTTACCATACAAAAAAATGGGTTATTGGCAACCCGACTACCAAGTGAAAGATACGGATTTATTGGCAATGTTCCGTATTACTCCTCATGCAGGCCATGATCCAGAAGAGGTGGCTGCTGCCGTTGCAGGCGAATCCTCTACCGCCACTTGGACTGTGGTGTGGACTGACAGGCTAACCGCTTGCGAGATGTACCGCGCTAAAGCCTATCGAGTTGACCCTGTGCCTAACACCGGCGAAGGCACCAAAACTGAAGCGCAGTTTTTTGCCTACATCGCTTACGAACTGGACTTGTTTGAAGGCGGCTCCATCGCCAACCTGACCGCTTCCATTATCGGCAACGTGTTTGGGATGAAGGCCGTGAAGGCGCTGCGTTTGGAAGACATGCGGATCCCTGTGGCCTACCTCAAGACTTTCCAGGGCCCTGCTACTGGCGTGATCGTTGAACGTGAGCGCTTGGACAAATTTGGCCGTCCGCTGTTGGGCGCTACCACTAAACCTAAATTGGGTCTTTCAGGCCGCAACTATGGCCGCGTGGTGTACGAAGGTCTCAAAGGCGGGCTGGATTTCATGAAGGACGATGAGAACATCAACTCACAAGCTTTCATGCACTGGCGCGACCGTTTTCTGTACTGCATGGATGCGGTGAACAAAGCCTCTGCCGCTACTGGCGAAGTCAAAGGCCATTATCTGAACGTGACCGCTGGCACCATGGAAGAAATGTACAAACGCGCTGAATTCGCAAAGAGCTTGGGCTCGGTCATCATCATGATTGACTTGGTAATTGGCTATACCGCGATTCAATCTATGGCCATCTGGGCGCGTCAGAACGACATGATTCTGCACTTGCACCGTGCTGGTAACTCTACCTATTCTCGTCAAAAGAATCACGGTATGAATTTCCGCGTGATTTGTAAGTGGATGCGCATGGCGGGCGTGGATCACATCCATGCTGGAACCGTGGTGGGCAAGCTGGAAGGCGACCCTGCGATGATTAAGGGTTTCTACGACACGCTGCTGGACGACCATACGCCGCAAAATCTGGAACATGGCTTGTTCTTCGAGCAAGACTGGGCTTCGCTCAACAAATGTATGCCAGTGGCTTCCGGTGGTATTCACGCAGGTCAAATGCACCAATTGCTGACCTATTTGGGCGACGACGTGGTGCTGCAATTCGGTGGCGGCACGATAGGCCATCCAGACGGTATTCAAGCGGGTGCACAAGCCAACCGCGTGGCGCTGGAAGCAATGGTGCTGGCGCGTAACGAAGGCCGTGACATTTGGAACGAAGGTCCGCAGATTCTGCTGGATGCAGCTAAATGGTGCAGCCCGCTGCGTGCTGCGATTGATACGTGGAAGGACATTACCTTCAACTATGAATCCACCGACACCGCTGACTTTGTGCCTACCGCAACGACTAGCTTTTAATTGAGGAGAAAACATTATGATGACTAATCCAAATGGCATCGTCACCCAAGGGCAGTTTTCTTTTCTGCCACCGCTGACGGACGAACAAATCACCAAGCAACTTAAATATGCGCTAAGCAAAGGCTGGGCAACCTCGGTGGAATACACCGACGACCCACATCCGCGCAACACCTATTGGGAGATGTTCGGCCCACCAATGTTTGACCTGAAAGACCCTGCGGGCATCTTGATGGAAATCAACAACTGCCGTAAGACTTTCCCTAATCACTACATCCGTGTGATGGCGTTCAGCTCTGTGCGTGGTGTGGAAAGTCCGACCATGTCGTACATTGTCAATCGCCCCAAGAATGAGCCTGGTTTTGGTCTGGTGCGTCAGGAAGCCGATGGTCGCAACATTCGCTACACCATCCACTCCTACGCCACCGACAAGCCGGAAGGCGAGCGGTACTAAGTGGCTGCGCGGGTGAATTGCGGCGTTGCGCGGTACTCGGAATCCTCATGTATAAATCATACATTCCGGTTCCTGCGTTCCGTGCGCCTTGCACTTCATCCCGCTCGCTCACTTAGCTCAATGACTTAGGCCATGAGCGCACAACCAACCTCCGACGAAACCACTGTTGACCTTGAGGCCGAGTTTCAAGCGTCCAATATCCAGGAAGTACTGGATAAACTGGATCGTGAGCTAATCGGCCTCAAGCCAGTCAAAACCCGCATCCGTGAAATCGCAGCGCTGTTGCTGGTAGATAGGCTGCGTAAGCAGTTTGATTTGACCTCGGAAACGCCCAGCCTGCATATGTGCTTTACCGGTAACCCTGGCACGGGCAAGACCACGGTAGCTCTGCGTATGGCGGAGATTCTCAAGCGTTTGGGCTATGTGCGCGAAGGTCATTTGGTTTCAGTCACGCGCGACGATTTGGTAGGCCAATACATTGGTCACACGGCACCCAAAACCAAAGAAGTGGTAAAAAAGGCGATGGGCGGCGTGCTGTTCATTGACGAAGCCTACTACCTCTACAAGCCAGAGAACGAGCGCGACTACGGACAGGAATCCATCGAAATTCTGCTGCAAGTGATGGAAAACAACCGTGACGATTTGGTGGTGATACTTGCCGGTTATCAAAACCGCATGAACCAGTTTTTTCAAAGCAACCCCGGCATGCGCTCCCGCATTGCCCACCACGTGGATTTCCCTGATTACGGCACTGATGAGTTGTTGGCAATAGCCAAGTTGATGCTCGCCACTCAGAATTACCGCTTCAGTTCTGAGGCAGAAGCTGCTTTTGCTGAATACATACCGCTACGCATGAAACTAGGACACTTTGCCAACGCACGCTCGGTGCGTAATGCACTGGATAGGGCAAGACTGCGCCAAGCCAATCGTTTGTTTGGCAGCCGCAATAAGAGCTTAAAGAAAATAGACCTGATGACCCTGGAGGCCGAAGACATTCGCGCAAGCAGGGTATTTAAAGAAGGTGCGCTGGATTTGGACGGAGATGAAACGGTGAAGTAACTGTCTTTTTCCTCGCCACTTGTGGGAGCGAGCTGGAGCGGGGCTCTACTCAAACCTTCTTCAAAAAAGCCGCCTTCAACATGAAATTACCAGCATCCATCTTGCAGTCCACCTCATGGTCGCCGCCCACCAGGCGGATGCTCTTGACCTTGGTGCCTTGCTTCAGCGTGATGGATGAACCCTTCACTTTCAAATCCTTGATCAGCACCACCGCATCGCCATCGTTCAGCACCGTGCCGTTGGAATCTTTGACTACGGCGCTGCTGTCGTCATCAGCATCGGTATTTGCAGCAACAGGCCATTCAAATCCGCAGTTGGCGCAGACGTAGTTGTCGCCATCCTGATAGGTGTTTTCAAGGGTACATTGGGGGCAAGCGGGTATGGCAGGCATGATTTCTCTTTAAAGATTAGAGTAGGTGATTTCTGGGTAACACACTAACAGTCTAATTCCCCGCCATCAATAGGGCATTAGTTTAACTTTTCATCCCCAGCCAGACAGGCGATAATTCAACCTCACGCAAGCCAACCAAACCCAAACAAATGACACAGCCTTTACTGCAATCTAGCATCAAGAGCCTGCCCCTCATCAACCAAGGCAAAGTGCGCGATATTTATGATATTGACGCGGAGCTGCACCATATCATCCCCAATCACCTGACAGGCATCGCGCCGGAATCGGTTGTGGCGGACAAGAGCGAGCATGCGCAGCTGGGTGACCGTGCTATTGTGGTGAAGAAGTTGAAGCCATTGCCGATTGAAGCCGTGGTGCGTGGTTATCTGGTCGGGTCAGGCTGGAAGGAATACAAGCAATCCGGTACGGTATGCGGCATTCCGCTGCCCGCTGGGCTGCAGGAAGCGAGCCAATTACCTGAGCCGATCTTCACGCCTTCGACCAAGGCGGAGCTTGGCACGCATGACGAGAACATCACTTTTGCACAGACGGTTGATCTGGTGGGCGCGGAGCTGGCGGCCAAAGTGCGCGATTCGGCGATTGCCCTTTATAAGGCTGCGGCTGAATATGCGCTGACTAAAGGCATCATCATTGCCGATACCAAGTTCGAATTCGGGCTTGACGCGAATGGGACGTTGTACCTGATAGACGAGGCGCTGACGCCGGATTCTTCGCGTTTCTGGCCTGCCGACCAATATAAGGTGGGCAGTAACCCGCCCAGTTTTGACAAGCAGTATGTGCGCGACTGGTTGGAATCCACCGGATGGAACAAACAGCCGCCAGCGCCGGAACTCCCAGCAGATGTGGCGGCCCGAACCAGCGAGAAGTATTGCGAGGCTTATCACCAATTAACAGGTAAGGTTATTTAATGGGTTTGAAGGAGTTAGTGGCCAGATTCAAAAAGGAACTAGCCGTTTACCAAAGGGTGCTCAAGCATCCGCAAACACCGTGGTTGGCAAAGCTTTTTCTAGGCATGGCTGTTGCTTATTTATTGATGCCATTTGACTTGATTCCGGATTTTATTCCGGTGTTGGGTCAGTTGGATGAGTTGATCGTTATCCCGATACTGGTGTGGTTGGCGGTCAAGTTCATACCAAGTCAGATTATTCAAGAATGTAGATTACAAGTGGAAAGCGAACATGACGGACATCTCTAAGTTTGTAGAAGGTTTCAAGCGGTTTCAGGAAGGCTATTTCGGGCGCAATCAGGGACTTTTCGAGACCTTGAAGCAAGGACAGAATCCAGGCGCGATGGTCATTGCCTGTTCTGACTCGCGCGTTGATCCGGCCATTATTACCGATTGCGATCCGGGTGACCTGTTCGTGGTGCGTAACGTGGCCAATATGGTGCCGCCTTACGAGACCGGCACCGGTTTGCATGGCGTGAGTACCGCGCTCGAATTCGGAGTTTGTGCGTTAGGCGTAAAACACCTGATCGTGCTGGGGCATAGCCAGTGTGGCGGTATACATGCACTGATGAACGGTATTCCAGAGGGAGTGCAAGGGGAATTTATCACCAACTGGGTGAATATCTCGGCACGCGCCAAGGAAAAAGTGCTCGCCGAGTTGCCCGATGCAACCAAGGGAGAACAGCTTTGTGCCTGCGAAGAGGCCTCAATTTTGGTCTCTCTAGAGAATCTGTTGACCTTCCCGTGGATCAAGCAACGGGTTCAACAGGGTGCGCTGGCTATACACGGCTGGTATTTCGACATCCAAAAGGGTGAGTTGGTGGCCTACGATCCATACAGCGGGC
>JAIOOY010000036.1 GCA_021414145.1 Methylophilales bacterium | reverse complement strand
CGGCTACCTCTCGTGAATCCACCATGCCACAGCGCGTAGTTAAGAGCACAGGAGCAAAGCGCAAAGTAGTTGTAGTCGGCGCAGGCCCAGCCGGACTGGAAGCCGCACGCGTGGCTTCAGAACGTGGGCATGAGGTGATTTTATTTGAGAAAAACGCCACAGTGGGCGGTCAAGTCAATCTCGCCGCCAAAGCCCCGCAGCGTGAGCAAATGGCCGGCATAATTCGCTGGTTTGACATGGAAACCAAACGCCTAAAAGTGGATCGTCGATTAGGCGTTGCCGCTGATGCAGAGATGATTTTGGCTGAAAAACCCGACATCGTAGTGCTCGCCACCGGAGGCTTGAGTCACACCGAACAAGTGCCCGCTTGGGGCGTAGCACAAGGCTTGGCAGTAAGTGCTTGGGATATTCTGACGGAAAAAGTCGCCCTCCAGAAGAATGTGCTGCTCTACGACACCATAGGCACCCACGCCGGTTTTGGCACAGCGGACTTTATGGCGAGCCGTGGCAGCCAAGTGGAGATTGTCACGCCCGACGTAAAAGTAGCGGATGACGTGGGCGGCACTACCTTTCCTATCTTCTACCGTCGCATGTACGCGCAAGGCATGATCGCCACACCCAATTACTGGCTGGATCGCGTGTATGCCGAAGGCGACAAGAAAATCGCAGTACTGCGCAATGAATACACTGAAGTTTTGGAAGAGCGCGAAGTGGATCAAGTGGTGATTGAAAACGGCATTACGCCTAATGTGGCACTGTATTGGGCGCTGAAAGATCTTTCAAAAAACCGTGGACAAACCGACATCGCCAGCTTGTTTGCCGCCGAACCACAGCCCACTTTAGCCCAAACCTTAGCAAACGGCGAATTTCTGCTATTCCGGGTCGGCGATTGCGTGTCCATGCACAACATCCACGGCGCGATTTATGACGCTTTGCGATTATGTAAAGACTTCTAAATGTCGCTCCAACACTTCATCACCGCCCTCTTCTGGCTAGCCACTGCAAGCCTCAGCTTAGGTTTGTGGCGGCGCTCGCAACTATGGCGCAACGGCCAACCCGCAGCATGGCATTGGTGCCAACTACTGACTATTCCCAAGCGCTATTTCGTGGATTTACACCACATCGTCGCACGTGATCCCTACATCGCCCGCACCCATGTAGCCACTGCTGGTGGGGCTGTGGCAGCACTAGCGCTTGTCGCCATCAACTATGGTCTGATGCTCTATTCTGCAACGCTCAACTGGGCGATTGTAGTCGCCGCCAGCATCATGTTCGTCGGGGCTTTTTTTGTATGGCTTAGACGCCGTAATCCACCCCCACGCCTCAGTTTAGGTGCTTGGAGCCGACTGCCCTACTCTTTGCTAGCTTTTGCTTTAGGGCTTTTTATTCTCACCTTACCTATTCAAACACTCTCCAACAGCATTGCCGTTGTAGCGCTGTTGCTATTACTTGCAGGTTCGTCAGAACTTGCCCTTGGCATTGGTTTAGGCGGCCCCATGAAACACGCCATCGCCGGATTACTGCACTTGGCGTTTCACCCACGTCAGACGCGCTTTTCAGGCCAGTTATCCACTGCGTTGAAACCCCTTGATCTTGAAATAAGTGCATTCGGCATTGCCAAATCATCGGACTTTCAATGGAATCAACTCTTGAGTTTTGATGCCTGTGTACAGTGCGGAAAATGCCAGGCGGCTTGCCCCGCCTTTGCCGCAGGCCAGCCGTTAAATCCCAAAATGCTGATTCAGGACTTGGTCAAAGGGTTAGCAAGCAGCGACCAAACCATCGTGCCAACATTCATTGCAGAGGAAACCCTGTGGTCGTGCACCACCTGCCGTGCTTGTGTGCAGGAATGTCCGATGCTGATCGAGCATGTGGACGCGATTGTCGGGCTTAGACGCAATCTCACTCTGACGCAAGGCAGTGCCCCCAACAAAGCGCCGCAAACGCTAGAGAACTTACGCCAAACATCAACCGTCGGCGGATTTGACCGCAAGGCACGGTATTACTGGGCGATAGATCTGGAAGTGAAAACTATTCACCCCGACATCCCTGTAGATATCTTGCTCGTGGCAGGTGAAGGTGCTTTTGATATGCGTTATCAGCGTACTTTGCGGGCATTGGTCAAGTTACTGAAAGCCGCACATGTGGATTTTGCCGTGATGGGCGAGCTGGAAAATGATACGGGTGACACCGCGAGGCGCTTGGGTGATGAAGCCACTTTTCAACGTTTGGCAAAACGCAATATCGAGATTTTTAGTCGCTTAAATTTCAAACGTATCGTCACTGCTGACCCGCATGTGTTGCATAGCTTAAAGAACGAATATCCGGCGTTTGGCGGACATTATGAGGTGCTGCACCACAGCCAGTTTTTGACGCAATTGTCTGCCCGCGGTGTGTTGAAATTAAGCACATCGGCTGAAACACGCAAGCTGACCTATCACGATCCTTGCTACTTGGCGCGCTACAACAATGAAACCGAATCACCACGCGCTTTATTAAAAAGCATAGGCTTGACCGTCAATGAAATGGAGCGCTCTGGTTTGCGAGGCCGCTGCTGCGGCGGTGGCGGTGGGGCACCGCTCACCGATATTCCCGGCAAGCAGCGTATTCCTGACATTCGCATTCACGACGCAAGAACCATAGACGCAGAAGTAATCGCCGTCGCTTGCCCGCAATGCACGGCGATGCTGGAGGGTGTCGTCGAACGACCTGAGGTGTTAGATATTGCCGAATTGCTGGCGGCAAGCTTGGAGACTGCATGAGTAGAGTCAATCCAGTGCGTCCACAACAAACAATCCCCTCAGGCTTAAAGCGCGTTGTACTACAGAATAACGTGAAGCCGGAAGAAGTACATGCGCCCAAGCCCATACGAAGCCCCGTCAAGCCCGAAACTCGCGTACTGGTGATTGCGCACAGCGACCGAGGTGCACTGGATGACCACGCACGTCAGGCACTCGCCGCCGCCGCGATTTTGGCAGATACCGACACGACAGTCGTGGCCCTGGTGCTAGGTGAACTGCATGATGATTTATCCGATGCCGGAGCGGATGAGGTGATGGTGTTACCAGAGTTGGATTTTCATAAATTTCAGCCTGATGTTGAGCTGGCTTCGTTGCTGGCGGTGATTAAATCCACGCAGCCCACACGAATTTTCATGCCGGACAACTTAATCGGTGATGGGGATTTGGGACGCAGGTTAATCGCCCACAGTCAACTCACTGCGGCCGCACAGGTGGTTGAGATTGATGCCAAGCATGTCGCCAGCTATCAGGTAGGATGCAGCGTCCTGGCGATCCGCAACTTGCCGAAGATCGTCTTACTCGCGGCCAATGCAGTAGACACTGATCTACCCTTCTGCGCCAACGCTAAGCGCCTTGATGCTATTGAACTCAACGAC
>JAIOOY010000017.1 GCA_021414145.1 Methylophilales bacterium | reverse complement strand
AACGCCTGTGCAAATGCTGATTTGGGATTAGCACGTTAATCAAAACTGCAGGACGGCCTGCAGCCAAGAAATAAGACGACGGGACGACCCGTTCGGAGAATGTATGTTTAACAAAGTGCTTATCGCCAACCGTGGAGAGATTGCCTGCCGCGTCATTCGCACACTTAAGAGTATGGGTGTGAAATCGGTGGCCGTATATTCAGAGGCGGATGCCCATGCCCGCCATGTCTTTGACGCTGACGAGGCTTTTTGTATAGGAGCCGCTCCCGCTGCCGAGAGTTATCTCAATGTTGAACGTATCCTAGCTGTTGCTAAAAAAACCGGTGCGCAAGCGATTCATCCAGGCTACGGTTTTTTATCAGAAAACCCCGGATTCGCAGAACAATGCGAGGCTGCCGGAATCACCTTTATTGGCCCCACGCCCCAGCAAATGCGAGATTTCGGCCTTAAGCACCCGGCACGCGCATGGGCGGAAGCTAACGGTGTACCGTTATTGCCTGGGACTGGACTGCTCAAAGATGTGCAGGAGGCAGAAACTGCCGCGTATAACATCGGCTTCCCCGTCATGCTCAAAAGTACCGCGGGCGGCGGTGGAATCGGTATGCAGTTGATTTGGAGTGCCGATGAACTGGCCGCAGCGTTTGAATCGGTGCAACGTTTATCAAAAGCCAACTTCAAAGATGGCGGCATTTATTTAGAAAAATACGTGCAAGCTGCGCGGCATATTGAGGTGCAGATATTCGGTGATGGAAAAGGAAAGGTCATCGCCTTAGGTGAGCGCGACTGTTCAGTGCAACGCCGCAATCAAAAAGTGATTGAAGAAACGCCCGCACCGAACATCAGCGATTCGATTCGCCAGCAGCTCTGGCAAACCGCCGTCAAGCTTGGCAGCGCCATTCATTACCGCTCTGCGGGTACCGTGGAATTTGTCTATGACAAAGACAGTGGTGCGTTCTATTTCCTCGAGGTGAACACCCGTTTGCAGGTGGAACATGGCGTGACCGAATTGGTGAGCGGCATAGACTTGGTGCAATGGATGATACAAATGTCGGCGGGTGACATGCCACCGCTAAGCGAATACCAGCATCAACCGCATGGTCACGCGATTCAGGTCCGGATTTATGCCGAAGATGCTAACAAGAATTTTCAGCCTTGCAGCGGCGTGTTAACTGAAGCGACGTTTCCGACGGATGCCCGCATAGATAGTTGGGTTGAGCGTGGTAGCGAGGTATCACCATTCTACGATCCTTTAATCGCAAAAGTGCTGGTTCATGCTGAATCTCGGGCGGCTGCAGTTAATAAGATGAAGTTGGCATTAGCTAACACACGTCTCGCAGGCATAGAAACGAATCTTGATTATTTACGCCAAGTGCTGGCGAATGCCGTGTTTCCAGCAGGTGAGCAAACCACCCGCTATCTGAGCACCTTTCAATACCGCCCTACCACCATAGATGTACTGGAAGCGGGCGTACAAAGTACCATACAGGATTATCCCGGTCGTCTTGGATATTGGGCGGTAGGCGTACCACCTTCAGGTGCGATGGATGATTTGGCGTTACGGCTAGCTAATCGACTAGTAGGCAATGCAGAGGGCGAAGCCGGGCTGGAATTAACGCTGATAGGACCTACGCTCAAATTTAATTGCGATGCCACAATTGCGCTAACGGGCGCCCCCATGCAGGCGGAACTGGATGGTGTGCGGTTGCCATTTTGGCAGAAGCACACGGTTAAAGCAGGTAGCGTACTTCGCCTAGACTCTGTTGAGGGAGCAGGCTGTCGCGCTTATCTGGCAGTGCTGGGTGGGTTTGATGTACCGGAATATTTGGGGAGTAAATCGACCTTTACTCTTGGGCAGTTTGGTGGGCATGGCGGACGGGCGCTACGGGTTGGTGATGTGCTGCACCTATCCCCCTCTCCCTTGTCCTCTTCCGCAAGCTCAGGTGGCATGCTACCTGAATCGCTGCGACCCACTTATACCACAGCTTGGGAAATCGGCGTTTTGTATGGCCCTCACGGTGCTCCGGATTTCTTTACAGATGACGACATTGCGATGTTCTTTAGTCATCCATGGGAGGTACATTACAACTCTAACCCGACGGGCGTGCGCCTCATCGGCCCTAAACCACAATGGGCGCGACGCGACGGCGGCGAGGCGGGCTTGCACCCATCAAACATCCACGATAATGCCTATGCTATAGGTGCGATTGATTTTACCGGCGACATGCCGGTGATTCTGGGCCCAGATGGCCCCAGCTTGGGTGGCTTTGTGTGTCCGGCGACCATAGTAAAAGCCGAATTATGGAAAATGGGGCAGTTAAAGCCGGGTGATAAGGTGATATTCAAACGCCTATCGCAAGAGGAAGCTGCGCACTTAGAGCAGCAACAAGATGCTTTAGTCAAAAATCTCAGTGGATTAGTACCATCCTTACGAGGAGAGGTTTCGAAGTTTTCACCAATACTTGGGGAAGTGACACCAAGCGAAACACAAATCGCCGTCACTTATCGTCAATCAGGCGATAAAAACTTGCTGATTGAATACGGTGAACTTAAGTTAGACCTTAATCTGCGTTTCCGAGTGCACGCTCTCGTGCAATGGCTGGAGCACGAAAAAATATTAGGGATTATTGACCTCACTCCGGGCATACGTTCCTTACAAGTACATTATGACAGTCGCGTGCTGCCCGTGAAAAATTTACTGGATATTCTGCGCAAAGCCGAGCAAGAATTACCTCCTGTAGAAGACATGGTCGTGCCTACACGCATCGTGCATCTGCCGTTGTCGTGGGATGATGCGGCGACGCAATTGGCGATTGAGAAATACATGCAATCGGTGCGCAAGGATGCCCCGTGGTGTCCTAGTAATATCGAGTTCATCCGTCGCATCAATGGTTTAAATAGTATCGAGGATGTCAAACGTATCGTTTTTGGAGCCAGCTATCTCACGCTGGGTTTAGGCGATGTGTACTTAGGTGCGCCCGTGGCTACCCCCGTGGATCCTCGACACCGTTTAGTGACCACAAAATACAACCCTGCCCGCACGTGGACACCAGAAAACGCCGTGGGTATAGGCGGTGCCTACATGTGCGTGTATGGCATGGAAGGCCCCGGTGGATACCAGTTTGTGGGGCGCACCGTGCAAATGTGGAATCGCTATCACCAAACGGCTGATTTTTGCGATGGAAAGCCTTGGCTGCTACGATTCTTTGATCAAATTCGCTTTTATCCCGTTTCGGCAGAAGAGTTGCTGCAAATGCGGGAGGATTTTCCGCGCGGGAAGTTTAAGCTGAAGATCGAAGAGCAAACTTTTTCATTGCGCGATTACAACCAGTTTTTAAGCACAAATGCGGCTTCGATTAGCGCTTTCAAAACTACCCAACAAGCCGCATTTGAGGCTGAGCGTGAACGCTGGATTGCGAGCGGACAGGCTAATTATGTTAGCGAACTTGAAGTGAGCAACGCCGCCAACGATGAATTAGTACTGCCTCCCAATAGCCGTGCTGTGGCCTCTCATGTGGCGGGCAATTTATGGCAAATCAAATCACAGGTGGGCGATGTGGTGAAACAAGGCGATACCGTCGTGATTGTGGAGTCCATGAAGATGGAAATTAGCGTACTAGCCCCCTGCAGCGGTACGGTGACACAAATTCTATGTCAGGCTGGCAGTGCGGTGGCGGCAGGGCAAAATCTACTCGTGATAGCCCAAGAAATTACTAGGAACTAATATGAAACCTGCTCTTAACTTGGACATTAGTCATCTTCGCCAGCGTTATCTGGCAGGCGATTTAACCCCGACAGCGTTGGTAGCTTCACTGGATAAAGCTATAGGCAGCGAAGATGCGCATCATATTTGGATCCGCCGTTTGAGCTTGGACGAGTTGCTGGCATATGCTCAAAAACTCGAAGGCCAAGACATTTCACGATTGCCTTTGTATGGAATTCCATTTGCCATCAAAGACAACATCGATTTATGCAATATCCCTACCACAGCGGCATGCCCGGAGTTCGCCTACACCCCGAACGAAAGCGCCACTGTGGTGCAAAAACTCATAGACGGCGGTGCGATTCCTGTCGGCAAAACCAATCTTGATCAATTCGCCACCGGGCTTGTAGGCGCGCGTTCGCCCTATGGCGCGGGGCGCAATGCGTTTAACCCAGAGTATATTTCCGGCGGCTCCAGCGCGGGCTCGGCGGTGTCCGTAGCGCTGGGACAAGTCAGTTTTAGTTTAGGCACCGACACCGCGGGGTCGGGGCGTGTGCCCGCAGCATTTAACAACCTTGTTGGTCATAAACCCACGTGCGGTTTATTGAGCACCACGGGCGTTGTACCCGCTTGCCGGACACTGGATTGCGTATCAATTTTTGCGCTGAATGCTGCCGATGCAGGCGCGGTTCTAGAAGTCGCTCAAGGGTTTGACGTTGAAGACCCGTATTCAAGAATGGCGCCGGCAAGCAACCGCGTTTTGGGTGCAAAGTTCAAATTCGGCGTACCTCAAACGCATCAGCTTGAGTTTTTCGGCAACCCCTGTACACCAGCACTATTCAATGCAGCTGTCGAGAAATTAAAAACATTGGGGGGCGAGGCCGTCACCGTGGATTTTGCACCGTTTTTAGAAACTGCGCGCCTACTCTACGAAGGTCCCTGGGTTGCCGAACGCTATGCGGCGATCCGCGAATTTATCGAAACCCGACCTGACGTACTTCTCCCTGTTACGCGCCAAATCATTGGCGGCGCAACCAAGTTTTCAGCTGTCGACGCCTACGCGGCATTGTATAAGTTGAAAGCCTTGCAACGTCATGTGGCACCCATATGGAACGACATCGACGTTTTGCTCACTCCTACAGCGGGAACCATTTATCGCATAGCAGAAATTGACGCAGAACCCATTCAATACAATTCTAATCTCGGTTATTACACCAACTTTGTGAATTTATTGGATATGGTAGCGACTGCCATTCCTGCAGGATTCCAAGCGAATGGCTTACCATTCGGCGTGACAGTGCTCGCGCCGGCATTTTGTGATGCCATTTTGCTGGATTTGGCAAAACGCTGGCAAAAGGAGAATTGAAATGACAAGCAATGTTCGTGTCGCCGTTTGTGGCGCACATATGAGCGGTTTGCCGCTCAACAACCAACTCACTGGCGTAGGCGGCAAGCTTATCGCACAGACCACTACTGCGCCGCAGTACCGTCTCTACAAACTCGCCGGTTTTACTCCAGCACGTCCAGGCTTGCTTAGAGTGGCCAATGGTGTCGCCATCTCTCTTGAGGTATGGGAAATTCCCATGGGTGATTTTGGCGCTTTCGTTGCCAACATTCCAGCCCCGTTGGGAATTGGAACGATAATGCTGGCGGACAGCAGTCCAGTGCAAGGCTTTGTGTGTGAGGCCTATGCCACTATTGATGCTGAAGATATCTCTCACTTCGGTGGCTGGCGCGCTTATCTAGAGCAGGGTTAGATGTTTGGCACCAGCTCGGTGCATCACGCACTGACATCATGCACCAAATCTGGCGTACACCATAATGTAATCAGATAGAATATTTACAACATATTGATATTAAACAAATAAATCTTGTTGGCACGGCTATTGCTCATGCGTTATAGCTATTGTTTAAGAGTTTTCCCTTAGAAACATTCTATTAACCAAGGAGGTATCATGAAATTCGTTACAGCCATCATCAAGCCGTTCAAGCTTGACGATGTGCGCGAGGCTCTTTCCGCCATAGGCGTACAGGGCATCACCGTGACCGAAGTCAAGGGTTTCGGCAGACAGAAAGGCCACACCGAGCTCTATCGCGGCGCGGAATACGTCGTGGATTTTCTGCCAAAAGTCAAGCTGGAGGCCGCTATTAGCGACAACATGCTAGACCAAGTCATCGAAGCCATCGAAAAATCAGCTAATACCGGAAAAATCGGCGATGGCAAGATTTTTATTTTCGATCTCGAACAAGTTCATCGTATCCGTACCGGCGAGTCCGGCGCGGATGCCCTATAAGGAGAACACTATGAAACGCTTTTTCTCCACTCTGATGTTGCTGGGTGCGCTCGGCTTCACTGGCGTGACCTTTGCTGAAGACGCTGCTGCTCCTGCTGCAGCCGCACCGGCTGCTACTGAAGCTGCGGCACCTGCTGCTGCACCCGTTGAAGCTGCAGCACCTGCTGCTGCACCCGCTGAAGCTGCGGCTCCTGCCGAGGCTGCGGCGCCACCTGCTCCAGTCCCGAACAAGGGTGATACTGCTTGGATGATCGTGGCCACTGTACTGGTACTGTTTATGTGTGTGCCGGGATTAGGTTTGTTCTACGGTGGTATGGTGCGCAGCAAGAACATGCTCTCCGTATTGATGCAAACCTTCATGATTACTTGTGTTTTAGGTGTTCTATGGGCTTTGTATGGCTATAGTATTGCCTTCACTCAGGGTACTACACCTTTCTTTGGGGGTTTTGACCGTTTGTTCTTACAAGGAATGACACCTGACTCCATGGCTGTTACCTTCAGTAAAGGCGTTGTGATCCCAGAATACATTTTCATGGTGTTTCAATTGACTTTCGCGGTGATTACTCCAGCCTTGATCGTGGGAGCCTTCGCTGAACGCATGAAATTCTCTGCAATCTTGCTGTTCATGATTCTTTGGTTCACCTTCTCCTATCTGCCAGTAGCTCACATGGTATGGTTCTGGGCAGGTCCTGATGCCATTACCAGCCCAGAATCGCTCCAAACTGTCGTCGATACCGCTGGTTTTGTATGGGCAAAAGGTGCACTAGACTTTGCTGGTGGAACCGTTGTGCACATCAATGCCGGTATCGCTGGTTTAGTTGGCGCATTAGTACTGGGTAAACGTATCGGTTACGGCAAGGAAGCCATGGCGCCTCACAGTGTCACCATGACCATGATAGGCGCATCCATGCTGTGGGTGGGCTGGTTCGGCTTCAATGTGGGTTCCAACCTTGAAGCTAACGGACTTGCTACTCTGGTGTTCGCTAACACCCTGTTGGCTACCTGTGCGGCCGCAACCTCATGGATGTTCGTTGAGTGGTTTACCAAAGGCAAACCTTCCATGCTGGGTGCCGCTTCTGGTGCCATTGCTGGTCTAGTGGCAATTACTCCAGCCTGTGGTTTCGTTGGCCCTATGGGTGCTATCGTACAAGGCTTATTGGTGTCTCCATTGTGCTTCATGTTCGTCACCAAGGTTAAGTCCATGATGGGATACGACGATTCGCTGGACGTTTTTGGTGTGCACTGCATCGGCGGTATCTTCGGTGCTCTAAGCACAGGCATTCTGGTCAACCCTGCTCTGGGAGGTACTGGTGTCTGGGATTATGTCACCAACGCAGTCGCGCCTTACGACATGACTGCCCAAATGACCGCTCAGGCTTGGGGTGTTGGTACTACCTTAGTATGGTCTGGTGTGGTTGCATTCGTCGCATACAAGATTGTTGATGTGTTAATCGGTCTGCGCGTGTCCGAAGATGTCGAGCGCGAAGGTCTCGATACCACCGAACATGGCGAGCGTGCTTATCACTACTAAGTCTTAAGCAAAGTAGTCTAGTTCAGATGTAAAAAAAGGCGGACACTTCGGTGTCCGCCTTTTTTATATCTATATTGAAAGTAGCTTGTTAGAGGCTCAACATTATTCTACGCGCAGCTAGACGTGTCGTTGACCAACCCAAATGCTGGTAATAACCCAGTGCTGACTCATTATCCAAATCTACCAACAATTGCGCGCGAGTGGCTCCCTTTTCTTTTGCCCATGCGAGTACACTTTCCAAAAGCCCGCGCCCCACACCTGTACCACGATACTTTTCTAGCACCACCATATCTTCTACCCATGCCGATGGCGCGCCTTCCGCGGTTGAAATCACCAGCTGAGCGCTGACCATGCCGATGATTTTGCCCTTGTCACGCGCGACTTTAATCACGGCTCGGTCAGGGTGTTGTAACAATAAAATCAACCCTTGTGTTTGTTGCTGAGTATTCGGCTGAAAGTCCTGCTCTATACTGAATAGAGTATCCAGCATTTCGCTTAATGCAGGCACGTCGTCGAGCACTGCATTTTCAATGTTCAAGCTGCATTATCCTCGGCGGCAGTTGTTGGTGTGTTGTAGTGGATGATGGCTAAGAAACGGATAGGCATGGTTAGCAGGTTTTCAGGTCGATGCGGAATTTCGCCTTGAAAGGTCAATGCGTCGCCAGGTTCCAGCACAAAAGTTTCATTACCAACTCGGTATTCCAGCTTGCCTTCCAGCATATAAAGAAATTCTGTTCCGGGGTGCTCAAAGGCTGGAAACTCCTCTCCAGAATCTTCTAGGCTGATGAGAAACGGTTCAAAGGTTTTTTGCGGACCTTGGTCATAGGCTAGTAGTTGGTAGGTGTGACCCACTCTGGTGCCACGCCGCACTACTTCCATGCCATGCCCGTTCTTGATGTGCTGGGTGTTGCCAGTGGGGAGATTGTAGGTATTGAATAGCTTTGAAAGCGTCACTCCCAAGGCATTGGCCAGTTGTTCAAGGGTATCTAGGCTGGTCGACGCAAGTCCGTTTTCAATCTTGCTCAGCATGCCTTTACTGATCCCAGCTCGCGAGGCCACATCGGCGATGGTCAGGCTATGTTGAAGGCGCAGTTGTCTGATAGTGTTCCCAAGATAGCGATCCAGCTTATTGCTTGCTGGTTCTTGCGGAGTCGCAATTGAAGCAGGTGCATTGCTATGCGAGTTCATTTTCAGCCATCCTAATTGTGAGTAGCGTAAAGTCTATAGAATAACTTTACAACTAACTAGACCAAGGCCTACATCATTAAGTGTGAATTCTTTCAGGTTTCATTATAATAATAAAAGTTACATATTATTACCATTTTTGTGTTGCATATAACCGAGGGATAACAAATGAGTGAAAGAATTTTGATGCGTACTGGCGAGGCTTTAGTCGCAGGTGGCCCTCCGGGCACAGCAGCTGAACCGGAAATCATTATAGGAGAACTGGATGGTCCCGTAGGTACAGCTATCGCCACGCTTACTGGCGACCAGGTAAAAGGTCATACCCGAGTGTTTGCAATTTTGAATACTGACATTCAAGTACGCCCCGTGACCTTGATGGTAAGTAAGGTCACGGTCACTAATAGTCACTACACCAATATCCTGATGGGTACAGTACAAGCGGCGATTGCCAATGGGGTTCTTGACGCGGTTCGTGCAGGTGATATTCCCAAGGAAAAAGCAAATGATTTGGGAATCATTGTTTCTGTGTGGCTGAATCCTAGTGTGGCCAAGGATGAAAATCTCGATCATCAGATTTTGTTTGATATCCATCGCAAGGCGACCGCCATGGCGATACACAAGGCGATGAACAACAAGCCGGACATCGATTGGTTATTGGAGAATCAGGAAAAAATCATCCACAAGTATTTCCAAATGGGGCTGGATGGCAAACTGAAACCGCCTAAAACTTAGGTTGAATAATCTTTAATTATGTTTCATAATAATTAAAAAAGTTTACCTATATTTTTTATTAAAGTCCGTGCCGAATAGAAGCTGTGCTGTTTAGGGAAATTCAATGCCGCTAAGACTGCTTAAATTTGCTTTCAGTAAAAACCATCCGGCACCGCGATTTTTTCGGGCGTTGGAGCAACCGAAAAAATCCTATGATGTAGTCATCATAGGCGGGGGTGGGCATGGTTTGGCGGCGGCTTACTATCTTGCCAAAGATCATGGCATTACCAATGTTGCGGTGTTGGAACGTGGCTATATCGGCGGTGGAAATACCGGACGTAACACTACTATCGTGCGCTCGAATTATCTGACGCCAGAAGGTGTCAATTTTTACGATGCCAGCGTCAAGATTTACGAAGGACTCTCTGAAGAACTGGATTTGAATCTGTTCTACTCGAATCGTGGCCATTTCACACTGGCACACACTGAATCCGCCATGCGTACCATGCGCTGGCGCGCTGAAGTCAATAAGCATGTAGGAGTTGAGAGCAGGGTGGTAGGGCCTGATGAAATAGCCAAAGCTTGCCCGCAACTCGATCTCAGTTGTAGCGGTCATGCGCCCATACTTGGCGCGCTCTATCATGCCCCTGGCTCCATTGCGCGCCATGATGGTGTGGCTTGGGGGTATGCCCGAGGAGCGGATAGGCAAGGCGCTGAGATATTTCAGAATACCGAGGTTACCGGCATTGATGTGCAAAGCGGGAAAGTGGCAGGCGTCCATACCAGCCGTGGCTACATTGCCACTAAAAAAGTACTCTCAGCCGTAGCAGGATTTACGCCGCGCGTAACCAAAATGGTTGATCTGGATACCCCAATCGTCATCCATCCCCTTCAGGCATGCGTCACTGAACCCATGAAGCCTTGGCTGAACAGCATTCTGGTGTCAGGCAGTCTGCACGTATATGTCAGCCAGTCCTCTCGTGGTGAGCTGGTCATGGGTTCCTCGCTTGACCCGTATGAGGTGCATTCAACAAGATCTTCTCTTGATTTTGTCGAGGGTTTGACCTCGCACATGCTGGATATGTTTCCCTTTCTATCAAACGTCAAAATTGTGCGTCAGTGGGCGGGTATGGCGGACATGACGCCCGACTTTGCTCCCATCATGGGTAAAACGCCGGTGGAAGGCTTCTATCTTGACGCGGGGTGGGGGACTTGGGGATTCAAGGCCACGCCTATCAGCGGCAAAACTATGGCAGAGACCATCGCTAACGACAGAGCGCCGGAAATGATCCATTCTTTCCGTCTCTCACGTTTTGAGGATTACGAATTGACGGGTGAAAAGGGTGCGGCCTCTGTCGGCCACTGATCTACCGAAAAAAGTGAAGCGGAAATAAATTAATGAAATTACTCCATTGCCCCATGAACGGAACCAGACCCATCAGTGAGTTTGTGTTTGGTGGCGAGTTCAGAGATATGCCTGACCCTGAAGCCTCTACTGACAAGGAGTGGGCGGCTTATGTTCATAACAGAAACGGTGCCCCTGGATTGAAAAAAGAATGGTGGTATCACGGTCCAAGTGGCACTTGGTTCATAGCAGAGCGCAACACCTTAACCGAAGAGGTTTTGCGCACCTACCTGTTTGGACAGGAGACTGCCGCATGAGTAACAGAATCGGAAAAAAGCCAGGCGAATGGATCAATCGAGAAGCCACGCTGAAATTCAGTTATGAGGGTAAGGACTTCACCGCATATGAAGGCGATACCATTTCCAGTGCTTTATGGGCTGCTGGTGAAAGAGTATTGGGTCGGAGTTTTAAATATCATCGTCCACGCGGTGTATTGAGTAGCGCTAACCACGATGTCAACGTCATGATGACGGATGGTATCGATACCAATATGCGCGGCGATGTGGTGGCTGTTCGCGATGGCATGAAACTGGAAGCGGTAAACACCGTGGGTGGGGTCAAGGCGGACAGAAATCGATTTGTAGATTCGATATCACCTTTGCTGCCAGTCGGATTTTATTACAAGGCTTTCCACACCCCTCGTCGCTTTTTCCCTTTCTGGGAAAAAATGATCCGTAAGGCAGCTGGTTTAGGAATCGTCAATTTTAATTTCCCTCGGGTACTAAAACGCAAAACTACCACTCATTGCGATTTGCTTGTCATCGGCGCTGGTCCGGCAGGACTAACGGCAGCACTAGTAGGCGCTGATGCCGGTTTGGAAGTAACACTGGTAGATGAAAATCAATATGCGGGTGGAAGTCTTACTTATGATCGCGCTGGCGCAAGTGAAGCAGCATCAAAACTGTCAGAACTGATAGGGCGCGTAAAAACCCACCAAGGAATTTCACTGCACACAGCTAGCTACGCAGCAGGTTATTACACTGACCACCTGATTCCAATCGTGGGAGAAAACGGTATTACCAAAGTACGTGCCAAAGCTGTAATCGTTGCCACGGGCGTTTTCGAGCAACCCCCAGTATTTCGTTATAACGATTTGCCGGGTGTGATGTTGGGTTCATCCGCTCAGCGCCTCATACATCGATATGCGGTCAAACCATTTCATACCGGCATCGTCGTTACTGCGAATCATCACGGCTATCGCGTTGCGCTGGACTTATTACAGGCTGGCGTCAAAGTCAGCGCGTTGATTGATATGCGCGAACTAGGTGAGGTCAGCGTTTTGGAAGAGGATGTAGTACGCAAAGGTGTAGTTGTTCATAAAGGTTGCTGTGTCTATGAAGCGCTTCCCTCCAAAGGTCAGATGGGTGTGGCTGGGGCTGTAATATGTACTTACGATGAAGCCACGAATCAAGCCAACCCTTCAAACTCGTTTACATTAGAGTGTGATGGGATTGCCATGAGTGCTGGCTGGGCACCAGCAGCGGCACTGCTCTATCAGGCAGGCACACAGATGCGTTATGACGACACAACGCAGCAATTTGTACCTGCAAAACTTCCCCAAGGTGTGTTTACCGCTGGCAAGGTCAATGGCGCTTTTGCCTTGGAGCAACGCTTGCAGGATGGGGAGCGAGCTGGCAACGAAGTGCTGCGATATCTAGGAAAAAGTGCACCAGAAGTTAATGTTGAGCGGCATGCAGGTTCGTCTCCCAGCCATCCTTACCCTATTGTCCCACATCCCAAAGCAAAGAATTTTGTCGACTTTGATGAGGACATCCAAGTCAAGGATTTCGTCAATGCAGCGAAAGAGGGCTTTGATAATATCGAACTGATGAAGCGGTTTACTACCGTGGGTATGGGGCCAAGCCAAGGGAAACATTCCAACATGAATGCCATACGCATTCTGGGAAAAATACGTGGTTTACCAGTAGAAAAAATCGGTACCACCACAGCTCGCCCCTTTTTTCATCCAACCCCAATAGGACATCTGGCTGGGCGCGGATTCCACCCACATCGCCTGACCCCTATGCATGGCTGGCATGAAGAGGCAGGCGCTGAATTCACTGAAGTCGGTGCATGGTTACGTGCCGCTTATTACCACAAACCAGATATCTCCAAGCAGGAAGTCATTCAAGAAGAAGCCCTATCAGTCAGGCAATCCGTGGGCATCATTGACGGTGGCTCGTTAGGAAAGTTTGAGGTGCACTGTGCGGAAGCGGCCGAGTATCTGGAAAGGTTCTACGCAGGTAAGTTTGCCAGTCAAGCCGTAGGTGAGACCCGTTATGCGCTTATGTTGGATGAGTCAGGGGTGGTGGTTGATGACGGTGTGGTAGCGCGCTTGGCCCAAGATGTGTTTTATATCACCGTGAGCACTTCCAATGCCGCCGCAGTGTATCGTGAAATGCAGCGTTGGTTGCAGATTTGGAAATTGCAGATCGGCCTTATCAACGTGACTGGAGCGTATGGCTTGATTAATGTTGCTGGGCCAAATGCACGAGCAGTGGTCGGCAAGCTGGCAAAACACAGTTTGGCTGATAGTGATTTGCCTAAGGGTGGGATACGCGAAACTGAGATAGCTGGGATTGCTGTTCGCCTAGTGCGTGTGGGCTTTGTATCAAATCTGGCTTATGAAATTCATGTGCCTGCGGGGAGTGCGGTGCATGTGTGGAACGCATTGATGGACGCAGGCGCAAACTTCGGAATTCGCCCGTTTGGAACAGACGCGCAGCGACTGCTTAGACTTGAGATGGGAAATCACCTAGTCGGACATGATACCGATGGCTTAACCAATCCCTATGAAATTGGCGCTGAATGGGCCATTAGCATGGACAAGCCATTTTTTGTTGGTCAGCGCAGCCTCAAGATCATTGCGAAAAGACCAGTTAAGAAACGTCTAGTGCATTTCATGCTGGAAGAAGGATTTAGTGGGGAAATGCCTTTTGAATGCAATCTGGTGATGATTCAGGATGAAATCAAAGGCAGAGTCACCAGCATCTCTTTTACCCGTTCTGCGAATCGCGTGATTGGCTTTGCCTATGTTGACCCAAAGGATGTCGATCCTGGATCCAAGTTCCAGATCAGGACAGATAGCGGTGCCATAGTTGTGGCCACAGTTGTTAAAGCGCCATTTGTTAAATTAGAGCGAGGGGCATGATATGCAGATGATAAGCAAACCGACCCCCATCGCTTATGCACTTAAGGATATCTCCCCCAAGATGGGGTTGCTCAATGGCATGGATGTCGTGATGAGTTTTGGTGACGATGTTACTGAAAGCAAAAATCGGCAATTGCTAGGGATTTGTGATGTTAGCTGCCTATCGCGATTTGCGATTAAGGGTCCTAGCGCAGCGCAATGGCTTGAGCTTAATAAAATAAAAATTCCACCTACAGCCAACAGTTGGAATCAACAGAAATCTGGTGCCTTGGTTCTGCGACTTGGAAATAGCGAATTTCTCATTGAAGACCAACCGGAAGGCAAGCTCTGCGCTGCACTGAATGTGGCGGATAGAAAAGCATTAACGGGCTTGTATAAGGTTGAGCGTAGTGACGTGGCGTTACTCTTGAGTGGTAGCCAGGTTTTAAGTCTTTTGTCAGAGCTTTGCACTTTGGATTTGCGTGAAAAAGCACTTGGTGAGAACGCATTAGTGATGACACAAGTCGCTGGCATTTCAGCCACCATTATCCGCCAGAGCTTAAATAACGAGCCTGTGTATCGGTTGTGGTGTGATGGCACTTATGGAGCTTTTATGTGGGACACGATGTTGGAAATTGCAGTTGAGCACGGTGGCGGCGCTGTGGGTCTCTCGTCGCATTACAAATTGTAAAACCTTAATAAGGGAGCGTTTTATGAAATCACTAGCAGAAGCAAAAAAGTTTTTGAAAGACAACAAGGTCAAATACGTATTGGCGCAATTTGTCGATATTCACGGCGTAGCAAAGGTTAAGTCTGTGCCTGCGGCACACTTGGAAGACGTGCTTACCACGGGTGCTGGGTTTGCCGGCGGAGCCATTTGGGGTATGGGCATAGCACCGAATGGCCCTGACTATATGGCCGTAGGTGAATTATCTACGCTATCGCTTATTCCATGGCAGCCTGGATATGCGCGCATCGTATGTGATGGTCATGTCGAAGGTAAACCTTACGAGTATGACTCGCGAGTAGTACTCAAGAAACAAGTAGACTTACTTAAGAAAAAAGGCTGGATTCTCTATACCGGTCTGGAGCCAGAGTTCTCTTTACTGAAAATGGACGAACATGGCCAGATACAGCCGGTAGACGACACCGATACTTTGCAAAAACCCTGTTACGACTACAAGGGCATTACGCGCCAATCTGTGTTCTTGGAAGAGTTGACAGAGTCCTTGCTGGCTTGCGGCTTGGATGTATATCAAATCGACCATGAAGATTCCAACGGTCAATTTGAAATCAACTATACCTATGCCGACTGCCTCAAGAGTGCAGATGATTTTATCCTGTTTAAGATGGCAGCGAGCGAGATTGCCAATAGTTTGGGCATGATGTGTTCATTTATGCCCAAGCCATTTAGCAATCGCCCCGGTAATGGCATGCACATGCATATGTCCATTGGTGACGGCAAAAAAAGTTTGTTCCATGATGACAGTGACAAGACAGGACATGGTCTGTCCAAGCTGGCTTATCACTTCATGGGTGGTATTTTGGCGCATGCGCCAGCCTTGTGTGCACTGGCAGCACCCACGGTTAACTCTTACAAGCGGCTGGTTGTAGGACGCTCCCTGACCGGTGCTACTTGGGCACCAGCCTATATCTCCTATGGCAATAACAACCGCTCAACTATGGTACGCATTCCTTATGGCCGCCTTGAGTTGCGTTTGCCAGATGGCAGTAGCAACCCCTACCTCACCACCGCAGCTGTGATCGCGGCGGGCTTGGATGGTGTGAAGCGGGAATTGGATCCGGGCAAGGGTAATGGTGACAATCTTTACGACTATTCCCCTGCCGAATTGAAGAAACATGGTATTGGCATCCTGCCGCAAAACCTTAATGAGGCGGTACGCGCACTCGAAGGCGACAAAGTAGTAAGAGATGCGCTTGGTGACAAGCTTTCGCAAGAATTTATTGATCTTAAATCCATGGAATGGATTGAATACATGCGCCACGTCTCAGATTGGGAAATCAAACGTTATGCGGAGTTTTTCTAGAATTTTGTAGCTGTTTATCAGGAGGTTGTTATGTGTGGAATTGTGGGATTGCTGGTGAAGAACCAGAAAATGCGCGCCGGTATTGGCGAATTGATGATGCCTATGCTCATCGGCATGACCGAGCGTGGCCCGGACTCTGCCGGGATGGCAGTATTCACTGCGCCGGTAGGTGCTAATGAGTTGAAATATAGTTTATATGCGCCTTCCATGGAGTTTAACTGGTTAGGCTTGGCAAGCGATTTTGATGCGCACTTGGGCTCGAAGGTAAAAATCAGTACCCAGGGTAACCACGCTATTCTGGTTTCACATCTAGAAGTTGGCACTGTCAAGACATGGATTAAGGAAAACTATCCAAATGTACACCTGCTTTCAGTGGGTCATACCATAGATGTGTACAAGGACACGGGTCTACCGGCGGACGTGGCTAAACGCTATGACTTGCCTCATGTTAGTGGAACACATTTGGTCGGCCATACGCGTATGGCGACCGAATCTGCCGTAACTCCGGCGCACGCCCACCCATTCACCGCAGGGCAAGATTGGTGCTTGGTGCATAACGGTTCTTTATCAAATGCGCATAGTTTGCGGCGTAAATTGGAGCATGAAGGTATCGAATTTGAAACTGATAACGATACCGAGGCGGCTTGCCGTTTTCTGGAATGGCGCATGCGAGAAGGGGATGACTTAGAAGCCGCCCTCAATCAGGGGTTTGAAGAGCTTGATGGGTTTTATACGCTACTGATGGGTACCAAGGATCAGCTTGCTTTAGTGCGCGACCCTTACGGGTGTAAACCAGCGATCATCGCTGAACACGATGATTACGTGGCTATCGCTTCAGAGTTCCGTTCTTTGGCGCATTTGCCAGACATCAAGAACGCGAAGGTATTCGAGCCTTCACCCAAGGAGATGTATGTATGGAAACTCTAACATTTGACTTGGATGCCAAGCCATTACGCGAGGTGAACCAGTTCTTGCATGGCGATGCCAGTAGCTTGAATGGTAAAGAGATTGTGATTGAAAACCCGAATGGCGCACATAGCATCGCTGTCGGTCTTAAATCTGATATTCACGTCACCATCAAAGGACATGCTGGATACTACGCGGCAGGTATGAACCAGATCGCCAAAGTGACCATTGAGGGAAGTGCTGGCAGCGGTGTCGCTGAAAACATGATGTCAGGCATGGTGCATGTGAAAGGTTTTGCATCCAATGCTGCTGGCGCTACAGCAAATGGTGGACTTTTAGTCATTGATGGTGATGCAGGTCTGCGAACTGCCATTGCACTTAAAGGCGCTGATGTAGTGGTCGGTGGGTCAGTAGGTAGTTTTTCAGCATTTATGGCGCAAGCAGGCAATTTTGTCATCTTGGGTGATGCTGGTGAAGGTCTGGGTGACTCCATCTATGAAGCTAAAATCTTTGTGCGCGGCAAGGTAAAAAGCTTGGGTGCAGATTGCGAAGAAAAAACCATGAGCCCAGAAGATAGGCAGATTCTAGCCGACCTGCTGGCCAAATCCGGTTATGCAGATGTGAGTCCGGACAGTTTTAAGCAATATGGTTCTGCACGCACTCTCTACCACTTCCATGTTGATAATGCAGGAGCCTATTAAAATGAGCGAGCAACAACCCAAAATCCCGCAAACCAAACCGCGCTTTTCAGCGACTTTTGATGAAAGCACCATGTCTGAGATTCGTCGCGCTGCGGCTACTGGCATCTATGACATCCGCGGCGCAGGCGCCAAGCGTAAGGTGCCGCACTTCGATGATCTGCTGTTCCTTGGAGCCTCTGTCAGCCGCTATCCACTAGAGGGTTATCGTGAGAAATGTGCAACCGATGTGGTACTAGGCGCACGATTTGCTAAAAAGCCTATTCACTTGAAAACGCCCGTGACCATTGCCGGCATGAGTTTTGGCTCATTATCTGCCAATGCCAAGGAAGCGCTTGGGCGCGGTGCCAGTGCAGCAGGTACCAGCACAACCACGGGTGATGGCGGCATGACGCAAGAAGAACGTGGCCATTCATCTATTCTGGTTTATCAGTATTTGCCTTCACGTTACGGCATGAATCCCGATGATTTGCGTAAAGCCGATGCGATTGAAGTGGTGATTGGACAAGGCGCAAAACCCGGCGGCGGCGGGATGTTGCTTGGGCAAAAAATTACCAAGCGCGTAGCCAAGATGCGCTGTTTGCCAGAAGGTATCGATCAACGTTCTTCCTGCCGACATCCAGATTGGACTGGGCCGGATGATCTGGAAATCAAGATTGCGGAAATCCGTGAAATCACGGATTGGGAAAAGCCCATATACGTCAAGATAGGTGCGACACGTCCTTATTTTGACGTGGCGCTGGCAGTCAAAGCTGGGGCGGATGTCGTGGTGTTGGATGGTATGCAAGGCGGTACTGCTGCTACGCAAGAAGTATTCATCGAGCACGTGGGTATTCCCATTTTGGCGGCTATTCGTCCTGCGGTTCAGGCACTCCAAGATTTGGGGATGCACCGTAAGGTACAGCTGATAGTATCAGGTGGTATTCGCAATGGGGCGGATGTCGCCAAAGCCTTGGCACTAGGGGCGGATGCAGTTGCCATCGGTACTGCCGCTCTCATCGCACTGGGCGATAACGACCCGCATTGGGAAGAAGAGTACCAGAAGCTGGGTACAACGGCGGGTGCTTATGACGATTGGCATGAAGGTCGCGATCCGGCAGGGATCACTACGCAAGATCCAGAGCTGATGAAAAGGCTGGATCCGGTTAAAGCGGGACATCGTTTGGCAAACTATTTGGCAGTGATGACTATGGAGGCACAGGTGATAGCGCGGGCTTGTGGCAAGTCTCATCTGCATAATTTGGAGCCGGAAGACCTCGTAGCTTTAACTCTAGAAGCTTCGGCTATGGCTAAAGTGCCTCTGGCAGGCACCAGTTGGATTCCGGGAGTGACTGGTTTCTAATTAAACTGTTTCAATCTCTCCGGCCTTGAGTCGGTTTTGAAGGGGGTTAGTGCTATGCGCGATCACCAGAATGAGAAGACATTTGTCCACCACGTATGGGGTGAGATGTTATTGATTATTCTGCAAGATACGCTACCACTCATCCCCTTTTCTTTGTCTGTTGATAGGCGCACACTGTGCCGTCAATGCTTTTCTGATTTATCCGAATTTCCAGTTTTTTGTTAGTCCGTATATTGGTTGCACATGCAATCAGCATACGTTTGTAGTTAATTAACTAAAAGAGGAGGGTGGAAAATGAGTGAAAGTATGGAATCACGAATACACAAAATGTATATGCAGGATTGTATATTCGCTTGGTTTGATGTTGCATTGCTCTGGGCATCATTGGCATTTGTGCTGTATGCCGTTCTGGGCATTGTTCAAGACCCAAACATTCGTTTGGCACTGTATGTGAGTTGTGGCGTAGTGGTGCTCTACAACACCGCTTCCGTATTGGCCATGACCAATCATTACGCCGAGGACAAAGAGTTCATCTACGGGCTCGACATCAAGCATCTTGATGCGAATAAGGCGCTTTCAAAAAAATAATCATCATCTTAAGGAGGAGTATGAAATGGCAAAAGAATATATACCCGAAAAACAAAGTGGGATAGGCCAGATTATTGATAGTATTTTCATTCTGGTGCTGGTGTACGTCAGTCTATATATCCCGTTACTGATGAAAGCGGATGCTGCTGCCGAGGCGGCTGCAGATGCTCCAAAACCAACCTGGGAATCGTTACAACTCTCCCCTGTAGTGCAAGAGCAATGGGTAAAACTCGGCTATGACGCAGAAAAAGCCGCGGCACTCATCAACTCAAAATTTGACTACACCATAGACCCCATGATGCTATTGCTGACTGCGGGAATCATCATTGCTTATTTCGTGTTCATGCTCAAAGCATCTGATAAAGAGTATCGCGAAGTGATTTCTGAAAAATTTGGTGATAAGTAGTCTTTCAGCACATTTAAAGGAGAATTGAACATGAATTTCTGGCAATTATTGAGTTACGCGGCTTGGGGCTTGTCCGCCTTGATGCTGCTTTGGATGCTGGCTGACGCGATGAGCGTGGCCAAGCAATATGACGAAGAATACCTGATGAGTTCGCGCGAAGGTGCTGACGAACTGACGGGACAATAAACGAAGGGAGTTGACATGAGTAATGCATCAACAAGCGCTGCAGGTTCTGAGCGCATATCCATGCTGAAAGTATTAAACCCCTTCCATATTTGGGCGTTGGGGGTTGGCATCGTGCTGGTTGGCGAATTTATGGGGTGGAATTTTTCGGTGGCCAAAGGTGGTGCTTACGGCTCGCTGATTGCCTGTTGGGTGATAGGTTTGCTGTACACCTGTGTGGCGATGATAGATTCCGAAGTAACCTCAACGGTGGCAGCAGCAGGGGGGCAATATACTCAAGCCAAGCACATCATCGGTCCTTTAATGGCGTTCAACGTCGGTTTATATCTGGTCATGGCCTATACCATGCTGGAGGCGGCAGATGCCTTGGTGGTGGGCGACTTGATGAAATCTGGTGCGGCGGCATTAGGGTATATGGATTTGGAAACCAAACCATTCGTGGTGTTCACCATTGCTTTCCTTGCATGGCTGAATTACCGGGGCGTGTTTATGACCTTGACGGTGAATTTTGTCATCACGCTGATTGCTTTCCTTGCCATTCTCGTCCTGTTCATCGGCGTTGACCCTACGCATTCCGGGACCATCCTCAAACATAAGGAACTACTGACCGATTTACCTTATGGCTGGATTGGCGTAATCGCTTCATTCCAGTTCGGGATGTGGTATTACCTTGGGATCGAGGGCACGTGTCAGGCAGCGGAGGAAGTACGTTCAGCCGGTCGTTCAATCCCGCTCGGCACTATGGGCGGAATGATGACCTTGCTGGTGGCGGCCACATTGACTTGGTTCATTTGTACCGGTCTTATGCCTTGGCAATATCTTGGTCAGGCTATTACGCCTTTATATGATGCTGCAACCCTAGTGGGCAATACCAATCTGCAGATATTGCTGTTCGTTGCTACCATTTTCTCTGCGGTAGCTTCTGCTAATGGTTGTATCAATGATGCCTCACGGGCGTGGTTCTCCTTAGGGCGTGATCGCTATATGCCCAGCTTCTTTGGAGCCATTCATCCCAAGTACCGCACGCCCTATCGCGCCATCATTTTCCTCATCCCGATTGCGGTCTCATTCGCCTTCACCGGCTTGTTGGATCAAGTGATTACTTTCTCCATTCTGTCGGGCTTGCTGGGCTATACCTTCATGTCCATCAATATGGTGAAGTTCCGCAAAATGTGGCCTTTGGGCAGTATCAAGCGTGGTTATGTTCATCCACTACATCCGTTTCCGGCAATTACACTTTTCGCGCTTTGTGTCTCAGTGTATTTTGCAACTTTCCTCGGTTACGGTTCGACGTTGCTGTCCATCATGGGCTTCTATATCGTGGCTTCGATTTGGTTCACTATCCGCCGTTACAAGTTCGTAAAGCGCGGTGATCAATTCACTATGCCATGGCCTAGGCCAGAAGGATATTAGTCGGCATCGTGTTTTAATGCAGTAGCGAAGGGCAGGCCAACTGGTCTGCCATTCTTTTTACCGGATATTATTTATGCTTATTGCTAAAGCACTCCTTGCCGCGCTGTTCGCTGTCATCTTGTGGCGCATGTACCGCAATCACCATCGTCAGACACAAGCTGGGCGCACTCAATTATTGGATGAGTGCATCGCACTGTTACAAAATCCAAGCTTGAGCAGAAGTGAAGCTGGTTATGCCAAGCTGGAAGGCGACTTTCATGGCTACAGAGTACGCTTGGTGCTGGAAGAAGACCACATGACGATGCGCAAGATCCCTTCGCTGTGGCTACATGTTGTCGCAGAAGCGCGAAGCCCGATTGAAGGGTCGCTGGATATACTGGTACGACCACAGAATACCGAATTCTACAGTCCTTCTTGGACTTGGGATGGCCGCGTGCAACCTTTGCCGGAGTGGCCTATCCATGCCATTTATCGCACACAAGATGCACCGCCTGATTTACAGATGTTGGATACCCATGTGCGTACATTTTTCAGCGATGAAAAAGCCAAAGAGTTATTATTGATGCCTGTTGCGGTACGTCTTAGCTATCAAGCGAAACAGGCTGAGCGAGGTGAGTATTTGCTGCTACGCAGCACCAATTTTGACCATAGCCCCATAGCGCAAGTAACGACGCAAGCTTTGCTGGAGCGTGCCATAGCTATACTTCACGACTTAGAAGGAGCCCCTAATGAGCACTGAGCCCAACGTCAAACCACCCTTAAACCCGCACATCGTAATGCTGGTTGCGATTCTGCTACCCGGCATGGGACAGGTGTTGAATAACACGCCATTGCGCGGCTTGATGATGCTTTTTTTCATGCTCATGTTAGGTGTGATAACCTTCAACTTGGCTGCTCCGGAAATTTCCATGATAGGAAAATTCTCCGGCGGCATTTTCATTTATACCTTGTCGGTCATGGATGCCTATTATTGGGCGCGCTACCGCAGTGAACACTTTAAGCGGGGTGCATAACGACAAGAGGTTTGGCATGTTAGAATTCCCCTATGGTTCCCCATCTTACTACCGCCCTAACCGGCCCCCTGTTGCAACTAGAGCGCCGCATCTTGGGCGCACAATCGCAAATCGAACATTGGTTCCGCACTCAGTGGCTGGAACACAGCTCTCCTTTTTATGCCTCAGTAGATTTACGCAATAGCGGCTTCAAATTAGCGCCCGTAGATACCAATCTTTTCCCCGGCGGCTTTAATAATTTAAGCCCTGAATTTCTACCGTTATCAGTGCAAGCTGCCATGTCGGCTATCGAAAAGATATGCCCTGAAGCGCGACGCTTCATGCTGATTCCTGAAAATCACACCCGCAATACTTATTACCTACGCAATGTGGCAGCGCTCGCCAACATCCTGCGACAAGCCGGTCTGGAACTGCGTATAGGCAGCATTTCACCGGAGATTGCCGCACCTACAGCTCTAGACTGCGGCGATGGACAAATGCTAGAAGTTGTACCTGTGCAGCGCAAAGGAAACCGGCTGGTTGCAGAAGGCTTTGATCCATGCGCAGTGGTGTTGAATAACGATTTATCCGGTGGTATTCCTGAGATTTTGCAAAACTTGGAGCAAAACGTCATTCCTCCTTTGCATGCAGGCTGGGCCACTCGGCGTAAATCCCAGCATTTTGCGGCCTATGACGGCGTGGCGAATGACTTCGCAGCTTTGCTGAACATAGACCCGTGGCTGGTTAACCCGTATTTTGCGACTTGTAACGAAATCAATTTTCAAGAACGCATAGGCGAGGAGTGTTTGGCGGCCAAAGTAGAGGATTTGCTCAGCAAAATCCGCGTGAAATACCAAGAATATGGTGTAACACAAGACCCTTTTGTTATCGTTAAAGCCAACGCCGGTACTTATGGTATGGGCATCATGACAGTAAAAAGTCCTGACGATGTGAAGGGTTTGAACCGCAAACAACGTAACAAAATGTCGGTGGTGAAGGAAGGCATGGAGGTGTCTGAAGTCATCATCCAAGAGGGGGTTTATACCTTCGAAAATATCAATGAGGCCGTTGCCGAGCCTGTGGTGTATATGATGGACCACTTTGTCATAGGTGGTTTTTACCGCGTACATACTGGGCGCGGCGTGGATGAAAACCTCAACGCACCGGGTATGCATTTTGTACCATTGGCTTTTGATACCGCGTGCTCAATGCCTGACAGCAAAGGCAATCCTGACGCGCCTCCCAATCGGTTTTATGCGTATGGCGTGGTGGCACGTATGGCGTTGTTGGCGGCGGCGATTGAATTGGAACTGACTGACCCAGAAGCCCAGTAAGAAATTCAACTCATGCGCCTCCTCGTCATTCTAGATCCACTCACCAGCCTCAACCCAAAAAAAGACACCAGCCTCGCCATCATGCGCGAAGCTGCTTCACGCGGGCATGCGTTGTTCGTCGCTGAACAAGGTGATTTGGTGCTACGTGGCAATCAGGTGAGTGCCTATTGCAAAACCTTTGCCTTCCAATCAGCCACTTATCTTACCGGCGAGCCAACATCCACGTCCTTGCAAGATTTTGACGCAGTACTGATGCGTAAGGACCCGCCGTTTGACATGGAATACATTTACAGCACCTATTTGCTGGAACTGGCTGAACAACAAGGTGCTAAGGTTTTTAACCGTCCCTCTAGCATCCGCGATTTTAATGAAAAACTCTCAATCGCCCAGTTTGCCGAATTCGCCCCACCATTTGTGGTGACACGCCATATGAGCTTGATGCGCGAATTTTTGGCAGATCACGGCGACATCGTGGTGAAACCGCTCGATGGTATGGGCGGCAGCGGAGTGTTTCGCCTGAAACACGACGACCCGAATATAGGGGTTATTCTAGAAACCATCACCCAGTTGGAACAACGCACCGTGATGGCGCAACGCTATTTGCCGGAAATTAAAGATGGTGACAAACGCATATTGATGATCAACGGCGAAGCCGTGCCTTATGCCTTGGCACGCATCCCAAAAGCAGGAGAAACGCGTGGCAATCTAGCTGCAGGCGGTACAGGACGCGCCCAATTGTTATCTCAACGCGACCGAGAAATCGCGCAAGCCTTGGGATCAACATTGCGTGAACGTGGTTTGTTTCTGGTGGGGCTAGATGTGATAGGTGATTATTTAACCGAAATCAATGTCACCAGCCCGACGTGCATGGTGGAGATTGCCGTGCAGAGCGAATGTAAGCCCGCGGTTTTATTTGTGGATGCACTAGAAAAAAGCGCTTAACCGTATGCGCCATCGCTGCTTATGGTTAGTGTGGATTGCGTTTTTTCTTGTCAACTGTGGGCGCGAACCGCTTTACCAAAGCCAAAGTTACGTCTTCGGTACATTGGTGGACATCAGCATCTATGGCGAATCGGATGCTCGCGCCGCAGAGTTGGCAGGCCACATCCAACAAGAATTCCAGCGATTACATAATCAGCTCCATGCTTGGCAGCCTAGCGATTTATCCAAACTAAACGCGGTGTTTGCGGCGGGTCAGTCTTTACCCATCAGCCAAGAACTGGCGCAGATGTTGATAGAGGCAACAAGAATATCTGTTGCATCTGATGGTTTATTTAACCCTGCTATTGGCGGTTTGATTGGTTTGTGGGGGTTTCAACGGGATGATTTTACGGCGGTATCACCGAGTACCAACGATATTCAAGCGCTGGTGAATGCCAAGCCAAGTTTGAGCAACATTGTGATTGAAAATGGTGTGGCGACCAGCAAAAACAAAGCAGTGAAGCTCGATTTAGGCGGCTATGCCAAAGGTGCTGCACTGGATTTAGCCAGCAGCTACTTACGTGAACAAAAAGTTAAAGGAGCGCTGATTAACATCGGCGGCAATATTATCGCCGTGGGGCAACATGGCGAGCGCCTGTGGCATGTGGGCATCCAGCATCCGCGTAAACCCCAAGCCATTGCCACACTGGATTTACCCGATGGTTGGGCGATAGGCACTTCGGGAGATTATCAACGGTTTTTTATGCGTGACGGCAAGCGTTTTTGCCACATCATCGACCCGCGATCTGGCGAACCAGCGCAGGGGGTGCAGGCGGTAACCGTGCTGATTCCGCCCTCTCCCAACGCGGGAGCTTGGTCGGATGCAGCATCTAAGCCCTTGTTTATTTCTGGCAGAGCTCACTGGAAAGAAATGGCGACAAAACTTGGGGTGGCAAATGCCATGCTGATAGACGCACAGGGTCACGTAGAGCTGACCCCCGCCATGCAACAGAAACTGCATTTTGAAAAATAATCTCAAATCAGGTGACTTTTTGATACTGGCGTTTTCCGCTACACTTGTGCTGTGGTTGTTCACAAGTTTGTGGAGCAATCAGCCTGCGAGCAAAGTACGTATCCGTACCGGAGACAAGATTTTTGCCACGTTGAGCCTCAATCAAGACCGCACCGTGCAAGTCACAGGTCCATTGGGCATCAGCCAAATTATCATTCAACACAGCAAAGTACGTTTTATAGAATCGCCCTGCCACAACCAATACTGTGTCCATCAGGGCTGGCTTTCCCGCGCCGGACAGGCCGCCGTGTGCCTACCCAACCGCATCAGTGTTGAACTCTTAGGCGAAAAGCGTTTTGACTCCCTTAATTATTAACACTACTGTAAACGATCACCAAGTTGCCAAGCTGGCAGCGCTCGCAATCGCGCTGCACTTGGCGGAAGCGGTGTTGCCCTCGCCACTGCCGGGAGTGAAGCCCGGTATCGCGAATATCGTTACGCTGTATGCGCTACATCGTTACGGCATAGGGACAGCGGCGTGGGTGAGTCTTCTGCGTGTGTTTGCGGCAGGGTTATTATTTGGCAATTTTTTATCGCCAACATTTATTCTGAGTTTGAGTGGCGCACTAGCTAGCCTTGCCATGCTGTGGCTGTCGACACGCCTGCCTGCCAAGTATTTCGGCGCGGTCAGTCACAGCGTGCTGGCGGCGTTTGCCCATATTGCTGGGCAGCTTTTAGTCGTATGGCTGTGGTTGATTCCGCATAGCGGGTTACTCTATCTTGTACCGTTGTTTGCCGCAGCGGCACTGCTGTTTGGTACACTTAACGGCTTGGTAACAGCAACATTGCTGAAAAAGGACATTGCATGAGGGTTTGTTTTAATTTCTGGGCATTACTTTTTATCAGTCCTGCGGTAATGGCCGCCGACTGGGTGCCGCTGGCGCCTATTCCCAATGGCGACTCGTATTTTTACGATAAAAGCAAACTGGTGATTAAGGACGACGAAATCACTTATTGGAAAAAAGTGCAGTTTAAAACTCCGCAAGCTCATAATGGTAGCGAGGTGGTATCGGGCATTTTGCGCGAGCGTATACACTGCGGGGAGCACACCGCAAAATTACTCACCTATCTGTATTACTCAGCCAAGGGTGATACAGTAGATTACGTGGCACAGGATGATTCGGCACCTTTGCCCATCGTGCCGGATACCGTAGGTGATAAATTTGATGCTGTGTTGTGCCCTATGGTGTGGCGCAAACAAGAAGAGGCGCGCATTTTGGCGGAGCAAAAAACCGCCGAATTAGAAAGCAAAATGGGTAAAGACGCACCCAAGGCTAAAGAAGAAACCAAACCCGCTGCCGCGCCGACAACATCCCCAGCACCCAATACAGCAAATAATCCGCCTGCGCCACCTGTACGTTCAGGCAAAAGTCCGATACAAAAACCTATCGCACCCAGAGCCAACAATATCACGCCGCTCAAAACGATAAAGCCTAGTACCACCAATGAAGATTCGTCAGATACGTCCAAGCTTCCACCCAATGTGCATCTGCCAGATAAGGTTGATAAAGCGCCGTCAATGCCTATGCCGCAACTGCCGGAGCCGCAAATATTAGAACAACTGTACTAAAGGAATTCGACATGAAAAAAATTCTGTTCGCCTTGATATTCACTTTGCTGTTGAGTGCTTGTGGCGCTAAAGGGCCGCTCTATCTTCCTGAGAAGCAATATCCGCAACCCACGCAGGAAAATAAATGAGTCCATTTGTTAATCGAGGTGGCGAGTTGTGCGCCGAGAGCGTAGCTTTATCCAATATCGCCGAAAAATTTGGTACGCCTTGCTACGTGTATTCTCGTGCTGCGCTAACCGAGACGCTGCGCCAATTCAACGAAGGCTTCGCTGCGTTTGACCACCTCATTTGTTATGCAGTAAAAGCCAATTCTAATTTGGCTGTGCTGAACACCTTTGCCAAGCTTGGCGCTGGTTTTGACATCGTCTCCGGCGGAGAGTTAGCACGGGTGCTGGCGGCAGGCGGTGATGCGAAAAAAATCGTATTTTCTGGCATTGGCAAATCCGTGGATGAAATGCGGCAAGCGCTTGGGGCGGGAATTTTTTGCTTTAACGTGGAATCAGAAAGCGAACTGAACCGCCTCAACCGTGTGGCGGGTGAAATGGGAAAAGTGGCTCCGGTATCGCTGCGCGTCAATCCGGACGTGGATGCCAAGACCCACCCCTACATTTCTACCGGCTTAAAAAACAACAAGTTTGGAGTTGCGTTGGAAAATGCATTTGAGCTCTACACTCAAGCTGCCGCAATGCCTAATATCGCCGTGCATGGCGTGGATTGCCACATCGGCTCCCAACTCACCGAAATCGCGCCTTTTTTGGCCGCACTTGACCGCGTATTACTGCTGGTAGATAAGCTAGAAACCGTTGGCATATCAATTTCACATCTCGACTTGGGCGGTGGCGTTGGCATACGCTATCAAGACGAAACCCCGCCTGAAATTGCGGTGTATGCACAAGCGCTGCTGGCCAAATTAGCCAACCGTAAATTCAAATTATTGTTAGAGCCGGGCCGTGCACTTGTAGGCAACGCCGGAGTGTTATTGACCAAAGTAGAATACCTTAAGCCGGGCGATGCTAAAAATTTTGCCATTGTTGATGCTGCTATGAATGACCTGATGCGTCCAGCACTCTATGACGCATGGCATGACATTGTTCCGGTTGAGCCGCGTATCGGGCAGACCACCAATTATGAAATCGTGGGCCCAGTGTGTGAGAGCGGCGACTTTCTCGGTCACGACCGCAAACTGTGCCTGGAAGAAGGTGACTTGCTGGCGGTGATGTCGGCAGGCGCTTATGGTATGAGCATGAGCTCCAACTACAATACTCGTCCGCGCGTGGCCGAAGTGATGGTGGATGGCAACGAGGTTTATCTAGTGCGGGAGAGAGAAACTGTGACTGCGTTAATCGCATTAGAAACTACCCTAAAATAGGGTTGTCAACCGCAAAAATTTGGCGTAAATTTCCCCTCGTAGCACCAATTTATAACTATCAAAATTTAACGGAGAGACGCAAATGAAGAAATCGCTTTTAGCTCTACTGCTGGCTATGATGTCACTGTTCTCTGTAGGACTTGCTTTTGCTGATGAAATGGCTGATGACGGCTCCGCTTCTACGGAAGAGCCATTACCACCACTGATGGAAGAAGGCGGCAACTAATACACCGTTGACACTGATTAAATAAAAAGGCGGAGGCTCCTTAGCTCTCCGCCTTTTTATCGTCCAAAATCTAAGCTAGTCAAAAATAACCGTCTTATTGGCATAAAGCAAAATTCGATTTTCGATATGCCAACGCACTGCGCGGGACAGCACTACTTTCTCCAAATCCCTGCCCTTATGAATCAAGTCTTCTAGCTGATCGCGGTGCGAAATGCGCGCCAAGTCTTGTTCGATAATCGGCCCTTCGTCCAGTACTTCGGTCACATAATGGCTGGTGGCTCCGATAAGCTTAACACCGCGCTCAAATGCCCGATGATAAGGTTTTGCGCCAATAAACGCGGGCAAGAAAGAGTGGTGAATGTTGATAATGCGGCTGGGATAACGTGCCACAAAATTGGACGATAGCACTTGCATATAGCGCGCCAGCACAATCAGATCAATATCGTGGGCATCAAGCAGTGCAAACTGTGCAGCTTCTGCTTCAACTTTGTTCTCTTTACTGACGGTTATCACATGAAATGGAATACCGTAGAAATCCGCCAAGCGCTTAGTGTCAGGATGGTTACTGATAATCAGTGGAATATCGCAATCCAACTCTCCACTTTGATGACGGTGTAGCAGGTCGGTTAAACAATGGTCATACTTGGAGACGAAAATGGCGATTTTAGGTTTGCGGCTGGCGAGTTTCAATTGCCAGTGCATCTCGAACTTTTCGGCGATGGGGGCAAACGCTCGTTCAAACTGATTGGGATCTAGGGAAAAGCCCGTCAAATCCCATTCTACACGCATCAAAAACAGATTCTGTTCGGCATCTTGATGCTGATCGGCGTGCAAAATATTGGCATTGTGGCGATACAAAAAATCGGCAATCGCCGCCACCAAACCCTTGCGATCAGGGCAATTGATTAACAAAGTCGCGGTATTTTTCATAGCAAACAAACGTCAAAGAAGATGCCGCGCATTATAATCGTTTCATTCGATGTATTGCCGTGCTAAGTTAATTCTAGGACAATCAACGGGTATTTATAATCCGCTCACGCAGTCAATAGGTTAGGAAGTCATAACAATGGAAGTATTACTAGCAAACCCCCGTGGATTCTGTGCCGGTGTTGACCGCGCCATCATTATTGTTGAGCAAGCCTTGGAGCGCTATGGCGCGCCTATTTACGTGCGGCATGAAGTGGTACACAACAAATTCGTCGTAGACGACCTGAAGCGCAAAGGCGCAGTATTCATTGAAGACCTGGACGAAATTCCTGCTGGTAACACCGTCATTTTCAGCGCTCACGGTGTTTCCCAAGCGGTACGCCACGATGCAGAAACTCGCGGCCTGCGTGTGTTTGATGCCACCTGCCCACTAGTGACCAAGGTTCACATTGAAGTCAACAGAATGCATGCCAACGGGCAAGAGATCATTCTTATCGGTCACAAAGGCCACCCCGAAGTAGAAGGCACCATGGGTCAGGGCGAAGGTCGCATGTATCTGGTGGAAACTCCGGAAGACGTGACCAAGCTTGAGGTTAACGATCCGCATAAGTTGGCTTACATTACGCAGACCACGCTGTCTATGGACGACGCTGCCAAGGTGGTGGAGGCTCTGAAAGCACGTTTCCCCGATATAGCAGCACCCAGAAGTGACAGCATTTGTTACGCCACGCAAAACCGTCAAGACGCGGTGAAGAACATGATTAAGCATTGCGACTTGATTATCGTGGTTGGTTCGCCAAATAGCTCAAACTCTAACCGGTTGCGTGAAGTGGCGTTGAATCAGGGAATCGCGTCTTATATGGTTGATACCGCCAAAGAGCTTGACCCTAATTGGCTGAATGGAAAACAACATATCGGCGTGACCGCGGGTGCTTCAGCTCCGGAAGTGTTGGTTCAAGAGGTGATTGCGCGATTGCAAGAACTGGGGGCGAATACGGTAAAAAATCTGGATGGGATTACCGAAACCGTGGTTTTCCCCTTACCAAAAGGCCTAGTGGCGCAGGCAGCCTAAGTCTATTTCTTTTTCAAGTTATCTAGGCTGCATGCGGTAGGTGCCAGTGCTGTGATAGCCAAGAGTCCACCGGTCAAGGCTATGTATAGCATAAAGAATACGGGCTCTTTGGGATCGTCCCAATTGCCGTGCAAACCTAGTGCCAGAAACAAACTGTAAACTGCCAGTACCCAGGCTGCTCCACGCGTCTTGAACCCAAGAAATAATGCGAAACCAGCGCCGATTTCAATAATAAACGTCAGTGGCACCACAAAATATGGGATGCCATGCGCCCCCAGAAATGCTCCAAATTGAGAATAAAAATCGGGATGTTTTGAGGCCAGCATCACCTTGAAAATGCCGGAAATCACAAAGATTTGTGCTATCAAAAGTCGCGCTGCTACTGGGATGTACTTGTTCATCTGCTATCCTTAAAGTGTCCAAAAAGTTGCCACATAATGCCCGACTGAACCACTACTATGCAAGCACTCTTAGCAAGCGCTAAAATGCGGATTCCAAATTCAACTCCCTGAAAGTATTTACCATGACCGACAAAATCATTTTCAAAACTGGCGAAGCTACTGTTTATAGCGAGGGTAAAGACGTTACCGCCGCTATGCCAGAAATTCTTATCGGAAGCGTGAACGGCCCTGTGGGTGCGGCGTTTGCCAATATGATGGCACAAAGCAAAGGGCATACCGCCATGTTTGCGGTGCGCGACATCAACCAGATGGTACGCCCGGCGACCATGATGGTGCCAAAAGTCACACTCAAAGACAGCGCCAATATCGCGTTATTTGGCGGCGTGGTACAAGCGGCCGTGGCGGATGCCGTTCTGGATTGCGTCATAGAGGGCATCATTCCGCGCAACCACGCTAATGATTTGTGCATCATCGCCTTGCTATGGATAGATCCGGGTTGTGCTAAAGAAGCCAATCTGGACAAGGCTGACATGTACAAAAACAATTATGAAGCCACCAAGCTGGCCATCAGCCGTGCGCTGAATGACGAACCGACCATAGACGAACTCATCAAGAATCGTCACACCATCAAGCATTGCATGTGGGAAGACAGCTGGGATCAAAAATAAGTGCATCTCACGGGAATTGACTATCCTGAAAGCATAGATTTCATTACCCGTAGCGAGGGCGTTGTGCGACTAGTGCTTGTTGAGCAGCGCCAGCTTAATGAAGACAACGCTCTCGCACTGCAAGACAAACTCAACAACTACCTAGGTTACGTCATCAATGGCATGTTGCAGACACAGCATCCCGAATCCATCGACGACAACGTTCGCATCCGCGTAGAACTTGCGACTGAGCAAACTCCCTTCATACATGAATTTCTGCTGCTTTACGCATCAACATTGGCAGAATACGACATCGCTTTTGAGGTAGTGCTCGATGGGGAGATCATCATATGACGGATGCTGTGACCGTAAAAAAGCTGGACGAGACCAGTTTTGAAGTGATGGTACAAGGCCGCACTGCGACTACACACATTGTCACCGTATCTACACAATACGTCGCCAAACTTACTGCGGGTAAAGTTGCTACTGAGGTGCTAGTGAGTCGTTCATTCGACTTCCTGCTGGAGCGTGAACCCAACACCAGCATCTTGCGCCGCTTTGACCTGCCGCTCATTGGGCAATACTTCCCAGAATACGAGCGTACAATCGTCAAGATGCTAGATTAAAACTCAGGCTGAATTTATAACTTAGGAGTTAAAAATGTCCCTTTCTATGTACGAAGCCTCAATTCCCGTTTTTGTGAAGTTCCTGAGCAATCTTTCCACAATACTGGAAAAAGCCGCCACCTATGCTGAGGCAAAAAAGATCGACCCATCAGTCCTTATCAACGCAAGGTTAGCGCCTGATATGTACCCGCTTTCGCGCCAGATACAAATCGCTACCGATATAGTCAAAGGCTGCGCTGCACGCCTAGCCGGGATTGAAGTACCCAGCTATGAAGACACTGAGGCCACCTTTCCTGAGCTGCAAGGCCGAATCGCCAAGACCGTGTCATTCTTGCAAAGCATTTCCCCATCACAGATAGATGGTAGCGAAGAGCGCAGCGTCACTCTCAAGCTACGCGGCAAAGATGTCACCTTCTTAGGGCAACCCTATCTGCTCAACTTTGCCACCCCTAACCTTTATTTTCACACTACCGTCGCTTATGCCATCCTGCGCCACAATGGCGTAGAACTTGGAAAGATGGATTTTCTTGGGGGCTAAACTCAGCTAGCTGAATGTCAGAAATCGGCCAATAGCAGACTGTCATCTAATATTAGAAAGTACGGCTTCATAATATCAGTTCATAATTCACTCTTCTTCATTTGCGCAGCGAGCATATAGCTCAATATGATCGCAATCCTTAAAGCAAAACGCTCTGGACTGCTCTCAAAGGAGCATTGGTTCAACAATATTCTGGCTGGGGTGATTGTTGGAATTGTAGCCCTTCCACTTGCCATGGCATTTGCCATCGCCTCCGGAGCCAGACCAGAACAAGGCATCTATACTGCAATAGTTGCAGGCGGTCTGACTTCGCTGTTCGGGGGTAGCCAATTGCAGATTGCTGGACCGACAGGAGCGTTTATCGTCATCCTGTCGGGAATTACTGCAAAGTACGGCATCGAAGGTCTGCAAGTGGCAACTCTTATGGCAGGCTTCATGTTGTTGATAATGGGGCTGACACGCCTAGGTAATGTGATCAAGTTCATCCCTGATCCTGTCATTGTCGGATTTACCAGCGGGATTGCCATCATTATCTGGGTCGGACAATGGAAAGACTTCTTCGGACTGGTACCTCAGTCAGGGGCTGAGCATTTTCATCAAAAATTCTGGTACTTGATCGAAGCGTTTCCCGGTTTCCAATTCGAAACCACAATGCTCGCTTTTCTAACGCTGGCAGTATTGTTAGTTTCTCCCAGAATATTTAAACGCATTCCCTCGCCCCTTGTTGCAATGGTCACTGCTACAGCAATACAGGGATTTTTCCATTTTGAAAACGTTGCCACGATAGGAAGCGCATTCGGGGGAATTCCACAAAGCCTTCCTCACTTTGAAGTGCCATCATTGAGTATTTCCGAAATCCTCAAGCTGATCGGACCTGCATTTACCATCGCACTACTTGGAGCAATCGAATCCCTGCTCTCGGCGGTAGTTGCCGATAGCATGTCTGGAACCAAGCATGATTCGAATCAAGAGTTGATTGGGCAAGGGGTAGCCAATATTTTCTCTCCTCTGTTTGGTGGTTTCGCTTCTACAGGAGCGATTGCTCGTACTGCCACCAATATCCGCAACGGTGCGACCGGCCCGTTGGCTGGAATTGTGCATGTAGTGACTTTACTGGTAATTGTGCTGATACTAGCTCCTATGGCTTCTCATATTCCTCTGTGTGCTCTATCCGCTATCCTGTTCGTTGTAGCTTATAACATGAGTGAAATTCATCGGTTCACTCATATGGTGAAAACTGCTCCAAGGTCGGACGTGGCGGTACTGTTGATTACTTTTCTTTTGACAGTGTTTGGGGATCTAGTGATCGCAGTAAATATTGGGGTTATGTTGGCCTCACTGTTGTTCATGAAGCGCATGTCAGAAACCGTCAGTGTTGAATTGCAGAAACACGAAAAATTGACTAAGGAAATTGATGACAAGAGTTTTGTAATACCTCCAAATACCGTCGTTGTTGGTATAGATGGACCTTTCTTCTTTGGAGCGGCTGAGCGGCTGGAAAGTGCGCTAGAGTCGGTACATGGACATGCTGAAATTTTAGTTCTGCGTTTGGGAAAGGTGCCATTCATTGATGCAACAGGACTTCAATCTCTCTGGGACTTGCTGGATTCATGCAAACGACACAAGACGCGGTTGGTGTTGATTGAAGCCCGCCCTAATGTTTTGGAAAAGCTCAAACGCGCTGGACTTGTGGGGCAATTAGGCACGAGCAATGTTCTTAGTAGTATTCACGAGATTCTTGCTCGGGAATAGTCTCATATCGGCCAATTGCAGACCTTTAAAAGGGATGTTGTGATAAAAACTGAGAGAAATAACGAACTTTCTACATCCGAAGAAAATTCTATTGATGGAATTTTTCGTCGCAACAGCGGATTTTACGTTTTTATACATGACAAACCAATCCGAGCTTTTATTGGCATTGTAATAGCCTGCTTCTTGTTTGCGATTCTTATGGTGTCCTTTATTGCATTAATCGCATATTTTGGACGTTAGAGTCGCCTACTACTCGAATCAATGTCCGCTAAGGGTCGGAAGCAGACATTTAGCCCGTATCTGGCAACATGTTACCCCGCCTTACTTTTCAAAGCATGGCCGGCTAAGGTCTTGCCCAAATCCCATATTGCACCCGGTACTTTGTGGGTATCGGCTATGACTTGATCTGCGGCGCTGATGATCCACTCCACATCTTCGTCGCCTATCACCAACGGTGGGAGCCACTTGATGACATTCATGCCGTGTCCGGCAACTTGACTGAGAATATGGTGCTGCTTGAAAAGGGGGATAGCAATCATCTGGCTGAACAGGCCTTTGTTGGCGGCTTCCAGCAGGCTCCATGCGGCTTTCAGTGTCAGGCTCTTGGGTGGGCCGAACTCTAGTGCGATCATCAAGCCTTGACCTCGCACTTCTTTAAGGAACTCGTATTTGGGGATGAGCGCTTGTAGCGCGCTGAGCAGTTGCTCGCCGCGTCTTGCAGCGTTTTCCACCAATTTGTCTTCGACAATCACGTCCAGTGTGGCAATACCCGCCGCCATCGCCATATTGTTTTTAGAGAAGGTAGAACCGTGCACCACCGCTCTATCCATGCGGTTAAACACACGCTCCATCACTTGGCTGGTCATGGCGACTGCACCTACTGGCACAAAGCCACCGGAGAGCGCTTTGGCCATCAATATCATATCGGGTTCGTCAACCCCGTAATGTTCAATCGCCCAGAACTTACCCGTGCGCCCTAAGCCGGTTTGCACTTCGTCTGCTACAACCAGCGCACCGTGTTTGCGGCAAAGCTGCGCCGCTTCACGCAAGAACCCAGATGCGGGTAAATTGACGCCCTTGCCCTGTATCGGCTCGAAGATGAGCGCCGCCACATCGCCGCGTGACAATTCATGCTCTAGCGCGGCTAGGTCATTGAATGGCACAGAAACCACATCTGCCAGCAGTGGCCCGAAGCCTTGGCGGAACACGTTCTCGCTGGTGACCGACAAAGCGCCCAATGTAAGACCGTGGTAGCCGTGATCGAAGCTAATGATTTTGGAACGGCCTGTGGTGTAGCGGGAGAATTTTATTGCCGCTTCCACCGCCTCGGCGCCGGAGGAACAGAAAAACATGCGGCGTAGATTATCGGGGCAGTGTGACAGTATTTTCTTGGCGAGGATGCCGGAGAGCAAGGATACGTCCAGTTGCACCAAGTCAGGCAATTGGCCAGCCAACACGCCCTGTAATGCTGTCACTATCTTGGGGTGATTGCGCCCCATAGCAAATACGCCGAAACCCGCCAGCAGATCGAGATAACGCTGACCTTCGGCATCAAACAGATATGGCCCTTCGGCACGCACATAGGTTCTGTCATAGCCTATGGTCTTGAGCATCTTGACCATTTGCGCGTTCAAATACTCTTCGTGCAGTTCGAATCTGTTACCCGTTTGTTGGCTTAGCCATTCACTACCATTTTCCACTTTTGCATCCCTTTTTTCAGAGTTTGCCTAATACGCCACTAGTACGGCGCAGAGTGGCCGCAGCAAGATCAAACCGATTTTTTAATGGCCATAATGCAGCTAAGTCAGCAGGATGACGCAATAAGTTCGCCGCAAAGCGCAAACCACATATTTCACCCAATGGATTCAGTGCACCGTCCAAGCTCGCGGGCAGACTATCATGGCAGGAGTCTGCAACCGCTCTCAGCACCAGCCCGGGGAGGCCATGACGCTGTGCGACGCGCAATACCGCGGCACTTTCCATATCTACTGCCACCCCACCGCTGGTGTCGGCCAAGCGCCGCTTCTCTGTTTTGCTATTTACCGCAATTCTGGATTCGACGATAGGTCGCCCATCGGCTGGCATCTGAAGCGCTTGCAACAATTTGTTGCGCCAAACTTCGTCAATCACAAGCTCCACTCCATCAGCGCCTATCACACGCGCTGGAACCAGTAGTGATCCTGCCTCTAGGTCGTCCACCAAACCACCGGCGCAGCCCCAGCTTACCAACACATTTACGCCGAGTTTAACCAGCACTTCGGCGGCACGTTCGGCGTGTAGTGCTCCCATGCCTCCTACACACACAGCCACACCATCAGCACTCACCACCTTGCCCATCTCAACATGCTTCAAGCCCAGTAAGTGCGCCTCGCGCTTGAGTGCGACAACTACGCCGATGGGCATGAGTTTGTTGACGGATCAGCCGCCAGATAGCGCGCCAGTGCCCACAACGGAAAATATTTATCGTACCCGTGGTACTTCAGGTAAAACACTTTGGGAAAGCCTGGCGCGGTGAAGTAGTTGTCATACCACACGCCATCTGCAGCTTGGGCGCGTGTCAGAAAGGCGATGCCGCGTTCCACTTCCGGCGAGCGGCCTTCCGCCGCCAGCAGCCCCAGCAGCGCCCAAGCGGTTTGGAATGCGGTACTTGCCAGCGCCGTACCGTGCAATGAGCGGTCGGCGTAACTGTCCTGAGTTTCACCCCATCCACCGTCTGCGCGCTGCTTGCTTTTCAGCCAGACTATCGCTTTTTGAACGCGTGGCTGATCCATCGCCACGCCGGCAGCTTGCAGCGCTATCAGTACCGACCATGCGCCGTAAATATAATTGCTGCCCCAGCGCCCAAACCAGCTCCCATCGGATTCCTGTTCGTGCCAGATATAGTCCAAACAACGATCAACCGCAGGTTGATAGCGCGCATCGCGCTTAGCCAGCGGTGCCAATAGCATCAGGCAGCGCGCACTCACGTCCACCGTTGGTGGGTCAAGCAGTGCGCCGTGGTCCGCAAAAGGGATAGAGTTGAGGTAATAATGGGTGTTGTCCACGTCGAACGCCGCAAAACCACCCCCCGTAGATTGCATGCCGTTTATCCAATTGGCGGCGCGATACACGTTTTTTGCAAATTCGGGCGCTTTTGACTGCATCATGGCGAAGGCCACCACTGCCGTGTCATCTACGTCGGGATAATAGCTATTGTTGAATTGAAATGCCCAGCCGCCCCCCGCCATGTCTGGAGCACTGTCACGCCAATCGCCTGCCTCATCTGCGGTCAACTGTTTGCTGGCACACCAGCGCAAGGCATTTTCGACTGCATTCTTGATCTCAGTGTCGGGGTTGGTTCGCATCACTTCCTGCAAACTCAGCGTGGCTAAGCCGGTATCCCATATCGGCGAGGCGCATGGTTGGCAATAGGCGTAGTCGTCATGTTGCACCAATAGCAAATCAATAGCGCGGCGCGCGGTGACTACACGGGGGTCATTGGGTGGAATGCCCAAAGCCAGCATCGCTTCATAGGCATTGACCATGGCCGGGAAAATCGCCCCCAGACCATCTTCGCCGTTGAGCCTAGCCTCGAACCATTCCAGTGCAAGGCGCGTAGCGCGTCGCCGCATGGCTTTGGGAATCAGCGGTTCGATAAAAGTGCGGCCTATCTTGTCTAGCAACAGAAAGAATCTGCCTATCCGGGTTTGGATGGAGTCGAAATAGCCCTTTTCTAGATCTGGGTCAACGTGGAACAACTCGCTAACCCCTATTTTTTTGGGATTCTTCGCCTTGACTTTAAGCGTGGTTAGCACGAATAGTGGCACCATCACCGTGCGCGACCAGTAAGATACTTTGCTCAAATGGAAGAAAAACCATTTTGGCAGCAGCATGATTTCGACCGGGATGTAGGGCACTCCGCGCCACGGTAGCTGCTCGAACATCGCCAATGCGATACGAGTGAACACGTTGGCTCGTGCCGCACCACCGTGCACTAACACGTATCTACGTGCCTGCTCCATGTGAGCTGAATCAATATCGTCACCTGCCAACTTGAGTGCGTAATAGGCCTTGATAGTGCAACTCAGATCACCCTCACCGCCAGTGTACAGCGGCCACGAACCATCGGTGTTTTGCCGCGCCCGCAGATAGCACCCAATCTTGGCTTCCAGCGCAGTGTCAATGTCGTCCACAAAATGACGCATCATGATGTATTCGGAGGGAATCGTGCAGTCGGCTTCTAGCTCGTACACCCAATAACCGTTGGCGTTCTGGCGGCTCAGGATGCTACGTACCGCAGCATCCAATGCGGCTTTACTGGCGACTTCAAGAGTATCAGTGGAGAATTCAGTCAATTTATTCATAGTCAATGCGCTAAAGCTAAAACGCTGGCGGCGACCGGGGCAGGATGGGAAGTCGGCAAGCCTTGCGACATAGTCGCGAATACCAAGCGCAGCGCAAGGTCGGAACGGTGTGTGATACGGCTTAAGCCGATGGTGGTATACACCTCACGCCGGGTAATTTTAACTTCGGTAGCAGAAGAAAAATGCCGGTGACGATTGATGCGACGTAATGTCAGCACCGCCATGCCTATCGCCCACAGACAAAAGTCGCGCACTCCGACATGGCGTTTAGGAATGCACAAAGTATATTCCAAGGCATTACGCAAATGGCCGTGAGCGGTGGCTATCAATTCCCCCATTGCTGCTGCGTAGGCGGCATCGGTATTGGGGGAAAGCTGCGTCAAATCGTACCCTGCAGTAGAAAACACCGAGCGTGGCAACCAGATTACACCTCGTGAGCGGTCATCCCACACGTCTTTGAGGATGTTGGTCATCTGCAAGCCTTGACCAAAAGAAACGCTGAGTGGCAATAGTTCATCACGTTGCCGCAAAATTTCCCGGTCGAACTCACAAAACAAATCGGTCAGCATTTCTCCCACCACACCCGCCACGTAGTAGCAGTAGCGCGACAGATCTTCCATATCATCAAGGCCACGCGACAAATCACGCCCTTGATAGGCTCCCATGCCGTGCGACATGATGCGGATACAGCGTTCCAAGGCATGGCGCTCAGCTGCGCTGAAGCTGTGAGTAATATCCACTACCCGCGAGGTAGCGGCAATCAATTCATGTTCGGCGGGCAATGTGGCTTGAGATAAACGTGGCGCAAGTTGCGAAGTGAAATCTGCAGCAGAGGCTTGATTTGCCACTACCTGCGCAAACAAATCGCAGAACTGGTTTTTTTCCTCGCGAGTTAGTTCCACTTCGTCTTCCACTGTATCCACAATGCGGCACAGCAGATAGGCGTTAGCCACCGCCCGCGATAACGGTAAAGGTAAGCGAGGGATGGTGAGCGCGAACGTACGCGAAACGCCCAGTAAAAAGTGGGCTTGCAGCGCATCGTCGTCAAGTTGTGTGAAAGTGGCTTCAGCCATGTCGGCGATGATTTATTTTGTAAACCTAAGGCGTTTCATATTACCGTAATTTTGATACCAAAGAAACCCGTACCAAGCATGAAAGAAGCGGCATTACAAAGCCAAGGCGCGCCAATTTATGACTGTTTAGTGTAAACTAATAAGAATATTTTGCGGTGCCTAACTGTTGAGCGCCGCCGCCCTTTTTTATAATTTTCAGGAGCACTGCATGAGTGTGCCGTTAAGACTACAAGCCGCTGTTGCCGGTTATCTCATCAAGCAAAAGCTGGCGCGTCGTGAGCGTTACCCATTGGTATTGATGCTTGAACCCTTGTTCAAATGCAATCTGGCCTGTGCCGGTTGCGGAAAAATTGACTATCCGGACGACATCCTAGACCAACGTATCAGTGTAGAGGATGCGCTTGGTGCCGCAGACGAATGCGGCGCACCTATTGTCTCTATTGCTGGCGGCGAACCCTTGCTGCATAAGGAGTTGCCGCAAATCGTCGCCGGATTGATCGAACGCAAAAAATATATCTATCTTTGTACCAACGCTTTATTGCTTAGTAAGCGCATAGACGACTATCAACCATCACCTTACTTGTCATTTTCCATACACTTGGACGGTATGAAAGATAGGCACGACACCTCGGTGTGCCAGACCGGTGTGTTTGAACGCGCGGTGGAAGCGGTCAAACTTGCACTAGGCAAGGGTTTTCGTGTCAGCGTGAACTGCACTTTATTCCAAGGGGAGTCCCCAGAAGAAGTTGCCGAGTTTCTGGATTTCTGTACTGAACTGGGCGTGGAATCTATCACTCTTGCCTCAGGTTTCAGCTACGAACACGCACCGCGTCAGGACATCTTCATCCCTACCACTGATGGCAAGCAATTGTTCCGTTCAGTTTTTGCCATTGCCAAGCGTCTGAAAAAACGCTGGCCGCTCAATCATTCGCCTTTGTATATGGATTTCTTGGCGGGCAACCAAACTTTCCATTGCACTCCGTGGGGAAATCCGACGCGCAACGTGTTTGGCTGGCAAAAGCCCTGCTATTTGTTGGTTGACGAAGGCTATGCGCCTACATTTAAAAGCTTGATGGAAGATACGCCTTGGGAAAAATACGGCACATCTAACAATCCCAAATGCGCCAACTGCACCGCACATTGCGGCTACGAACCCACCGCCGTCAACGAAGCCTTTCGCCGTCCGTGGAAAGCGCTGTCCGTAGGCTTGTTTGGCCCGCGCACCAGCGGCGCCCTGGCACCAGCGGTTGCTCGCAATTACAGCCTTCCTGAGCCTAAACGCCCCGTAATCCGTGTGGAGTCTGTTTCTTAACTCTGCAAATTATCACGTAATAGATTGGGTTTTACAGGTAGGACTTCCACTCTTCGGCAAAAGAGCAGTTGGATGGTGCCGCCCGAAATAGGGGTGCTATCTGCGAGTCACTGAGTCCGGCAGGAGTGACACCTATCCTTGTGATATGGAACTGCCGTTCAGGGCGCGAAGCTGCAAAAGCAATGAATTTATCAACTGCAGGCTTGATTGCCTCTAGTGCCAGAGGCTCCATGTTGAAGCCTTTTACCGGGATTCCATAACTGGTGCCGATAAAACCCTCGGCTATCCCGTGTCTTGCACCAAACTTGGTTGCGGCAATCAGCGCCCAGCCTACATCGTGTACACCCTTCTTGTTGCTACCATACACCAGCGCACTTTTCCCGTCTGGCATCGCCATGTCTTTATGGAAGCTGAATTTTGACATAACTGAATTCTCTTAATTTTTTTGGTTGATTCAATGTGCCATCTATCGGGTCACAATGAATATTCTTGAATTGACGCATTATTCCCCATTGCTTGCTGACGTTCAACTTGATTCTAGTTAATTAGTACCCATGCCCAATAAAATCTTGCGTATGGGTGCAGGTAACGCGGCACCTATTGCATCTTCTTTATCCAGCCATACCAACCCGTTTTGCCGTACTTCAGGCAGTATTTTCAGCAATTGAAGTGGTTGCGGGGTGATGTGTAGGCGGAAGTGGGTGAAGGTGTGGGTGACTAGGGGTAGGGCAGGCAACAACTTCGTTTCTAAGCCTAAACGCTGACGTGCGACGAGTTGTACGTTTTCACCCATCGCCACTTCCGGCAAACTCCACAATCCTCCCCAGATGCCACTTGCTGGACGTTTTTCCAGCAAGATTTCATTGTCAGCGATCAATAACAACATCACTATTTCACACTCAGGAAGAGCCTTGCGCGGCTTGGGTGTTGGCAACTGAGGGATGCGACCCTCTTTCCTCGCAACGCAGTTTTTACGCACCGGACAGTTATCGCATTGTGGTTTGCTTCTGGTACATAGGGTTGCGCCTAAGTCCATTAGGCCTTGAGTGTAGCATTGGATGTCAGCTTTGGGTAACAGACTTTCGGCCAGTTTCCACAGGCGTTTCTCAACCGCTGGCTGGCTAGGCCAACCTTCTATACCAAAACAACGTGTAAGTACGCGTTTGACGTTGCCATCCAGTATGGGTTGAGATTGACCATAGGCAAACACGGTAATGGCGGAGGCGGTGGAGCGACCTATACCAGGAAGGGTGTTGATTTGCTCATGGGTTTGAGGGAACTCGCCATGGTATTGCTGCATGATAGCAAGTGCTGCGGCATGCAGATTACGCGCTCTGGAGTAGTAGCCTAAGCCACTCCAGTGGCGTAACACCTCATCCTCATCAGCTTGGGCTAAACTGGCAACATCTGGAAAACGCGTCATAAAGCGCTGGAAATAGGGAACGACCGTTGCGACTTGGGTTTGTTGCAGCATAATCTCTGACACCCAGATTCTGTATGGGTCTTGAGTATTTTGCCAAGGCAGACTGTGGCGGCCATGTTGCTGTTGCCACTCTATGAGTTGCTGGGCAAAATCTGCCATTAAGCGTTGAGTTTGCTTAACAACAACTCGGTTTTTTCCGGCTCGTTACTGGCCAAAATCTTACGTACCAAACTTTCTATCTTAGACAATTCAGTATTGAGTACCTGCCGTTTCACCGCCAGTATGTGTGCCGGATGCATAGAGAACTGGCGCAAACCGAAACCCAGCAGCATTCTCGTTAGTCTCACATCCCCCGCCATTTCGCCGCATACGGAAATCTCTTTTTTCGCTTTATTGGCAGCGCGGATGGTCATTTCCACCAATTGCAACACCGCTGGATGCAGCGGGTTGTAGAGGTGTGCAACTTCGCCGTCGGTGCGATCAATCGCCAGCGTGTATTGGATAAGGTCGTTGGTGCCTATGGATAAAAAGTCCAGATGTCGCGCGAAGAGCTCGGCACCCAAAGCGGCAGCGGGGATTTCTATCATGCCTCCCACTGGCACTTTTGCATCGAACCCGATGTTGTCGTCTTTCAGGCTTTGTTTGGCTCGTTCTATGGCTTGCAGCGCTTGTTTCAGCTCGGCCAGATTGCACAGCATGGGGATGAGAATTTTCACCTTGCCGTAGTTGGAAGCACGCAAAATAGCACGCAGGTGAGCATGGAACATCTGCGGCTCAGCCAAGCACAAACGTATCGCCCGCAAACCCAGCGCTGGATTGGTGACGGTACGCTCGCTGTCTGGATTTACTTGCTTATCTGCCCCTATGTCTAGGGTGCGGATGGTGACAGGCAACCCTTTCATGGCATGTGCTACTTTGCGATAGGCTTCAAACTGCTCGTCTTCATCCGGCCAATCGCGGCGATTCATGAACAGGAATTCGGTACGATACAGACCAATACCTGTTGCTCCTGCTGCCTTGGTTTGCACAATGTCTTGGGGGATTTCGATGTTGGCATGCAGTTCAATTGCAGCCCCATCCAGCGTCACAGCGGCGGTTTGCTTGATGCGTTTGAGTTTTTGCTGATCGATTTCCCATTGTTCTTGGCGTAACTTGTACTCTGCGAGCGTGTCTTTATCCGGCCCAACTATTACCACGCCTTGCTGACCATCTACGATGATCATTTCACCATCTTGAATGAGGTTCCGTGCATGGCTCAACGCCACAATAGATGGGATATTCAGGCTACGCGCCAGAATCGCGGTGTGGGAGGTTGCGCCGCCGACATCTGTAATAAAAGCGGCGAATTGATGCTGTTTAAACTGAATCGCATCGGCGGGCGACAAATCGTGCGCTACCAGTATCATGCCGCTTTCTTGCTCCGCCAGCGCCGCTTGGTTGGGGTGACCCAGCAGCGCCTTGATTACCCGTTCTACCACCTGCACCACGTCAAATTTGCGTTCACGCAAATACACGTCTTCAATCGCCTCAAACTGCTCAACCAATGTATCCATTTGCTGTTTCAACGCCCATTCAGCGTTGCAGCTTTCTTCGCGGATAATACTTTTGGGCATTTGAGATAGCGAGCCGTCCGACAAAATCATCAAATGCGTATCCACAAAAGCGCCCATTTCCGCCGGCGCGTTGTTGGGTAAACTTTGCCGAATGCTACTTAGCTCTTCGCGCACCGTGGTTACCGCCTGCTCAAAACGATTCACCTCAAAATCCAGCAGTTCGGGGCGCACATCATAGTGAGCCACTTCCAACAGAGCGTGCGAGACCAGATGGGCACGGCCTATGGCGATGCCTGCGGAAACACCCACGCCGTGCATAGTGAAACTCACAGAGTTCTGCCTCTTTCAGGAGCAAAGCTCATGGGGGTTTTTCCTTTGTAAGAAAATAAATTCATTCCCCTTCTCCAAAGCGATCATTTACCAGATTCAGCAGTGCTGCCATCGCTGGCTCCTCATCCTGCCCCTCAACTTCAAAAGTGATCTTGCTTCCTTTGCCTGCCGCTAGCATCATCACGCCCATAATGCTTTTTGCATTTACCCGTCTGGCATTGCGTTCTATCCAGATTTGGCTAGAAAACTGCGCGGCTACTTGGGTGAGTTTGGTTGAAGCGCGGGCATGTAAGCCCAGTTTGTTAATAATTTCCACTTCTTGTTTAATCATGTTCCGTGCGCTTCCTCTGTAAAATGAACCACGCCTGCAACACCGCCTGCTATGGCTTTCTCCACGACCAAATCTAAGGCCAAATGCCGATAGCTCAAAGCGCGGATGAGCATGGGCAAATTCACCCCTGCCACACCTTCCACTTTCCCCGGTTTCACTAAATGGCATACGATATTGCATGGTGTCGCGCCATAAATATCGGACAACACCAGCACTCCTGCACCTCTATCCAACTCTTTTATCATAGCCTGAGCGCGGGGTAACATCACCTCGGGGTCATCCTCCATACAGATGCCCAACTCTTCCAGCAAGGGAGGTTTGCTACCCAGCACGTGGGTGACGCAATCTGCCAGGCTTTCGCCTAATCCACCGTGTGTGACTATCAGTATGCCTATCATCAAATATCCTTACACTAGTCCGCGATGCCGCACCAAGACTTGCTGGCCTTGTTTACGGAAATACTCGGCCAAACTCTCCACAAAATAAACTGAACGGTGTCGTCCGCCAGTGCAGCCTATGGCTACTGTTAAGTAGCTGCGGTTATCGCGCACAAAACACGGCAACCATTTTTCGATGTAATCGCGGATGTCGTTCAGCATCTCGCTGACTTGTGGCTCTTTTTCTAGGAATTCAATGACCGCAGCGTCACGCCCTGTTAGCGGACGTAATTTTGGATCGTAATGCGGGTTGGGCAGGCAGCGCACGTCATACACCATGTCTGCATCCAGCGGAATGCCGTGCTTGAAGCCAAAAGACTCTACCAGCAAAGCCAAACCGCTGTGATCCAACGCCACAAAGTCCTTAACCCAGGCACGTAAGGTATTGGCGGATAGTTCGCTGGTATCCAGTCTGTGCCCCATGTCGCTCAATTCTGCCAACAACTCACGCTCCAGATGAATGCTCTCAGCCAAGGTACGTGTATCGTTTGAGAGCGGGTGGCGACGGCGCGTTTCGCTAAAGCGTTTGACTAGGGTTTCGGTATTGGAATCTAAAAATAATACTGAAACTTCGATGTTGATGGTTTTTAGGTGCTCAATATGCTGAGGCAAATCTTCCAGTTGTGCGCTGCGTGTATCTATGCTCACTGCGGCGAGATGGTGTCCGGCCAATTCTAGGTGCGATGCCACCTGGTGTAACAAGGGCGCGGGCAGATTATCTACACAATAATAACCGCTGTCTTCCAGACCCTTCATGACGATGCTTTTGCCAGAGCCGGAAAGACCAGTGACGATGACTAGCTGCATCTAGGGATTCCCGACCTTACCTTGGCGACGCATCTCGCGCGTCTGCCGCTGCATGAACTGCTTGGAGCTATTCACCCCGCGCATCAACAACACGTGGTTACGCACTGCCACCTCCACCAGTACTGCAATGTTACGACCGGCAGCCACTGGGATGGTGACTTTGGGGACTTTCACACCCAGAATAGCTTCGCTTTGTGATTTGATTCGCAATCGGTCTAATTGTTGCGGCGAGTTGGAATCGGCCATTTGCAGCTGCACGATCATATCCAAAGGTTTGGTGGGCTTGACAGCGTTATCGCCGAACAGCTCGCGGATATTCAGGATGCCTAAGCCGCGTACTTCCAGAAAGTCCTGTAACAACTTGGGACAGCGGCCTTCCAGCCTGTCCGGCGAGATACGGAAAAAATCCACAATATCATCTGCCACTAAGCGATGGCCACGTGTCACCAATTCCAGCGCCAATTCGCTCTTACCGATGGCGGCATCACCTTTTATCAGTACACCAAAACCCTGCACTTCAAGAAATACGCCATGAAAGCTGATGGATTCGGCCAATGCTTGCACCAAATAATGGCTCAACAGATCCATTAAATCCGGACTACGCATAGGTGAAGTGAATAATGGGGTATTTTTGCTTTCCGCCGCCTTAGTCAGAGCCGCTGGCACAGCCTCACCATTGGCTACCACTACAGCAGCCAAGTCGGTGGAGTACAAATTATTAATGGCTTGTTTGACAGCGGAAGCGTCCAAGCCACGCAGATAGTCCATCTCGGCACAGCCCAACACTTGCACCCGGTTAGGATGTACAAAATTGAGGTGACCAATCAGCGCCAGCGAAGGCTTAGTGACGGTTTCGCTGGTGAGCAATTTGTCACCTCCGTTTAAGCCCGCCACCCAGGTCAACCTAAGTCGGCGACGGGTTTCGCGGTGAAGCTCATTAACGCTGATTTGTCCCATGCTGGGTTTCCTAAGTGTTCAACTAGCCCACCGCTTGGTGTTTCACACCGCCGTCGGCACGGTGATGGTCGGCAAACTTTTCTTTCACCTTCAATACTTGCCTATCAAGCTTATCGGCAAGCAAATCAATAGCGCTATACATGTTTTCATCGCTGCTTTCAGCATGTAAATCATTACCTGGCACATGGATAGTAGCTTCTACCTTATGCTTCAATTTTTCTACCGTGAGTGTAACTTTGATGTCAATGACATGATCGAAATGGTTGCTCAGTCGCTCCAGCTTGTTGTGCGCGTATTCGCGCAAAGCTGGTGTTATTTCAAGATGGTGTCCGGTCATGTGCAGATTCATTTTAATCTCCTAAGTTTTGTAGACTACTTTATAAATTACAACGACTTACGCTGACTCGCCGCAGGGATTTGCAAAGACTCACGGTACTTGGCAACGGTGCGGCGTGCTACTACTATGCCCTGCTCTCCCAGAATATCAGTGAGCTTGCTATCCGACAAAGGCTTTTGCGGCTTTTCTGCAGAAACCAGTTGTTTAATGAGTGCACGGATGGCAGTTGCAGAACACACTCCTCCAGTTTCGGTCGCCACGTGGCTGCCGAAAAAGTATTTCAACTCATATACCCCACGCGGAGTCAGCATATATTTGCGCGTAGTGACCCGCGAAATGGTAGATTCATGTAATTCCAACTCATCTGCAATCTCGCGCAGCACTAAAGGGCGCATGGCCACGTCGCCATGCTCAAAAAAACTGCGTTGCCTATCCACAATAGCCTGTGATACCCGCAGAATGGTGGTAAAACGCTGCTGGATGTTCTTGATGAACCATTTGGCTTCTTGCATCTGGCTGGCGAGATATTGCGAAGAGCTGTCACGGTTGCGTTTCAGGATGTCGGCATAGACGCGATTGATACGCAGCTTGGGTACCGCGTCATTGTTGAGGCTTGCCAACCACAGGCCTTTGACTTTTTTCACCACTACTTCCGGCTGTACGTAATGGTCAGCTTCTATGCTGGTGAACCCTGCGCCGGGACGTGGGTCCAGACGTGTAATCAACAGTTGAGCGCCGCGTAGGGTATCGTCATTGCACGACAAAATCTTACGTAACCGGACAAAGTCCCGCGCCGCCAGCAGGGGTAGGTGCTCTTGTACTATGGCCAAAGCACAGTCTCTATAGGGAGTATCGTCGGGCATGGCGAGCAGTTGCAGTTGCAGGCATTCGGTTAGATTGCGTGCACCTATACCGAGTGGATCTAAGTGCTGAATCAGTTTGAGCACTGTTTGTAACTCCAGCAAATCCACCTCTTGCTCTGGCGGCAAGAACGTCAGCATTTCTTCCAGAGATTGATCTAAATAGCCATCTTCATCAATCGCATCCACCAACATGCCTGCCAATAGCAAGTCACGCTCGGAAAGATGCATCAAGCGCAGTTGTTCCAGCAGGTGTTCTCGCAGCGTAGTTGTGCTCGGTTCTTGAAAACTGAAGTCGTTGTCGTCCTCGTTATCGTGCGTGCTGCCGTTCGATGTCTGTTCCCAACGCCCATTATCGCCTGCGTCAAAGTCTTGCTCTCCCACCGACTCTGAGGCCTTATCTATGGGTTCTGCTGGCTCTTGGTGTTCGCTAACTGGTGTTTCGCGAATTTCAGAATAATTGACACTCTCCTCCCCCACGCGCTCCAACAAAGGGTTTTCTAGCAGAATAGTTTCCAGTTCTTGCCCTAACTCGATGGAAGAGAGTTGCAACAAGCGGATAGACTGCTGCAGTTGCGGCGTTAAGGTGAGATGTTGAGAAACACGTAATTGAAGCGTTTGCTTCATAGTTATAACCTGAAATTCTTCCCTAGATATACTTCGCGCACGCTCTCATTTTGGATAATGTCTGCTGGCCGCCCCGCTGCCAGCACGCGTCCATCATTCACAATATAAGCGCGGTCGCAAATGCCCAAGGTTTCACGCACATTGTGGTCGGTAATTAGTACACCGATACCTTTTTCTTTTAAAAATTTGATGATTTTTTGAATATCAATCACCGCAATCGGATCAATCCCGGCAAATGGCTCATCCAGCAAGATAAAGCGCGGATTGCTGGCCAAACAGCGTGCGATTTCCACTCGTCGCCGTTCACCTCCCGATAGGCTCACCGCAGGACTATGTCGTAAGTGCGAAATATGTAAATCCAACAGCAATGACTCTAATTTTGACTCCATTTGCAGTGGTAGCAAGTGCTGCAGCTCAAGAATAGCCAATATGTTTTCCGCCACCGTCAATTTGCGGAATATGGACGGCTCTTGCGGCAGGTACGACAGACCCATACGTGAGCGTCTATGCACAGGCAAGTGCCCTAAATCCACGCCATCCATGGTGATGCGCCCACCATCCAGTGGTACCAAACCCACCATCATGTAGAAGCTGGTGGTCTTGCCCGCGCCATTCGGACCCAGCAAACCCACTACTTCGCCGCTAGAAATGCTGACCGAAATATCGTGAATCACGGTGCGCGCCTTGAAGCGCTTTTTTAGGCCTTCTACTTTAAGTTCGCTCATTCACCCGACTTCACTGATGTACCATCTACTGTTGGTACGATGGCCTTTTTCGGCTGGATGGTAGCGTGCACACGACCCTTGCTGGTATTAGATGTCGCTGTTTGCTTATTACTCAACACTTCGGCGTATTCTGAGCTGGCGTCATACATGATGTAATCGCCATTCACCACATCTTCACCACGTTTGAACCAAGCTTTTTCATAAATCTGCACTTTGTCTACACGGCCATCGTATTCAATTCGTAAACCACTGCCTTGAATATACTGCGGTTTACCCTCCATTTTTTGTTTGAAGGTGGTGGGGTTGCCGGTGGACGTGCTGTGCTGGAAGCCTTCAGCGTCCTCACGTACGATAAGCTTGTCGGCATGAATTTCCAGCGTGCCTTTGGTTAAAATCACGTTGCCGGTATAAACACTGGTTTTTTTAGCGTCATTCACCGATAAATTGTCGGCCTCAATGTCTATCGGTTTGTCTCGATCGGCCTTTTCCGCTTGCGCTACACCGCTAAACAGCACGATTGCCAGCCACAGCGCTAATGTTAATTTATGGATTTTCATATTGCCTCCGGATTCTTGCCTTACTTTTCTTTGCTTGAGTGGGCTTAGGCTTGCTGGACTTGGCCTGAGTGTCTGTTTTTGCATTCTTCTTACCCTTATGTTTCTTTACCTTTTGTTTCTCTGCCTGAGTTGAGCTTACAGCTTTTGGTTGCTCCTCTTTTGCTGGTTGAGCTGTTGGCGCTTGCAACGGCGCAGTAAGTTCCAATTTATTCACCTGCGGATTCGCCTTTACTGGAACTGCACCTTTTGATGCTGGCGTTGGTACCAAGCTATCCAATTGCGGCTGCACTACCGACTTTCTAGGCATCAAGCGCGGCTGCGACCCCGCCACTTGTTCTATGGTTAACGCCTTGCTAGGCGGAGTGTCAGGTCGCACATAATGCACTCTGACATGGCCTTGCAGGTTCAAAATACCTTGTTTTTTATAAAACTGCATTGCATTGCCACGAATTACTGTGTGGGGCGCTTGCAATATGGTTACGGGATGATCAGTTTTTGCCAAATCCTGATCCGGAACAATGTGCAGATAATCCGTGACCATGGTCAATTCCGCTTTGCGTTGCGTTGCCGCACGCACTACCTTCACATTATCCATGAAATACACGTTTTCACCATTGGCAGACACCTGCCCTCGATCCGCAATAATCTCAGTCGTTGGTTTTTTGAAGCTGTACAAACTGAAACGTGGCTTGGTCAATTCTGTACTATCATCATCAGGGAAATGCCGCATTTCAGCACCTTCCAGCTTGTATCGCGGGTTACCGAACCCATTGGTACGCAAAGTCGAAAAATTGTTCACGATGTAATCCGGGTCATGACGAGTGCTGCCATCGCGCTTAGCAGCAGGCGGCTCAGCTACCTTATCTATCCAAAAAGTAAGCGCTGTTAGCAAGGCCAACAACATCAGCCCAAACCAAATCGCAGGAATACCTTTCATCGCTTAAGACTAACGCAAAAACTGGGCTAGCTGACTATCCAGTGTTCCTTGCGTGCGCATAATCAGCTCACACACCTCGCGCACCGCGCCCTGTCCCGCTTGCAGCGTGGTGATGTAGTGGGCGTGCTGCTTTACTAGATCATGCGCTTGCGGCACTGTTAGCGCCAAACCCGCACGGCGCATGGGTGGCAAATCCACCACGTCATCGCCCATAAAGGCACATTGATCCGGTTGCAAGCCCGTTTCTTTCATTAATTCCTCAAACGCTAGCAGCTTGTCGTCCACGCCCTGATAAAAATAACTGACACCCGTGCTCTCAGCGCGCTGGGTAACCACCTTGGAGGTGCGTCCGGTGATAATCGCCATATCAACGCCTGTCGCCTTGAGCAACTTCATGCCCAAGCCATCCTGCGTATTAAAGCACTTATATTCCAAACCGTCGTCGCCTATGATGAGCCGCCCGTCGGTCATCACACCGTCCACGTCAAATATCACCAGTTTGATACGCTGCGCGCGTTGTTCGAGAGTCATACTACTTTCGCCCTGAGTAGATCGTGCATATTGAGTGCGCCCACTAACGCGCCTTGAGCGTCTACTACCAGCAAGCCATTGATTTTGCGCTCTTCCATCAATTCCACAGCTTCTACCGCCAAGCGATTGGGCAATATGGTCTGAGGATTGGCGTGCATGGTGGTGGCGATAGTGGCGGTGTTAAAATCAAGACCTTTTTCAAACAATCGGCGTAAATCGCCATCTGTCAAAATACCCACTGGCGCGCCTTTAGCGTTGACTACTGCAGTCATGCCCAACCCTTTTTTGGTCATTTCCAATAGCGCTTGCGAAAATGAAGCGTCTTCGCCCACCTTTGGAATCGCCTCCTTGACCCGCATTACATCAGAAACATGTATCAGTAGCCTACGCCCTAGTGCGCCCGCCGGATGAGAACGGGCAAAATCATCAGCGCTAAATCCTCGCGCATCCAGCAACACAACCGCCAGCGCATCCCCCAGAGCCAGTGCTGCTGTGGTGCTGGCGGTCGGCGCCAGCCCCAAAGGGCAGGCCTCTTGAGATACCGCAGCGTCCAAATGTACCTCTGATTGCTTAGCCAAAGTAGAGTTGGGGTTGCCGGTCATACTAATCAACTTGGCTCCCATTCGTTTGACGGCAGGGACTATGGTGAGTAGCTCGTCGCCCTCGCCGGAGTTGGAGAGCATCAACACCACATCATCTCCTGTCATCATACCCACGTCACCGTGACTGGCTTCTGCCGGATGCATGAAAAATGACGGAGTTCCAGTGCTGGAAAGGGTAGCAGCAATTTTGTTGGCGATATGTCCGCTTTTACCCATACCGCTCACCACGACCCGCCCACGGCATTGTAGAATGAGTTCAACGGCGCGCTGGAAGTTGGCATCCAGCCGCGCGGCGAGTGCCTCAACCTCGCGTGCTTCAACTTGCAACACTTCACGCGCAAGCGCTAAGCCGTGGGAACTGGTTTTTAAGATAGTCATAACACCCCAAGTATAAAAGGGAAACGCCGCCGGATAAAGGTCGGCATAAAAATTGCTCTCTAGCTCAGACTAAAAACTATGCATTCTCTACAAATCATTTTACTTCTGCTCATCAGCGCGGTGATTGCGGTAGGCTTGTTTCACCTGTTACGGTTACCCTCGATGCTGGCCTATTTCTTAATTGGCCTAGCGCTGGGTCCTTTTGCCTTTGGTTTGTTGCCTGACAATGAAGCCAGCCGCGAGTTGGCTGAGTTCGGCGTGGTGTTTCTGATGTTTAGTATCGGACTAGAGTTTAGTCTGCCCCAACTTTATGCTATGCGCCGCACGGTATTTGGCTTGGGGGGCTTGCAAGTGGTTTTAACCATTCTGTTGGTCATGGCTGCGGCGATAGCTTTTGGCCTCGATTGGCGAGCGGCTTTTGTAGTGGCAGGGGCGCTTACCATGTCTTCGACCGCAATTGTTTCTAAGATGCTGGTGGAAAAGACCGAATTAGGCTCACGCCACGGACGGCTGTTGATGGGGATGTTGCTGTTCCAAGACATTATCGTGGTGCCATTGCTAATTCTCATCCCCGCTTTTGCTGAACCTAGCAATCAATTGACGACCATGCTGGGTTGGTCTTTGATAAAGATTATTTTCACCTTGGCCCTGTTACTTATTTTTGGAAAATCGGTTATCAGCCCATGGTTCGATCTAATCGCACGCCAACAATCGCGTGAATTGTTCGTGATGAACGTGTTAATGGTGACTTTGTTACTTGCTTTCGCCACCAAATACGCCGGGCTGTCCTATGCTTTGGGCGCATTTATCGCAGGTATGTTGATTTCAGAAACTCGCTATCGTTATCAAGTGGAATCGGACATCGCACCGTTCCGCGATATTTTACTGGGATTATTCTTTATCACGGTGGGCATGTTGCTCAATTTACGGTTGTTGATGGACAACCTTATCTGGGTGTTATTGCTATTGGTGACGTTTGTAACGCTCAAGGCCTTACTTATCACGCTATTAATCCGATCATTCAAACATCAAACCGATGTGGCGATACGTACCGGCATTATGTTGGCGCAGGCGGGCGAATTCAGTTTTGTGATTCTGGCACAAGGCAGCGAATACGGACTTATCGGCGGCGCAGCGATGCAAACAGTGCTAGCAGCCTCGTTGCTGTCTATGGTGGTGGCTCCTTTTATTATCCAATATAACGGCAAGATTGCCACCGCACTCTCTCCTAGCTATAAAGGCAACCGTGAACGCTGGGTACAAGGCATCGAACATATCGGCCAACACCTAAAAGACCATGTCATCATCTGCGGTTATGGCCGCAGTGGACAATATCTATCGCGCTTTATGATCCAAGAAAACATTCCTTTTATTGCGTTGGATATAGACCCGGAACGGGTGCGTGAAGCCGCCACTGCTGGCGATAATGTGGTGTATGGCGACGCAGGGCGGCGCGTGGTGCTACAAGCCGCAGGAGCAGCTCGCGCTAAAGCCATGGTCATCAGCTATGCCGATACGCAAGCCTCGATGAAGGTGCTGCATGTCATGCAAGAGCACTATCCGCAAATCCCGGTCATCGTACGTACCGCAGACGAAACTACCATGGAAAAGTTCTTAGATGCTGGCGCGGCAGAAGTGGTGCCAGAAGTGCTGGAAGGTAGCCTGATGCTAGCTTCTCATGCTCTGGTGTTACTTGGCGTACCACTGAGCCGAGTGGTTAAGCGCATCCGCACTTTTCGTGAAGAACGCTACCAGTTATTTCGTGGATTCTTTCATGGGCTGTCGGATTACGACCTCGACGCGCGTGACGAAGAGCAATTACGCCTGCATTCAGTGGCGCTACCTGCCGCCGCGTTTGCTTGCGGTAAACGTCTGACAGAATTGGAGCTGCAAGAATACAAAGTACAAGCGACCTCCATTCGCCGCCGTAATCTGAAAGGATTAGATCCGGCTCCAGAAACCATGCTGATTGAAGGAGATGTGGTCGTATTGCAAGGCACCCCAGACAATCTAGTCAGAGCAGAAAAGCGCCTGCTCACGGGCAAATGAAGCGCAAAATTGTCGTTATAGGCGGTGGCATTGTAGGCTGTTTGACCACCATGGCCTTGCACAAAAATGGCGCCCAGGTCACCTTGATTGAACGTGCTGAGTTGGGTGCAGAGTCTTCTTGGGCTGGAGGCGGCGTTTTATTACCGCTCTTACCATGGGATTACACCGAACCAGTCAATCAGCTAGCAATCAGGGGTGCGGCGCATTATCCGGCGCTTTCTGAAGAATTAACAGCTGCCACTGGCATCAACCCAGAGTACACCGTCAGCGGCTTACGCATCTTGGCGCCATTCAACAAAAACGCTGCGCAGCAATGGTGCGCCCAGCATAAAATTGAGTTCGCATTGGAAAATGACACGTTATGGCTACCTCATGTGGCACAAGTGCGAAACCCACGGCTGATGCAAGCGCTGAAATGCTGGCTGGAGATGAATCAAATACCTGTTATTAAAGCAGAAATTTCCCCTATTACCCCCAATCAAAACCGTGTATCACAACTCCGAACGAGCCAAGGTGCAACTTTAAGCTGCGAAGACGTTGTCGTCACCGCAGGAGCGTGGAGCCAAACCATACTTGGAGATTACTCGCTGGATATAGCACTTAAGCCTATGCGCGGTCAGATGTTGCTCTATCAACAACCTGTCGGTCTGCTGAGGGAAATACTGTATTGCGATGATTTTTATTTGATCCCACGCCGCGACGGCCATATTCTTGCAGGGAGTACGGTAGAAGACATGGGATTTGATAAAACTACCACCAAGACGGCGGCTGAAGCATTGCATCAAAAAGCTTCAAAGCTATTGCCTGCATTAGAAGAATGCTCTGCAATTCAGCATTGGAGCGGTTTGCGCCCAGGTTCTCCAGATAATATACCCGTTATTCAACGGCATCCTCAGCTAGAAAATGTATGGCTCAATACCGGACATTTTCGCTATGGAGTGACTATGGCACCCGCTGCGGCTGAGGATTTGGTGCAGTTACTATTAGAAAAAATCTAGCTTTCTGTACTTTATTTCAGTAGCCCCGAAACTTTCCTAAATACTTGTTGCCATAACGGTGTAAATCGTTTATTCTGTTTATACGATTTACATCGTTCAACTTTAAATTAGGAGGCGAGCATGTTACCAATTGGCAACCAACACTATGGAATCTTATACAGTTTTCAGCCCAAGTATCTGGCGCATCTCATTGCGGACGATAATGGCCGCTTGAATTCGCAAGAAGAAAATGATGTCGTACCCGCAAAAAATGTTTGGGCGGCGATTTATAATTATGTCTATGCACTTATGCACTAAAACTTCGTAGTTACAAGCAGGCTTTATGGTATCTTTTACTCAGATTTACCATAAAGGGGTATGGCAATGAATGATAAAGATAAAAAATCTGCTAAGCAGAAAATGGTACGTGACAGCTTTACCATGCCGGAAGATGACTATTCCATTCTTGACACGCTCAAAGCAAAGTGTCTTGTAAATGGAATAGAGGTTAAAAAAAGTGAGTTATTGCGAGCTGGGCTGATAGCATTGTCGAAATGTTCAGATGCATCACTGATAAAAGCAGTGAGCGAGGTTGAGAAGCTAAAAACCGGAAGACCTAAAGGTTGATCATCACCCGTTTCAAAGCTGGGAAGAGGGTCTAGTAAGGAAATTAACCCAAAAATAACTTGTATGCAGGGTTGTTGCTTTCATCCCAGTACACATAGCCGAGTTGTTTCAGAAACGCCTTAAATTCTTTTTTATCACTATCGGGTACTTGCATACCCACTAGTACCCGTCCGTAATCCGCACCGTGGTTGCGATAGTGGAATAGTGAAATGTTCCAACCGTTGCTCATATGTTCCAGAAATCGCATCAAAGCACCTGGGCGTTCGGGAAATTCAAAGCGATATACCAGTTCGTGTTTGGCTAGTGGTGCGCGTCCTCCGACCAGATGACGAATATGCAGCTTAGCCATTTCGTCGTCGGTCAAGTCCAGCGTTTCCAATCCGTGTTTGCGTAATGATTCCACCAGATTATGTGCTTCTTGTCGCTTGGTTATCTTCACGCCAACAAATACGTGCGCCTCTTTAGGGTCTGAATAGCGATAATTGAATTCAGTGATGGAACGGGCGCCCAGTAAGGCACAAAATTTCTTGAAGCTACCGGGGCTTTCTGGGATGGTAACCGCTAACACGGCTTCACGCTTTTCGCCGACTTCAGCGCGCTCCGCCACAAAACGCAGGCGGTCAAAATTTGTGTTAGCGCCACTTGCGATGGCAATCAGCGTCTTATTTTTGAGCTTATGACGCATTGCATATTCTTTAGCACCGGCCACGGCTAGTGCTCCAGCGGGTTCCAGAATGGAGCGGGTTTCTTCAAACACGTCTTTAATCGCGGCACAGATGGCATCGTTATCCACCACTATCATGTCATCCACGAATTCTTGGCACAGACGGAAAGTTTCTGTGCCCACTTGCTTGACCGCAGCGCCATCAGCAAACAAGCCCACTTGCTCCAGCTTGATCCGTTTTCCGGCTTTCAACGATTGCGTCATGGCGTCGGCATCTTCAGCTTCCACGCCGATAATCTTGATCTCCGGCCGCACACTTTTCACATAAGCTGCAATACCAGCGATCAGCCCACCACCTCCCACGCAGCAAAATATGGCGTGGATTGGTTCTGGATGCTGCTGCATAATTTCCATGCCTATAGTGCCTTGTCCGGAGATGACCTCTGGGTCGTCAAACGGATGCACATAGGTGAGTTGCTGTTCTGTCGCTAATGCATGGGCGTGGTTACTGGCTTCATCGTATGAATCACCGACTAGCAGCACCTCTGCGCCGCGACGCTTAACCGCATCCACCTTGATCTGCGGTGTGGTAGTAGGCATCACAATCACCGCTCGGCAACCCAGTTTTTGCGCGGCCAAGGCCACGCCTTGTGCGTGATTACCAGCCGAAGCGCAAATCACCCCACGATTACGTTCAACTTCAGTCAAATGCGCCATTTTGTTATAAGCGCCACGCAGCTTGAAGGAAAACACAGGTTGCATATCTTCGCGCTTGAGCAGCAATCGGTTGCCTATGCGCTGCGACAATTGCGGTGCATATTCCAATGGGGTTTTAATTGCCACGTCATAAACGCGCGCTGCACGTATTTTTTCTGGGTAGTCGTTTTTCATCTGCTTCAAGGGCGTGTATTATTGAGGGCTAGGTATGGTGATTATAAAGAAAACGAAAGCTCTTAAGGATTAAGAACATGGCAACACAAGACGAATTAAAACAACAAGTGGCAAAAGCAGCTGTGGCTTATGTCAAAGGTGGAATCATAGGCGTAGGCACTGGCTCTACTGCCAATTTTTTCATTGAAGAATTAGCCAAGGTTAAACATAAGATTGACGGTGCGGTCGCCAGCTCTGAAGCCACCGCACAACGTTTACGCGCTCACGGCATAGAAGTTTATGACTTGAATAGCGTCAATGGCATGGAAATCTACGTGGATGGTGCCGACGAAGTGACCGAGCATTTCCACATGCTCAAAGGTGGTGGTGGTGCGTTGACCCGTGAAAAAATCGTAGCGGCGTGTGCCGACAAATTTATTTGCATTGTGGATGGCAGTAAATTGGTGCCAGTGATGGGTAAATTTCCACTACCGGTGGAAGTGCTGCCCATGGCACGCAGCCATGTAGCACGACAATTGGTCAAGCTAGGCGGGCAGCCAGTGTTGCGTGATTTCACCACCGATAACGGCAATCTCATTCTCGACGTACATAACTTGAATATTGTTGACCCTGTAGCGCTTGAAGCCAAAATCAACCAAATCGTCGGTGTGGTCACCAATGGCTTATTTGCTGCGCGTCCTGCTGATATTGTATTACTGGCTACGCAAGAAGGCGTAAAAACACTCACGCGGTAACAATAACTTAATAAAGCTGCAATAAAATAGCCTACTTAACCCTTGGCTTAAGGATACAGTCCATGCAAACCGAACATACATTCAAGCAATACGACACCGAACTGGAAGCCGTGCGCGCCAAAGTGCTACAAATGGGCGGACTGGTGGAGGAACAAATCACCAACGCAGTGGAAGCACTTGCCGGCGCAGACATGCAGCTGGCTGACCAAGTAATAGAACGCGATCATGAGGTTAATGGTTTGGAAGTAGCTGTGGATGAGGATTGCAGCCGTATCATTGCGCGTCGCCAACCAGCGGCGGGTGATCTGCGCATGATCATGATGATAGTCAAAACTATCACCGACTTGGAGCGTATCGGTGATGAAGCCACCAAAATCGCACGTGTCGCCAAGCGTTTACACGATTCTGACCGCATGTACGCACCACGTTTTAATGAAATTAAGCGTATGTCGCAACAAGTACGTGAAATGTTGCGTGTTTCACTGGATGCCTTTGCCCGCCTTGATGTTAGCCGTACGGTAGAAGTGGCACGCCAAGACATTCAGGTGGATGATGACTTCCGCGGTGTGATACGTCAACTCATCACCTTTATGCTTGAAGATCCTCGCACCATCTCCATGTCGCTGGAAGTGTTGTTTGTGGCTAAAGCTATCGAACGTATTGGTGATCACGCCAAAAACATCGCGGAATATGTGGTGTATATGGTAAAGGGCAAGGATGTGCGACACGTAAGCATGCAAGAAATGGAACGCGAAACGCTCAATTAACTTTTGATGAGTCTTGCTCAAGCTCCCGTAGAGATTGCCGCTGTTGATTTAGGTTCTAACAGTTTTCGCCTGCAAGTGGCGCGCATGGCTGACGACCACTTGTTCATGCATGATTCCTTGCGTGAAATGGTGCGTTTAGGTGCAGGTCTCAACAAAGATAAGTTTCTCGAAGCTGACACCATAGACCGCGCAGTGGAATCCTTACGGCGTTTTGGCGAGCGCCTGCGCGGCTTTGACCCGCACAACGTACGTGCCGTCGCCACCAACACCTTTCGCGTTGCTCGCAACTCCCCTGAGTTGCTCTCGCGTGCGCAGGAAGCGTTAGGTTTCCCCATCGAAATCATCGCTGGACGCGAAGAAGCACGCATGATCTTCATTGGCGTATCGCATGATTTGCAACCATACTCCGGCAAACGCTTGGTCATAGACATAGGCGGTGGTTCTACCGAATTCGTCATTGGACAGGGCTTCGAACCCAGCGATATGGAAAGCCTGTACATGGGATGCGTTAGCTATAGCTTGCGCTTTTTTGAGGACGGCAAGCTCTCTGAAGGCAATTTCAAACGTGCAGAAATCGCCGCCCGCTCTGAAATTCAAGGCATACGCCGAAGTTTCTCTGCTGAACGCTGGGGTCAAGCGGTTGGCTCCGCCGGTACCGCGCGCACTTTAAGTCAAGTGTTGCTGGCGAACGGTTTGTCAAAAGATGGTGGCATCACTCGCACCGGACTCTACGAGTTAAAAAATCTACTCATTCAAGCCAAAGACGTCAAAAATCTACAGCTGCCGGGACTGAGTGCTGATCGCGCACCCGTTATAGCTGGTGGTTTTTGCATCTTGTTGGGTGCCTTTGCCGAGCTGGGAATTGAGAGAATGGAGGTGTCTGAGAGCGGACTGCGCCAGGGCGTTCTGTACGAACTACTCGGACGTATTCAACATCACGACACGCGTGAATCTACGGTGCGTCAATTTATGCGCCGCTATCATGTAGATGCATCACAAGCCAAACGAGTACAAGCCTTGGCACTTAGCTTGTTGCGATCACTCGAGTCACAATTAAGCATGGAAGTGGAAACCGCTTCACATTATCTTATTTGGGCTAGTTTATTGCATGAAATCGGGATTACCATCGCACACACCGGTTACCATAAACATTCTGCTTACATTGTCGAAAATGCCGATATGCCCGGTTTTTCCAAGATGGAACAGCAAATGCTGGGCTTGTTGCTGCGCGCGCAACGCCGTTCCCTTACGAAACTTTCATTACCTCCAGTAATTGACGATCGCATCAAGTTAATTATGGTGCTGCGCTTGGCAGTGTTGTTTCAGCGTAACCGCATGGAGCTGGTGATTCCCAACCTCCAGCTCTCTTTGAATGATGGTCAGTTTGAACTCAAGTTACCCACTGACTGGTTGTCACAAAACCCGCTGACCGAGGCCGAGTTAGAGGCGGAGATTGGGTTCTGGAAAGATGCCGGATTGGTGCTTAAAGTTCTGGTTTAGCGCGTTGCAGTGCCGCCGCAAAAAATCCATCAGTACCATGTGTTTGCGGTAGTAGTGTCAACGTCTCCCCCGTATCCAATGTCACATGCTGCTGCGCTAAAATCTCTGCCGCATTGAGCATTGTGAAGTCAGGGTGCGCCACTAGAAACGCATCTACAATTTCCTGATTTTCTTCTTTGAGCAGACTGCATGTGGCATACACCAAGCGTCCACCTGCTTTGACCAGTTTGGCAGCGGCGGCGAGAATGTTGGTTTGTTTTGCCACTAACTCGGAAATATCACGCGGTGATTGCTTCCAGCGCAGGTCTGGGTTACGGCGCAAGGTGCCGAGCCCGCTACAAGGGGCATCCACCAGCACACGGTCAAATTTACTTGCCAGCCGCTTGAGTTTCTGGTCGCGTTCATTGGCGATGAGTTGCGGGTGAATGTTGGATAAACCGGAACGCGCTAATCGTGGTTTTAAGTTACCTAAGCGTCTTTCGGATACGTCAAATGCGTACAGTCGGCCTGTGTTTGCCATGAGCGCACCCAAGGCCAGTGTCTTGCCACCCGCACCGGCGCAAAAATCAGCCACCATCTCGCTGCGTCTTGGGGCAACCAGCAATGCCAATAATTGGCTTCCTTCATCCTGCACTTCTACTACCCCTTTGGTGAACAGCACGTGCTTATTCAGCGCGATCTTGTTTTTCAAGCGCACGCCATCGGGTGAGTAGGGTGTGGCTTCAGCAGCGATACCTTCTTTCTCAAACAACGCCAGCACGGCTTCGCGCTGACCATTCAGCCGATTCACACGCAAATCCAGCGGTGCTGGCTGCTGCAGACTGCGAGCCAATGCCAGCGCTTGCTCCTCGCCATATTGTTTGGCAAGGCTGTTCCATAGCCAATCGGGTAAGTCTGCCTGTACTGCAGGGGTGAGTTCGCCAATTATGGCGGCTTTGATTTCCTGCGCGCGTGCGGCTTGGGCAGGTGAAAGCTGAACCGACAGTTCGCGCAAACCTAAACCCTGTACGCGTAGCAACGATGCCATAAGTAGTCCGAAGGGATCTTCATTGCCGCAAATTTGCATGAGGTAGCGCTTGCGCCGCAACACGGCATAAACCGCATCGGCAATAAATGCGCGATCATTCATGCCTAGATCGTTATTTTCACGAAAGTACAAGCTTAATTTGGCGTCCGCCGCACCACTGGGTGAAAGTGTGGTTTCTAATGCTCGGGTAGCATGGTTGATGAGGTTGCGGCTCATGTCTTGCTTGGGTGTGCTTTGCTGGGGTTTTTTTGCCATTAGGATTCTATCTTTAGGTTGCTGACGATGAGGTCAGTGACACTTCCATCTTTTTCGGTGACGCGGATTCTTACCGGCAAATGGCGCTGGTCTATAGCCAGCCATAGCTCGGTTTTAGCATCGCTGTCACGGTTACTTTTGGCGATATGCCAAGTGCGCAGGGTGCCCATTTTAGTGCTTAAACTGTCTTCACCCTCAAATTCATAGTTATAGGTCTTCAGTTTTTTGCCATCGGTGATACTCAGCTGCATTTCGTTGAGCGGTGGCACGAACATGAATTGGTACATAAAACTCAGTCTATCTTGGGTCGCTACCGGTAATTCCACCGTCTCAGTGCGCTTACCACTGTCTAGAGTTACTTTTTTGTTTGCCCAGTCAAAAGTGGCGATCTGCGGGTTTTTAGTGGTAATTTTTTGGCGAAACTGGCTAGGTTGCAGGCCGGTTGCAGTGATTAGACCCTCGCTGCGTTGGTTTATGGTGGCCGATACAAACAAAAATGCTGGAATGCTAAGCTCGCTGTTAATGACGTAACGCCCGTTATCAAGCCGCTCAAAGCTTTGTATGCCGCTACCCTTACTATCACCGTTACCGATGAATTCAATCTCCACCTTTTTAGGCGGCAGCGGAATCGGCTCCGGATCATCCTTAATGACGGGCAGTGGCTCGGCTTGCGCTTGTTGTATGGTTGGCGAAGGTTCGTAAGGTGCCTGTACTATAGTCGCAGCGTCCGATAGAGCAACGGGTGGTAGCTGGTGTTCTAAAGGAGGCGCTGGCGGTAGCTCTGGCTTTGTAACTGCAACAGGTTTTGGTGCTACCTTGGTTTTGACCTCCGGCGCTGTTAGCCGCGGGGTAAGTTTTACCGGAGGTGGCGCAGGCGGCAATACCAGCGTTACCTGGATTGGGTCAGCATCTGTAATTAACGTCGGCAACCAATTTGCTTTTCCAGACACAAACAACCAGTGCAACAACAGTGATACTGCCAATGCCCCTAACAATCGCCGGTTAATAACGCGGCTAAACACAATACTACTCCACGGTCAGGCTGGTGATGACCTGCTCTATCTTGGCGCCATTGTCGTCAAACATGACAATTTTAGCGGGGATGAAATGCCCGTCCATGGCTAACCACAGCTCTTTTTCTTCTCCATTATCGTTCTTGTTGGTGTTGACCAGATGCAGGGTTTTGACCTCGTCCACCATCTCATTCTGACTGGCAATTTTGTATTTATAGGTGCGTAGCTTTTTGCCTGAGGTGATGGGCAGGGCAATCTCCTCCCCTGTGGGTACACGAAACATGAATTGATAGGCGTAGCTGGCAAGGTCTTGCGTGCTAGGCTCCAATGGTGCTGTGCTGGTTTTGCCCTTGTTGTTCATGGTCAGCGTGTTGGTGCTCCAATCAAAATCGGCACTCGCGCCCTTTTTGTCACCTTGTTGCTGCTCAAAATGCTTAGGTAGCAGACCGCTAGCACCGACTTCGCCTTCGCTGGTGAGCTTGCGTTTACCTAGCAACGCATACACCCCTATGCCGCTAGTGACACTCTCGACACGATAGTTTTTGCCGTCTTGGGTGAAGGTTTCGTTCACTGTAGCGAAAGGTTGGCCTTTACGCGTCACGTCATAGGTCACGGTGATTTTTTTTGGCGCAGCATACGCTGAGAATGAAGCCAGCAAAAGGATGAGAAATAGTTTTTTCATGTCAGGTTTAACGCTGATACAGTCTTAAACGATGACCGTTTGTGGCTCATTGGGGTTTTGCGGGCGGATCACGCCGATACGCCACACTTGTTCACCTTCTGCCCGTAGTAGCTTGGTCGCGATTTCTGCCTCTGATGCGGAAACCACCACCACCATGCCGATGCCGCAGTTGAAAGTGCGGAACATCTCGGTGTCAGTAATGTTGCCCTGTGTTTGGAGCCACTTGAACAGCGGCGGGATATCCCAACTGCCGTTTTTCAGCTCGGCGGTAAGACCGCTTGGCAGTACTCGTGGAATGTTTTCGGTGAGGCCGCCGCCAGTAATGTGTGCCATACCTTTGACCTTGACCACGTTCAGCAGCTTAAGCAAGGGTTTCACGTAGATACGCGTTGGTGCCATCACCACATCACGGAACGGTTTGCCACCAAAATCGCTATTCATATCTATACCAGACATCGCTATGAGCTTACGCACCAGAGAATAGCCGTTGGAATGCGCGCCGCTGGAAGCCAGTCCTAGCACCATGTCGCCTTCTGTAATAGTAGAGCCATTGATAATGGCTTCTTTCTCCACGCAACCTACGGCAAAGCCCGCCAGGTCGTATTCTCCAGGTGGATACATGCCTGGCATTTCCGCCGTCTCACCGCCCACCAATGCACATCCAGCTTGTTCGCAACCCAGCGCGATTCCCTTGATGACCTGCCCTGCGGTTCCAACTTCAAGCTTGCCGCAGGCGAAGTAATCGAGGAAGAATAGCGGCTCAGCTCCTTGGACTAAGATGTCGTTGACGCTCATGGCTACTAGATCTATGCCCACGGTATCGTGCTTATTCAATTCGAATGCCAATTTCAGCTTGGTACCTACGCCATCCGTGCCGGATACCAGCACCGGATGCTTAAATTTGCTGGGTACTTCAAACAAGGAACCAAAACCGCCTATACCAGCAAGTACTTCCGGGCGCATGGTGCGTTTGGCATAGGGCTTGATGTCTTCCACCAGCGCATCGCCGGCTTCCATGTCCACACCGGCATCACGGTAACTCATCGAGGGTTTATTGGATGTACTCAAGTTCTACGCTCTCTATTAAAAGGTTTGTATTAAAGGGTGTGACGGGATAAATTACTGACTTCCTGAATTTTACCCGAAACCATCCCTATGGTCGCTAAACAGTCTGAGCAATTTGGTATCGTCACCATATTTTTGGTAGCCGCCGGTTTATGGCTGCTGTGGCGGTTAAGTCCTATTTTGACCCCCTTTTTGCTGGCCACAGTGTTGGCCTATGTCTGTAATCCGTTGGTAAATCGGCTGCAAACGCGGCGCGTACCTCGGGGGATAGGAGTGTTGCTAGTGCTGTTACTTCTGATAGGCATCATCGCCGCATTGGTACTGATTCTAGCGCCTTTGGTACACCACGAAACAGAACTGTTTTTAGACCGCCTCCCTACCACTATAGACTGGTTTAAGCTCAACGCCATGCCTTGGCTGCACAACCAGTTTGGTGTGGATTTAGGGCTGGACGCAGAGCAGATTAAAGCCTATCTGGCGAGTCATCTCAAAAATGCGGGGAGTTTTGCGGCGACACTGTTACCGTCACTCAAGTCTGGCGGCATGGTAATAGTGGCCGTGTTGGTCAATTTGCTATTGGTTCCGGTGGTATTTTTCTATGTGTTGCGTGATTGGAATACGTTGCTGGCACATCTTGAAAAGCTTATTCCACGGCGCTGGCAAGTCAACACTTTGAATATGGCACGCGAGATTGATGCGGTGCTTTCAGAGTTTTTGCGAGGGCAGATTTCCGTGATGCTGTTGATGAGTGCATATTACAGCTTGGCACTACATCTCGCTGGTTTGGCGTTTGCCCTACCTATAGGTTTGGTCACTGGTCTGCTGGTATTTATTCCCTATTTGGGCATGGCGACAGGCCTTACATTGGCAACTTTGGCAGGCTTGATGCAGTTTCAAGGAATCTCCGGTTTGCTGCCGGTGCTGCTGGCGTTTGGTATCGGCCAAGCGCTTGAAGGTATGGTGGTTACACCCTGGTTGGTGGGGGAGCGCATCGGTCTGCATCCGGTGGCGGTCATCTTCGCTTTGCTAGCCTTTGGGCAACTATTTGGCTTCTTTGGTGTGTTGCTGGCATTGCCTGCCAGCGCGGCGTTGTTAGTTGCCTTACGACATCTGCGTCAACGCTATCTTGAAAGCGATTTTTTTCAGCAGTGAAACAACTTTTACTCGACATAAAACCTGTTCCAGCACCTACGCTGCAGAATTTTGTTGTGGGCAGCAACGGCGAATTGCTCCAAACGTTGCTAAACTTGATAGAAGGTACCCAGGGCCAACACTCGTTGACCTTGTGGGGCGAGGCGGGTAGCGGTAAAAGCCATTTGTTGCATGCCGTCACCAGTTTCGTAGCGGAGCACGGGATAAGTGCAATCTATCTGGATGCACCACAAGCCGAAACCATCAACCTGCTAGAACACTCATTGGTTGCACTGGATAATGCCCAAAACCTAGACGAAACCTCGCAAATAGCACTATTCAATCTCTTTAATCGCTATCGTGAACAAGGCAAAACCCTGATTGTCGCCGTGCCTGTCGCCCCAGCTCAATTGGCATTACGTGACGACATCAAAACCCGCCTAGCTTGGGGTCTGGTGTATCAAGTGTTAAGTTTGTCAGACACAGAAAAAGCTCAAGCGCTGAAGAGGCACGCGAGAGAGCGCGGCATGAACTTGCCTGACGATGTGGTGGAGTACTTCTTACGGCATATGAAGCGGGATTTGCCTACATTGATGACAATACTGGATGCGCTAGATGACTGGTCATTGACTGCCAAAAAGCCAGTGACAGTTGCGATGGCCAGACAATTGGTACAAGTGGCTAATTGAAATTGGAGCTGTTCGCATTTGGAACAGTAACTGGCGGAATTTGACTTGTAATTTGCCGCAGTTTCCTGAACAATGATTTTGGTAATAATTCACATAATTTTTAAACCATGTTTTTTGGAGGGGTTTGTAGTATTTTTTGAAATTCATTCACTTTTAAGGAGTTATGAAATGACAAAGGGGACACAGCATGAGTAAAGAACATCAGTCAGCAGCATCGGATGAAGCACAGCTTAAAAAGATGGGCTATGAGCAGGAGCTTCATCGTCACATGAGTGGGTTTTCAAATTTTGCCATTTCATTTTCCATTATCTGTATTCTGGCAGGTGGGATTGGCGCGTTTCCGCTGGCTTTGGGGGCAGCTGGTGGCGCATCAATAGGTGTTGGTTGGTTGGTTGGTTCTGCGTTTGCGCTCATTGTTGCAATCGCGATGGCGCAAATTTCTTCAAGTTATCCAACAGCCGGTGGCTTATACCACTGGGGTTCCATTCTAGGCGGCAAGGGTTTCGGCTGGTGTACGGCTTGGTTTAACCTGCTGGGCTTGATTTTCGTGGTGGCATCGGTGGATTTTGGGGTCTATGACTTTTTCTTCAAGACTCTTATGGCGCCAATCTTGGGAATTGACGTTGCAGGGCTAGGTTATACGCAGCAACTCATTGGCGTTGCAACGATCATCGCAACCCAAGCGGTATTGATTTATCGTTTTCCAAAGTTCACCACCAAGATCACTGACTATTCAGGGTACTTGATTTTTGTGGTTGCCGTTGTGCTAACCATCTCCCTATTGGCATTTCACCAAGGCCCATTGGAGTTTGACAGATTATTTACATTTACCAATTACACAGGCGCTGAAGGTAGCCCCTGGCCTAAGAGTGAAGGAATGGTCTTCCCATTCTTGCTTGGTTTGCTACTTGCCGTGTATACCATCACAGGGTTTGACGCTTCTGCCCATACTTCTGAAGAAACGCGTGATGCAGCTAAAGCAGTGCCAAAAGGTATCGTGTCGTCAGTCATTTATTCTGCAATTTTCGGTTACATCATGATTTGTACCTTTGTGCTAGTGATGCCGGACGTGGATACAGGTGTGAAACAAGGGTTTGGTTATTTTGATGCGTTGCTCGGTACTCTGCCTGTAGGCTTAAAAGTTATATTGAGTGTTAGTATTTTCGTATCCAACTACTTGTGCGGCTTGGCTTGTTTGACCTCTACCTCTCGTATGATGTATGCATTTGCACGGGATGGCGGGCTGCCAGCATCGGGTTTCCTGCGTAGCGTGGACCCAGTGTTGAAAACGCCAGTGGCTGCGGTTTGGGTGTCCGCCGTAATAGCTTATGCCGCAACACTGTATGGTGCAGCTTACGTTGTACTTTCGGTGGGTTGTGCGGTGTTTCTTTACATTTCCTACATTATGCCAATTGCGGCAGGAGTATTGGCAGAAGGTAAAACATGGAAACATAAAGGCCCATTTGACTTAGGTGGTATGTCTAAGCTTATTGGCGTGCTAGCTTTCATTGGTGGCGGCTTCTTAGTCATAGTAGGCATCCAGCCGCCCAATGAAAAAGTCTTGTACGTCACTATCGCAATGTTAGTGGTGATGGGGTTGTTCTGGTTTGTATTTGGTGAATCTAAGCGTTTCAAAGGACCACCTGCACCGAAAGAGTAAAGTGCATTAAGAGATACGCTCATGCGGTAGCAAAACTGCATGAGCGTTTTTCATGATGGTAACTACAACACCCAATCAGCGCATCAAACTATTGGGGCTGGATTTTGGCTCTACCACTAGCTCTGCCTTGGTTGCCGAGGCTTCTGTCACCAGTAACTGTATCACCGGTCGCATGGAATTTGGCGAACCGAAAATAGTATTCAAATCAATACCTGTATTTACCCCATTTATCCAAGAGCATATAGACGAAGTTGCTATTGCCGCATTGATACGTCAATGGCTAATGCAAAGCGGCTTAGATAGTATCTTCGCGGGAGGCAGTATCATCACCGGACTCGCCGCACAAAGTCACAATGCGGCAGCAATTACAAAATTAGTACGTGAACTAGTGGGTGAAACCGTCATCGCCACAGCACAAGACCCTTGCCTAGAATCGTGGCTTGCGTTTATGGGGAGTTGCTCAGACTTGAGTCGTTATCACAGCGACTCGTTGATACTCAATCTGGATATAGGAGGCGGTACTACCAATGTCGCATTGGGAAAAGAGGGGGACGTGCTGCAAACCGGATGTTATTTCATCGGTGCGCGGCATTTTCAATTTTCTCCGGGAGGGTATCAATTGCTGGCGATTTCTGAGTATGGCTTGGCTCTGTTGCGCCAATTGTCTATTGATAAAGGCGTTGGTCAAACGCTTAGTAGTGCGGAATGTGAGCAGATAATGGGCTATTACTGCCAAGCGCTTGAGGCCGTAGTGCAAGGAGACTCACAGTTTTTTGCTGACTCTCTGGGTAAGAAGCATGAACAAGTTGCGTTCCCCCCGGTGTCAAATTCACCACCACCCAAAATTACCTTCTCTGGCGGTGTGGGTGAATTGATCTACCAGCACATGACAGGCGAGGGATTACCTAGCACTACCTACTACGGTGATTTCGGTATTGATTTAGCGCGGGCGATTATCGCATCGTCCATACTCAGCCTGGATCTGCGCGATTACGTCCCGGAAAATCGCGGACGCGCCACGGTGTACGGCTTAACCCTGCACAGTACAGAGATATCCGGTACGACGCTTTTTTTGCCCAACCCAGAATACTTGCCATTGCGCGACCTGCCGATAGTCAGCAAATTATCCGTCACCGCCACATTTGAACAATGGCTAGCCGCGTTGACCTTGGCTATGCATCGCGAACAGGGGGCGTGTGTGCAAATTATTGGCGAGCTTGGTGGCCTTAATGACATACGTGTTCTTGGGCAACGCATCGCGCAAAGCCTTAAGCAATGTGCTTACCCTGTCCATCAACCCTTGGTGATATTGGTCGAAGCCAATATCGGCAAAGTGCTAGGCAATTATGCTACCGATTGGACAAAGTCTGGTCTGAACGTGCTGGTGATAGACGAAATTCCTATACGCGATGCCCATTTTGTTAATATTGGTCGTGTACATCAACAAATCGTACCGATTTCGTTTTTTGGGTTGCATTAACCGCAGGAGAATATGATGAAAACTCTCACGAATCTCGCGCAAATCAAGCTGCCGAAACCTAAACTATCTGCACCCTATAGCATTAAACTGCACGACCGTGAATGCACCTTCCGTGATCTCAAACATCTGTTGGGCGCTGCCGACATCAGTAAAGCTGGAGACCGCAAAGCAGGCTTGGCGTCGGAAGACGAAGTGATGCGTGAGGCGGCGCGGGCGATGCTTTCTGGATTGACGTTACAACATCTATTCGACCACCCACTCACTACCACACAAGGTTTGATTGATAGCGTAATGCACGTCAATTACGACATTAATCACGCTGTTTTTGCAGAGATAGCTGCTTATACTTTGGGTGAACTAAAAGACCATCTGCTGCGCGCCAATGGCGATCGCATCCGGCTCATAGGCACGTCTCTAACTGGGGTGATGGTGGCAGCACTCACCAAATTGCTCGACATTCACGAACTCGTTTTTCTCGCTAAAAAACTCAAAAAAGGTGCCGCGGCTAGAGCTCGCACCGTGGTGGGTTTACCCGGCACCTTGTCATCGCGGTTGCAACCCAATCACCCAACCGATAGCTTAAGCGGTATCACCATGTTGATGTACACCGGTTTGAGCACAGGCTCTGGCGATGCGATATTTGGGTTGAATCCGGCCATTGATACCGTCGCCAACATCAGCGCCACTCTGCACCACTTGGACAAAATCCGCCGTGACACCGGTGCACCTACCCAGATTTGCGTGTTGTCGCACATTAAAACCCAGCTTGCGTGCTTGGAAGAAGGTGCTCCGGTCGAAATCATGTTTCAGAGTTTGGC
>JAIOOY010000016.1 GCA_021414145.1 Methylophilales bacterium | reverse complement strand
AGCAGCATTGAAGTCAGAACCGATCAGCACTTCGCTGTCTGGACCAGTGCTGTATGCCTTCCATGCCAAAGAGCCGTCCTTCAGGTTGTAAGCTGCCATGAAGCAACGCACACCGAATTCAGCACCGGAGCAACCGGTCAGCACTTTGTCCTTACGGATTTGAGGAGCATTGGTATTGGTAGCACCAACTTTAGGGTCGGTGTTCTTTACGTCCCAAACTTTAGCGCCGGTCTTAGCATCCAGAGCAATCAAAACACCATCGTTTTGTTGCAGCAGGATCTTGCCATCGCCAAAGCCCAGACCACGGTTCACGTTGTCGCAGCACAACACTGCTTGAACGGATGGGTCTTGTTTAGGGAAATAGGCCCAAACGATTTTTTGATTGTCGTTCAGGTCAAGCGCGTACACGTTGTTTGGGAACGCGGTGTGCACGTACATCATGTTACCGATAACCAGCGGGGAACCTTCGTGACCACGGTTTACACCGGTAGCGAATGTCCAAGCAGCCTTCAGGTTCTTAACGTTGCCTTTATTGATTTGGCTCAGTTTGCTGTAAGCTTGGTTGGTGTAATCGCCACGTGGGTCTGCCCAGTTATTTGCATCTTTAATTGCAGCTTCTTGATCGGCAGCGGCCATTGCAACCATAGGCATTGCTACGGTCATACCAACTGCTACACCAAGAGCTAACTTGATTTTGCTAATCTCCATGTTGAATCTCCAAAGTAATTTACTAAGGTTTTAGAGTAAGCCAGTCTTCTATCTTTCTTACCCGCTAAGGGTGATAAAAACAAAAATACCGACTCCGCAGCACCTAACATTAGGTGCAGCTTCACGAATACTAGAGTAGTCGCAATATATTTGCAATACTGCTTGTGCAATATTTTTTAATCGTGAAAATCTCTACCACGAGGCGATGCTATCATAGCCGTCGAACACCTATGGCAATCATCTAAAGATGCGAGTTTCACGTGACCACTGATCCCTTATTCCCACCTACAGAGCCCTATCATTCAGGTTATCTTGAGGTGTCGCCGGTACATCAGATTTACTATGAAGAGTGCGGCAACCCACATGGGAAGCCTGTGCTGGTGCTGCACGGCGGACCTGGCAGTGGATGTAATCCCGGACAGCGGCGTTTTTTTGATCCCACCCACTACCGTATTGTGCTGTTTGACCAACGCGGCTGTGGCCGCAGCCTGCCCGCTGGCTGCGTAGATGATAACAGCATTCAAGCGCTGGCCAACGATATGGAATTACTGCGTGAGCACTTAGGCATCAGCCGCTGGCTGGTATTTGGTGGCTCCTGGGGCAGCACTTTGGCGCTGTTTTACGCCTCGCTCCATGCCGAAAAAATCACTGGCCTGCTGTTGCGCGGCATTTTTCTGACGCGCCCTTCTGAGATACGCTGGTTCTTATATGAAGTAGGTCGAATTTTCCCTGAAGCTTGGGTGCGCTTTGTTGAGCCCTTGTCCACCAACGAAATCACCGACATTCTTAGTGCCTATCACCAGCGTATCTTCAACGCACCGGAAAACGAGCAACTCACCGCCGCACAAAGCTGGAGCGTTTTTGAGAACGCCATCATGTATTTAAGCCCGCCAGCAACGTCCGCAGCTTCCTCTAACAATAGCGCCATGATTGCGCGCCTCAGAGTACATCTACACTATTTAATACACGATTGTTTTCTCGCTGATTCACCGCTACTGGCGCAAGTGGAGAAATTCCGCCGCATCCCAGCTATCATTATTCATGGCCGCTACGATATGGTCTGTCCCATCCAAACCGCCTATGAACTTCATCAAGCATGGTCGGAAGCCGATTTCCGTGTAGTTCCAGTCTCAGGACATTCGGCATCTGAACCTGGAATAGCAGCAGCGCTAGTGAGTGCCACGGAACAATTTAAAAGTCTAGCCTGATGCATATTGATAAGTTTCGAAAAGCTGCAGATGATGCCAAATCCAAACTGGAGCGCCACCGCTACAGCACACCACAATTCGTCCTACGCCAGGCTTTAAGCGCATTTGACCGCCACAACGGCTTCGGCCTGTCAGCCTCTCTCTCTTTTTACGCCATGTTTGCGCTGATTCCGATGGCGCTACTTATCTTCTTTTTACTGAGCCATTTCGCGGTGTCATCCAGTTACGCCATCGTCAAGCTCTCGGTCTTGATCAGCCACATGATGCCCAAATACAGTCACCGCATTATGATTGAGGTCTACAACATCTCTAAACATGAGGCAATCTGGGGCGTATTTGGCATGCTGGCACTACTATGGGTCAGCACACCACTGGCAGGCGCGGTACGTAATGCTTTTTTCGCTATCGCCGGCGTTTCCGAACCACGCTCATTTGTCCGCAGAAATATCGAAGACGTGTTTGGCGTGCTGGGCATACTGGCATTGCTGTTTCTGTTCTCGTTTAGTGGATTAACGCTGGAAAAATCGCTAGATACTTTTCGAGACCTCCCTTGGTTATTTAGCCTGATGCAATGGTCAGGCTCCCTTCTGGCAAGTGCCTTGCTGATAACGCTACTTTCCCGCACCTTTTACCCGGGAGACGTGCGTTGGAGTCACCTACTTATTGGTTCACTTGTCACCGCATCGCTGTGGAGCGCCATGCGCCCTGCTTTCAGCCTATTCATGCTGATCAATCATTCTTACGGCGAAGTATTCGGCGGCATGAAAAACCTGTTTCTTTCCATTGGCTGGCTATATTTCTGTATCGCCGCATTTTTATTCGGTATCGAAGTCATCGCCACCCTGCACAAGCGCCAAGTACTCATGCTGCGCGGACTATTCATGCAAGTACCAACGGATACAGAACTCTACCACCAAGGACTGATGGAGCAGTTCGGGCAGACATATCAGAAAAATGCTGTGGTTTTTAGTGCCGGTGAAAGCAATCGTGACATGTTTTTTGTTCTGTCCGGCAATGTTGTCGTGCAACAAGGCACCACCATCATTAGAAACCTGAGCGCAGGAGACTACTTTGGGGAAATGGCGCTTCTCACCGGAGAAACTCGTACTGCAAATGCCTATGTGACATCAGACACCGCGCAACTCGTAGTGATTAGTCCGGAAAACTTAGAGGCGTTATTACTCGAAGAACCTACGGTCAGCGTGGACTTTTTACGCAAGATGGCGGTGCGCCTGCAAGACGCGACCGTAGCAAAAAAGCCGCAATGAAATTGGTGGGCCCCCTCGGAGTTGAACCGAGCACCAACGGATTATGAGTCCGCTGCTCTAACCAGGCATGAGCTAGGGGCCCAAAAACTGTGTGGCAACTAGTCGTTACCGTTCTCTAAAAAGCTCCTCAGCTTATCCGAACGTGTGGGATGGCGCAGTTTACGCAGGGCTTTGGCTTCAATCTGGCGAATACGCTCACGCGTTACGTCAAACTGTTTGCCGACTTCTTCCAACGTGTGGTCGGTGTTCATCTCAATGCCAAAACGCATACGCAGCACCTTGGCTTCACGCGGTGTAAGTGAGTCCAGAATTTCCTTAGTCACTTCACGCAAACCGGCGTAGATGGCCGCATCTTGCGGTGCCATGGTAGCCATGTCCTCAATGAAATCACCCAGATGCGAGTCATCGTCGTCACCAATCGGGGTTTCCATGGAAATCGGCTCTTTGGAAATCTTCAGAATCTTGCGAATCTTATCCTCAGGAATCTCCATCTTCTCTGCCAGCAAGGCAGGATCTGGCTCCTGACCTGTCTCTTGCAGAATCTGGCGGCTGATGCGGTTCATTTTATTGATGGTTTCGATCATGTGCACCGGAATGCGGATGGTGCGCGCTTGGTCCGCGATGGAACGTGTAATCGCTTGGCGTATCCACCAAGTAGCATAGGTCGAAAATTTGTAGCCGCGACGATATTCAAACTTATCCACGGCCTTCATCAGGCCAATGTTGCCTTCTTGAATCAAATCCAGAAATTGCAGGCCGCGATTGGTGTACTTCTTGGCGATAGAAATGACCAGACGCAAGTTGGCCTCGATCATCTCGCGCTTGGCACGCAGTGCGCGCGCTTCTCCGGTGGACATCTGCTTGTTGATTTCTTTAAGTTCTTTGATCGGGATGCCAACCTTGATCTGCAAGGCAGTCAGGCGTTGCTGTTGATCCACAATAGAATGTCGGAAACGCTCCAGCTTGGCGCTGTAAGGCTTATCTGCGCCGATTTCACCACCTAGCCATTCCAGATTGATTTCATTGCCGGGGAACACCTTGATGAAATGGCTGCGAGGCATGCCAGCTTTGGTCACGCAAAAGCCCATGATGTTGCGTTCGTGGCCACGCAATTCTTCAACTGTAGTACGAATGCCGTCACATAATGCTTCTACCTGCTTGGCGGAGAAGCGGAAAGCCATGAGTTCTTCTAGAATCGCTTCTTGATGTTTTTTGTAATCCTTATGCTGGGAGTCGTGTTTCTCCAGCACTTTAATCATTTTGGCGTAAGACTGACGAATCAGCGTAAAGCGCTCTAGTACCACCTTCTTCAGCTCAGCCAGTGCGGCTGCAGAAACGGCGGCAGCTTTTGCGCCATCTTCGTCCTCATCCTCTTCTTCATCTTCCGCATCAGGGTCGGCATCATCAGACAGCACCGGTTCATCCAGCGCCACGTCGGAATCAATCAAACCATCCACCAGATCGTCAGCATGAATCTCGCCAGTCTCGACTTTATCTACCAAAGCCAACAGTTCGGCAATAGTACTTGGGCAGGCGGAAATGGCTTGCACCATGTGTTTCAGGCCATCTTCGATACGTTTGGCGATTTCAATTTCGCCTTCGCGCGTAAGCAAATCCACCGTACCCATTTCGCGCATATACATACGCACCGGGTCGGTGGTACGGCCAAACTCCGAGTCCACCGTAGACAGTGCGCGCTCGGCTTCTTCTACCGCGTCTTCGTCGGTCACTGCTGGCGGCGCGTCGGACATCAACAACACTTCGGCATCAGGCGCTTCTTCGTACACCTGAATGCCCATGTCGCCAATCATGCCGATGATGCCGTCAATCTGCTCCGGATCTTGCACATCGTCAGGCAAATGGTCGTTGATTTCGGCGTAGGTCAGGTAGCCACGCTCCTTGCCCAGCGCGATGAGATTTTTCAGGCGCGTGCGACGCGCATCCAAATCTGTAGCGGCGGCGGGATCTAGTTTCTCGCTAGTTTTATCGTTTTGGGTGTCGTTGGCCATGTGTCGCTCTCAGCTTGTAAGGTTAAGCGGGAAACCGACCATTATACTACAAACAGTCATTTGGTCTCCAAAACAGGCGTTTGCCGATAACTGCGGAGAAGCTCTTTCTCCTCTGCTGTCAAGGCTGCAAAAGGCTTAGCTAATAACGCACTCATGCTCTGTTTGCTTTCAGCCGCCAGCAATTGGCTCAGCACACCGGCAAACTCTTCCGCCACATCAAACTCTTCATCCTCTTCCCAGCGCATCCACTCACTCGTCAAATCTTCTAATAACTGCT
>JAIOOY010000034.1 GCA_021414145.1 Methylophilales bacterium | reverse complement strand
AAGAATGAATTTTTTAGTGGCGTTCGATGCCGAACTGTTGCATTACTGTGGTCGCCGTCTCTTCAATCGATCGACTGCTGGTATCCAAATAGCGAATATTCTCGCGACGCATCATGTCTTCGGCTAACACCAGCTCATGGCGGCAATTATGTAACGATGAGTAAACGCTATCCGGACGGCGCTCTTTGCGGATGCTGCTCAAACGTTCGGCGGTGACTGTCAAACCAAACAATTTGCTGCGGTGCTGCGCCAGAGTGCCGGGGAGTTGTCTGCGTTCGAAGTCTTCGGGCAGTAAGGGATAGTTGGCGCATTTGATGCCGAACTGCATGGCGAGATAGAGGCTGGTGGGGGTTTTGCCGCAGCGCGACACACCGACCAAAATAAGGTCGGCTTCTTCCAGATCTTCATCGCTGACCCCGTCATCGTGTTTGAGAGTGAAGTTGATGGCGTTGAGGCGCACTCTGAACTCGTTGCTGGCTACACGTCGCGCCATCCCGATTTCTTGTGCGGGAATCAGGCCAAGTTCGGCCGATAGAGGATTGATGAAGGTGCCGAACAAATCCAGATTCAGGGCATCGCACTCACTGAATACGGCGCGTATATCAGAACTCACCAGCGTCATGACCAGAATCGGACGGTGACCATCTTTTTCTCGCGCCATGTCGATACGGGTGACCACTTCACGGGCTTTGTCGACATTATCTACAAACGGCACCCGATGTTGCTCGAATTCGATGCCGTCAAAATGCGCCAGCAAACTTAATCCCAATGCTTCGGCGGTGATGCCGGTGCTATCGGATATAAAAAATACGTTTCTTTTGGGCATAATCATCACCATTAGGCATAATGGCTCGCATGATAGCATCACTTCCCTTGGCTAAAGAATCCTCGCTGCTTGAGCGTGCGGGCGACTTAAGCCCGTTTTTCAAGCGTAGCTTGCACGCGCCGATTGAGGGTCTAGATCAAAGCTTTTCTGCGACCGAGATGCAGACGTTTCTGGCGGGCTGCACGGTTGACGATGAAGACAGCCTGAAGCGTGCCTTAAGGCAACTCAGAAAAAGCGTGATGCTGCGGCTGATCGCCCGTGATTTGAATGGGTTGGCGGACTTGGCTGAAGTGGTGGAAACCTGTACTTGTTTAGCTGAAGTCACGCTGAATTTCGCTGTCAATTATTTAGAACCCGCGCAACGACAACTCTACGGTATCCCAACTGGCGAAAGCGGCGCGGAGCAATACTTCATCGTGGTCGGCATGGGTAAGCTGGGGGGGCGTGAACTCAACGTTTCTTCGGATATAGACCTCATCTTTGCCTATGCAGAAGATGGCGAGACATCGGGTGAAAGTGCCATCAGTAACCACGAATTTTTCTCTCGTCTGGGCAAAAAACTCATCAATGCCATCCACGATAAAACCGAAGATGGTTTCGTGTTCCGTGTAGATATGGCGTTGCGTCCGGATGGCAATTCCGGACCACTGGTGTCCAGCTTTGCCGCACTGGAGGAATACTACCAACTGCAAGGCCGTGAGTGGGAGCGCTACGCGTGGATCAAAGGTCGTGTGGTGGTGGGTGAGGGCGTAGCGCTTGAGGCATTGCTCAAACCCTTTGTATTTCGCAAATATCTGGATTTCGGTGCGTTTTCGGCGATGCGTGAGATGAAGGCGCAAATCCACAACGAAATCGAAACCCGCAATATGACGGACAACATCAAACTGGGCGCTGGCGGTATACGCGAGATCGAGTTTATCGCCCAGGTCTTTCAGTTGCTGCGCGGGGGACAGCAGCCGGAATTACAGATTCGCCCCACGCTACAAGTATTGGCGTTGTTGCAAAGCAAAAAATTGCTGCCAGCCAAGACCGTGCTTGAGTTGAGGCAAGCCTACGTGTTTTTACGCAATCTGGAACATCGCTTGCAGTATCTGCACGATGCGCAAACGCAGACCTTACCCGGTGACGATGAAGACCGTGTGCGTATCGCCAAGGCGATGAATTTTGCCGGTTGGAAATCATTTCTACGCGCTCTGAATGAGCATCGTAATCATGTGGAATATCACTTTTCTCAGATTTTTGCTGAAGTTCAAACACCCATTAGCACGGATACAAATTGGTGGGTGAGTGTGTTGGAGACTCCAGGCAAGGCTAAACGCGAGTTGTCGGCTTTGGGTTTTGGCAAAGACATGGTGGAGCATTTGCATAGCATGGCGCGCAGCCCGCAATACCGGCAATTACCACCTACTAGCCGTGCGCGTTTTGATGCACTGATTCCTCTGATAGTCCAAGAATCGGCTAAGCTGGAACATAAAGAGGCTGCTTTGGTGCGGGTGCTGGAATTGCTGCGTACCATCTGTCGCCGTGCCAGTTATTTGGCGTTGTTGGTCGAATACCCACAAGCCCTGCAATGGCTGTGCCAGTTGTGCGCTGCTTCGCCCTGGTTGGCGCAGTATTTGACGCAACACCCTATTTTGTTAGACGAATTGCTCGACCAAAATACCTTGCACACTGCGCCGGATTTTGTCGCATTGAGGCAGGAGTTGGAGAAACGATTGTTGGCGTGTGGCGACGATGTTGAGCAAAAGCTGGACGTATTACGCCATTTCAAACACAGTCAAACCTTTCGCTTTGCTGCGCAGGATATCGCGGGAAAGCTAGCGGTTGAAACGCTTTCCGATTATTTAAGCCATTTGGCCGATATGGTGTTGGACGCGGTATTGCGCCATGCGTGGCTGGGTCTGAAACAGGCGCATATTCCAATTCCGAAATTTTCGATTATTGGCTACGGCAAACTAGGCGGGCGTGAACTGGGGTACGCCTCAGATTTGGATATCGTATTTTTATATGACGACGAAGCTGAAAATGCGGCCGATATTTACGCGCGTCTGGCGCAGCGTATCAATCATTGGCTAAGTAGTCATACCCCAGCGGGTTTGCTGTATGAGGCTGACCTTGCCCTTCGTCCGGATGGCGGCAGCGGTTTATTGGTGAGTAGCGTGCAGGCTTTTGCTGAATATCAGCGGAGTCAGGCTTGGGTGTGGGAGCATCAAGCACTTTCCCGTGCTAGGTTTTGTGCAGGAGATGCCAATATCGGAGCAGCTTTTGAGGCGATTCGACACGAGATCATCGGGCAAGAACGTGATCTTAAAAAGCTGAGAACTGAGATTTCTTCTATGCGTCAGCAAATGCTGGAAGCGCATCCCAATGACAGCGGTTTGTTCGATTTGAAGCATGACCGTGGCGGCATCATAGACGTGGAATTCATGGTGCAGTTTTTGGTGTTGGCGCACGCGCATCAACATGCAGTTCTGGCGGGCAATGTGGGCAATATCGCTTTGCTGAAAATGGCAGGAGAGTTGGGTTTGGTCTCAGCGGGTTTGGCAAAAAGCGTGGCGGATGCTTATCGTGTGTTCAGGAAAAAACAGCACGCCTTACGGTTGCAAGGGGATGCTTATTCAAGAGTGAAATTGTCGCTGGTGCGAAGTGAGGTGAAAAAGGTACGAGAGCTGTGGCTCAAGCTTTTCCCTAGTTCTTAAGCTGGTCCTTTTTTAGCAGCTTGGTCATCGCTTCGGCGCTCATCGGATGGTTGAAGTAAAAGCCTTGATAAGCGTCACAGCCGTATTGGCGCAGGAAACAGAATTGTTTGTCATTTTCTACACCTTCTGCAATGACGGTGAGGTTCAAGCTCTTGGCCATGGCAATAATGGCGCGCACGATAGCAGGATCATCCGGATCGTGCTCAAGGTCGTAGACAAAAGACTGGTCTATCTTCAGCACATCAATCGGGAAGTATTTTAGGTAGGCTAGAGAAGAATAACCGGTACCAAAATCGTCCACAGAGATTTTGAATCCTAGTTTTTTCAACTCGGTCAGTTTGAGTATGGTGTCGTTGGTGTCGTGCATCAGAATGCCTTCAGTTAGCTCCAACTCTATGCTGATGGGCGTAATTTTATTCTTTTCCAGATTCTGCAACAGTTGATTGATGAAGGTAGGCTGGAAGAATTGGCGGGGACTGATGTTGATGGCGATGCGAACCATGTCGTCGCACAAGCCAGAATCTCTCCATTCTTTCTTTTGCTTGCAAGCTGCGTCTATCACCCAATTTCCCAAAGATAAAATCAACCCGTTATCTTCAGCGATGGAGATGAACTGTGAAGGAGATATTTCACCCAAAGTAGCGCTATTCCAACGCAGTAGCGCTTCAGCACCCACTATGCGACCGCTGGCATCTACTTGCGGTTGGTATGCTAGCGATAGTTCATGGCGTTCTATCGCGTAGCGCAAGGCGTTGTCCATGCCAAGACGTTCTATCGCGTTTGTGTTCATACCGCTGGTATAGAATTGATAGTTGTTACGACCACTGTTTTTGGCGTGGTACATGGCGGTATCGGCATTGCGAATGAGTTCCACCATGTCGTCGGTATCGGTGGGGAAGATACTAATGCCGATAGAGGGGGTGACTGAGGCATCAGTGCCATTCAAATCAAACGGCATACTCAGTGCCTCGCGGATCTTTTCACCCACGGTGGAAGCGGCATGCACCGCTTCAGCATTGCTGGCAAGGTCTGGCAGTAGCAACACGAATTCGTCGCCACCTTGGCGCGCCACGGTGTCGCCTTCACGCACGCAGGCCAGAATGCGCTTGGTGGTTTGTTGCAGCAAATTGTCCCCGGCTAAGTGGCCTAGCGAGTCATTCACTTGCTTGAAGTGATCCAAATCCATGAACAATAGCACTACGAATTTGTCGTTACGATGTGCGTTAGCCAAGGCCAGCTTGAGACGGTCTTCCAGTAACCTCCGGTTAGGCAGATTGGTGAGGGTGTCGTAGTAAGCCAGTTCGCGAATTTTCTCTTCGTCTTGTTTAGCCTTGGAAATATCATTGGAGATGGCCACATAGTGCAACACTTGGCCACGATCATCTTTGATGGCGGAGATATGCACCCATTCTGGATATATTTCCCCATTTTTACGGGCGCGCCACATCTCACCGCTCCAATAACCATCGAGACGCAAGTCATTTTGAATTGACTGATAGAAGCTTTCGTCGTGTTTACCAGAGCGTAAAAACAGTGTATCGCGCCCAAGGACTTCTTCCTCAGTATAGCCAGTGATGCGGGTAAATGCAGGATTGACGCGGATGATCTTATTGTGTGGCGGGCAGGTGATGATGATACTTTCTGAATTTTTCTCAAATACAGATGCCGCGAGCCGCATCTCTTCTTCCTGGGCTTTTCTTAGATCAATATCCTCATGAGTACCCACGATGCGCAATGGTTTGCCTTTGGCATCACGACTGACCAGCTTGCCTCTGGCGTGAATCCACTTCCATTCGCCATTTTTGCAGCGCATGCGATATTCGATAGAGTAAATTGGTGATCGGCCATGCAGATAATCTTGCAGATGAGCAAGTACCGTTTCTTTATCTTCCGGATGCAGTCTTTTTTTCCATTCATTGAATTCATCCGACAGTTCGCCATCAGCATAGCCATAAATCTCGTGGTAACGAGGTGAGAACCATTCTTTGCCTGTGGTAACGTCCCAATCGAACAGCCCGTCTTCGTTGGCTTCCAGTGCCAATCTCCAATGATCTTCAATATCACGTAGGGCTTGTTCTTGTTTCAGCCGCGCGGTGATGTCGTAGATTACTAAAACAACACCGTTTACATTTTTGTTATGGTCTAAAATTGGTGAGGCAAAGCTCTCGACCGGGTATTCACGCCCATCTGGGCGTATCAACATTACATGTTTGGTCTGATACGTTGCAAACTCTTCTCGCAATACTCTAAAAATTGGATTTTCTACGGGAGTGAGAGTGTCTGCATCTATTAGCTTGCAGATGTCTGAAATGCCGAGTCCTTTGCTGTGTCCAAGGTTTGTTCCCAGCATTTCTTCTGCCAAAGGGTTAAGAAATTCAACTTTTCCAGCGGAATCCACCACGATGACGGAGTCGCCTATTGAGGCTAGAGTGGCTATGCTGCGCTCTTTTTCTTGCGCTAAGGCGCTACTGTTTTTTTGTAAGCGCCAGATAATGGGGGCGAGGAAAAACATGACGAGCAAGCTGTCTAACAAGCTGCCTAAAATTAGGTTATGACCGAACAGATTAACCGCTATCAAAGACAACACAATGAGGATTTCTATGCCGACCAACAATAGCAGCAGGCGAGGGATGGAGTTTCTAGGTTTAGATAGTTCTTTGCCCAAAATGAAAGCGATAGACGTCAGTAGCAGGATACCAAGTATGTGAGTTGGTGTTGCTACAGAGAGTGCGGCTGTGGTGTTGTCGGCCGCTGCCAATGCAAGGTGAGAGCATAATGCCACAATGACTCCAAGCCACACGGGGTGGTTCAGAGAGACTGTAGACCGCTTGAATCTAGTGGGTAACATATCTTTAGATACTAACTTCATTGCACTGTCATACTACCCCAAGTTAAGACTTTTTATTTGTTTGGGACATGGCTACACTGCTAAATATTGTCAAAAAATAAGGAAAATAGCCGCATGAGCTTGCGTTTTCGCCTGAATTTGCTGATTACTGCTTTGTTGCTGTTATTTATGGTGGCGACGGGCGCGGTGATTGTTAAAGGAACACGTTCCTCGATTCAGGAGGGCGTAGAGGCTGCGGTAAGAGTGACCACGCAGTTGTTAGATACCGTGGTTGAAAGTGCTTTCAGTGACCCTGAATCCGGTCATGCTTATGAGACGATGCACCATTTTCTGCAATCGTTGGGCCATGTGCGTAGCAGCGATATTTTTCTTTATGACAATGTGGGTAGACTGATCTACCAATCCCCGCCTTCCAAATATCGCTCTAATGTCAATCCACCGCAGTGGTTTGTATCATTGGTGAGTCCGAAGTCAGAAGCGGTAATGAAGCGAGTGGGAGCGGCAACCTTGATGGTGCGCTCTGACCCTAGTGGAGCGGTGCGCGAGGCATGGAATGGTTTAGTTCCTTTGATGTGGGTAGCTGCTGGTTTTTTTATTCTGCTCAATGTCATAGTGTATTGGGCTTTGGGACGTTCATTGAAGCCTATGGGTGGCGTACTGCAAGCCATTAACCGTATGGAAGATGGTGATCTTAGTGTGCGCTTGTCCACGTTTGGCTTGCCGGAGTTTCAGCAGATAGGCCAAAGCTTCAACCGCATGGCAGCTTCACTGGAAAGCAGCACCGAAGAAAGTCGCCGATTGGCGTTGGTGGTCAAGCAAACCGGAGATGCCATTATGATGCATGGGCTGGATGGCAATATTTCGTTGTGGAATCCGGCAGCGGAAAAGTTGTTTGGTTACGCTGCCGCCGACATCATAGGCAAATCGGCGGCGCTTCTCATGCCCAAAGGGCGAGAACATGAGTTGAAGCGCAATTTGGTGATGATCGCTGACCGTCGTTTGATTGAAAACGTGGAAACGCAGCGCATCACACGCGATGGCCGCTTGCTGGAGGTTGTGCTGTCAGCTGCACCCTTGATAGATCCGCATGAAAATAAAGTCATCGGGGAGATTTGCACCATGCGTGACGTGACCGAGCGTAAACGTATGGAAGAAGCCGAGCGAGAACTGGAAGAAAACCGCCAACTGACGCAACTGATTCAACATCACATTGAGGACGAGCGTCGCAGCCTGGCGCGTGAGCTGCACGATGAACTGGGGCAGTATGTGACGGCGGTGAAAACCTTTGCCGTAGCGATTGCCAACAAGACCAAAGAGTCTATGCCAGAGGTGGAGTCCAGCGCGCAGACCATCGTCTCTGCCGCGAATCATATCTACGACGGCATGCACAATATCATCCGCCAGTTACGTCCTGGGGCACTGGATAATCTGGGACTCACAGAAACTCTGCGCGATGCCGTTTCACAATGGCAACTGCAGAATCCTCAGATAAATTTTTCTCTCAAATTCTCCGGGGAATTGGAGGGTTTGGGCGAGACTATCAATATCAATCTCTATCGCATTGTGCAAGAATCAGTCACCAATATTTTGCGCTATGCCAAGGCCAACGAGGTACATATTCGTCTAGCACGAACCAAGACCGGAAAAATAAGTCTCACGGTTCAGGATAATGGAGTGGGTATGGACAATGATAAAGTAGACCAGACGCGACATTTTGGTTTGTTGGGCATGCGTGAACGGGTACAAGCTTTGAGCGGAATATTTAGTGTGAAATCTGAACTCGGATCAGGCGTGGCGATTAAAGTGGAGATTCCAAATTGATAAATGTGATGTTAGTAGATGACCATGCGGTAGTGCGTATGGGTTTCAAGATGCTGCTCGAATCAGCCAGCGACATCAAAGTGGTGGCCGAGGCTGAAAGTGGCGAGCAGGGTATCAAGTACTACGTGGAACACCATCCTGATGTGGTGGTGATGGACATCACCATGCCGGGTATAGGTGGTTTGGAAGCTATAGAGCGCATCATGGCCAAAGATTCAAATGCGCGCATTCTCGTGCTGTCTGCTCACGAGGATTCGGTACATCCAAAACGGGTATTAAACGCTGGCGCGATGGGGTATTTAACCAAACGCAGCGCGGCGGAAGAGTTGATTAAAGCCATCCGTACCGTTTATGGCCGCAAGAAATATCTGGAAGCCAGCATCGCTCAGCAAATGGCCATAGAGCAGTTAAATGGCGACCAAAATCCGGTGGATGTGTTGTCAGCACGCGAGTTTGAGGTGTTCATCGCACTGGCGAAAGGCAAGACCACCAATGACATTGCCGACACCTTGTGTCTAAGTCCACGCACCGTGGGCACGCATCTTTACAACATCAAGCAAAAACTCTCGGCTTCAACCTCGGCGGATTTGGCGCTGATGGCGATGCGTTGCGGCTTGATTGACCCGTAATTATTTAAGCATGCAGGCAGATTTAGCCCGGCGTTTTGGCGGTGTAGAACGACTTTATGGTGCGTCGGCATTGGGACGTTTTCAGGCGGCGCATGTGTGCGTCATTGGTGTGGGTGGCGTGGGCTCTTGGGCAGCGGAAGCTCTAGCCAGAAGCGCCATAGGCCGCATCACGCTGATAGACCTGGACAATATTTCTGAATCTAACACCAATCGGCAAATCCACGCGCTAGGCGATGAATACGGCAAAGCCAAGGTCACTGCGATGCGCGAGCGTATTCTGGCCATCAATCCAGCGTGTGAAGTGATTTGCATAGAAGAGTTTGTTGATACAGAGAATCTGCCGAATTTGCTGAATCGCGGTTATGACTACGTGCTGGATGCGATAGACCAAACCAGAGTAAAAGCCTCGCTGATTTCCTATTGCAAAGCGCAAAACATCAAGCTTGTCACCACCGGTAGCGCAGGCGGGCAGTTAGATCCGACGCGCATCAAAGTGGCTGACTTGAGCAAAACCATACAAGATCCGCTGGCCGCCAGAGTGCGTAGTTTGTTACGCAAGGAATATAGATTTCCAAGTGGTGCCAAATTTGGCGTGGAATGCGTGTTTTCTGAAGAGCCTTTGCAATATCCTGAGCAAGTGTGTGAAGCCGACGATGCTCCACAAGGCTTGAACTGCGCGGGTTTTGGTTCGTCGGTGTGCGTTACGGCGGTGTTTGGTTTTGTGGCCGCATCTCGTGTGCTGGCGGGCTTACTATCCTTGCCTGAATGAGCCTTTTGTTATACCCTTTGCGCTCTATCACTATTTATCCGGGAGGATGCTGTGAAAAACCCACTTGAATCTGTTTCAGGCACTATCATTTCAGGTCTCATCCTGACCCTGGTGCTAGTTATGTTTGTGAAAAATTTCTTATTGGCGGGGGTGTAACATGGAAATGATTACTCCTATGGCCATTGCACGTTGGGTGCATTTCTTGGCGGGTATCACATGGATAGGCCTGCTCTATTACTTTAACCTGGTGCAGATGGCCGCGCTTAAAGACGCTGCTGCTGATGGCACCGCCGCTGGCATCACCAAGCATGTTGCTCCACGCGCCTTGTTGTGGTTCCGTTGGGCGGCTGTAGTGACTTGGCTGGCGGGCGCTGCTTTGCTGGGGCCAAATCTGGTTCCTGCGTTCACGCTGACTGCACCATACTCAGCAATTGGTGTAGGCGCTTGGCTGGGAACCATCATGCTGTTTAATGTGTGGGTGTTGATCTGGCCGAATCAGCAAAAGATTCTGGGCATGAAGCCTGCCACTGACGACGAAAAAGCCAAGGCGCGCCGTGTGGCGATGCTGGCATCACGAACCAACATGATGCTGTCCATCCCCATGTTGTTCTTCATGGCAAACGGAATGAGCCACAGCATTTTTTAAGAACCTTTTAGTTTTGTAAGCTACGGCGGCTCAAAGCCGCCGTTTCTTTTTTTACAGTTAGGAATTTCTGCTCAATTATGTCGCATTTGATGAATACTTATAATCGGCAACCGGTCACCTTCACCAAGGGCGAAGGCGTGTGGCTGTGGGATGCAGAGGGTAGAAAATATCTGGATGCTTTGGCAGGCATTGCGGTGAATGGTTTGGGTCACGCACATCCCAAGTTGGTGGCTGCCATCAGTAAGCAAGCGGCGACCTTGATTCATGCTTCGAATGTTTATGGCATTGCCGAGCAAGCGCAATTGGCGGATAAACTTGCCGAGCTGTCCGGCATGGATAAGGTCTTTTTCTGCAACTCAGGTTGTGAGGCCAACGAGGCTGCCATCAAGCTGGCGCGGCTTTACGGGCATCACAAAGGCATCGAAAATCCTGCCATTGTGGTGATGGAACACGCGTTTCATGGGCGTACTTTAGCCACCCTTTCCGCCACAGGTAACAGAAAAGTGCAGGCGGGATTTGAGCCTCTGGTCACGGGTTTTGTGCGTGTGCCTTTTGATGATTTGGATGCGGTGCAATTGGTGGCAAGAAATAACCCCAATGTGGTGGCGGTATTGGTGGAACCAGTGCAGGGTGAGGGTGGCATTAACATCCCCGCAGATGGGGCGAATTATTTGCGCGGTTTACGTGAGATTTGTGACAAGAACGGCTGGCTGTTGATGTTGGACGAGGTGCAAAGTGGTATCGGTCGCACCGGCACCTGGTTCGCATTTCAGCATACCGGTGCCATGCCGGATGTGATGACACTGGCTAAGGGCTTGGGCTCTGGCGTGCCTATTGGTGCGTGTCTGGCGCATGGCAAAGCAGCCGAGGTGTTCACCCCCGGCAAACATGGCTCGACTTTTGGCGGCAATCCGCTGGCTTGCGCGGCGGCTTTGAGTACTTTGCAAACAATCGAACAAGAAAAGTTGCGTGAGAACGCTTTGAGTATCGGCAAGCTGATTTGCGATGGTTTGCGGCAGAAATTGAAAGGTGTGACTGGGCTTGTCACTATACGTAATGCTGGGTTGATGGTAGGTGTTGAGCTCGACAGACCTTGTGGCGACTTGGTGAAACAGGCACTGGACTCAGGCTTGTTGATCAACGTTACCGCTGACAAAGTGATACGCTTATTGCCACCGCTGGTGATGAATCAGCAAGAAGCCGAGCAGTTGGTGGAGATTTTATCCGGCTTGATAAAGAAGTTTCTGGGCGGTTGATATGGTGGAAAACAAGCAAATCAAACACTACTTACAGTTCAAGGACTTATCCCGCGATGAGCTGGTATATCTGTTTGCGCGCACTTCATGGATTAAGGCGCAATTTAAGGCTTACCATCAATACTGGCCACTGACGGACCGGACTTTGGTGATGATCTTCGAAAAGGCCAGCACGCGGACGCGGTTGTCGTTCGAAGCTGGCATACAACAACTCGGCGGCTCTGCGATTTATCTGAATACACGCGATTCGCAATTGGGTCGTGGTGAGCCGGTGGAAGACGCTGCGCAGGTGATTTCGCGTATGAGCGACATCGTCATGATACGTACCTTTGAGCAAGAGATTATCGAGCGCTTTGCCGCACATTCCAGAGTGCCGGTCATCAACGGGCTGACCAATGAATATCACCCCTGCCAGATTCTGGCCGACATCTTTACCTTTATCGAGCATAGAGGTCCGATACAGGGTAAGACCGTAGCGTGGATAGGCGATTCCAACAACGTCTGCAACACCTGGCTGCAAGCGGCAGAAGTGCTGGATTTTAACGTCCACGTATCAACGCCGCCGGGCTATGAGGTCGAGCAGGAACGTGCCGGGCTGTATGGTCATGCCCACTACGAAGAGTTTGCCGATCCGATGGAGGCTGCGCGTGGTGCCGATCTTGTGACGACGGACGTGTGGACCTCTATGGGTTTTGAGGCTGAAAACGAGGAGCGCTTGCGTGATTTTGAGCATTGGCAGGTCGATGCCGAGATGATGGCGCTGGCAAAAAAAGAAGCAGTATTCATGCACTGTTTGCCTGCGCATCGCGGCGAAGAA
>JAIOOY010000028.1 GCA_021414145.1 Methylophilales bacterium | reverse complement strand
CGGGGCCTTTTTCTTTGACGCGAGTCTAAGCTTAGGCCTATACTTCCTTAGCAACAAAAATCCCGGACAAAAAAATCCCCGGTTTTAAGGAGAATAAAAACCGGGGAGAAAAATGCCCTAATGTGTATTAAGGCACCCGCTAAGGGAGGGAAGCGGGAGGCGAATTGAATCACCTGCTGGTAGGACTGATGTTGATAAAACAAGTTCCAATGTCAGTAGCAAAACACTCTAAAATGCGTGGTCATCCCACGCATTTTTTATTTAACTAACCGAACCTATGCAAAGCACCAAAGTGCAGGCAAGAGTAGGCGTAAAAGACCGACAAAACCGGAATTTACACGAAGTAAATGAGGATTTTGGCGAGCTTTTACAACGCCCTATTGCCAAACGACGTGCTTTGCAGCTCATCTAATGTCAGACATTCTCGCCGGCCTCAACGACAAACAACTTCAAGCGGTTACCCTGCCACGCACCTCCGCTTTAATTCTGGCGGGTGCTGGTAGCGGCAAAACGCGTGTTCTCACCACCCGTATCGCTTGGCTCATTCAGAATGGGCACGCTTCACCCAACGGCATCTTGGCTGTCACATTCACCAATAAAGCCGCTAAGGAAATGCTGACACGACTTTCCAGCATGCTCCCCATCAACACGCGCGGCATGTGGGTAGGGACTTTTCACGGACTGTGCAATCGGTTTTTGCGCGCGCATCACCGCGAAGCACGTCTACCCGCCATGTTCCAGATTCTGGATATTGCTGACCAGCTCTCCGTCATCAAGCGCCTGATGAAGCAGATGAACGTGGATGATGAGAAATACCCGCCCAAGCAAGTGCAGAATTACATCAATGGCGCTAAGGACGAGGGATTTCGCGCTTCCGGCATGGATGCCTACGATAAACATTCAGAAAAATTGCGCGAGATTTTCGCCGAGTACGACGCCCAATGTCAGCGTGAAAGCGTGGCGGATTTTGCTGAATTGCTGCTGCGTTGCTTTGAAACCTTGGCGCGCGAACCTGCGCTCCGCAGCCATTATCAGGAGCGCTTTCGCTATATTCTGGTGGATGAGTTTCAAGACACCAACCGGCTGCAATATCAATGGCTGAAACTATTGGCGGGCAGCCAGAATGCGGTGTTTGCGGTGGGTGACGATGACCAGTCCATCTATTCTTTTCGTGGTGCGCGAGTGGGCAACATGCTGGATTTTCAGCACGATTTTGACGTGAAAGAAGTCATCAAGCTGGAGCAGAACTACCGCTCGCATAGCAATATCCTCAACGCCGCCAACGCTATCATCGCGCAAAATAAAAATCGGCTGGGCAAGAACCTGTGGACGGCTGCGGGCGACGGCGAGCCGATACGCTTGTTCGATGCCTACAACGATACCGACGAAGCTGGATTTATCGTGGACGAGGTGAAGGCGCTGCAAAAAGAAGGCGTGGAACTACAGGAAATCGCCTTGTTATATCGCTCCAACGCGCAATCTCGAATACTCGAACATGCCCTATTCTCCGCAGGACTGCCTTACCGTGTCTATGGCGGTTTACGCTTCTTCGAACGCGCCGAGATCAAGCATTCTCTGGCGTATCTGCGGCTGGTGAGCAATCCAGACGATGACGTTTCGCTATTAAGAGTCATCAACTTTCCCGCGCGTGGTATAGGCACACGAGGCCTAGAGCAATTACAGGAGGCGGCACGTGCTCAAAACTCAAGCTTATGGCAAGCCGCGTTGCAGCAAAGCGGAAAAATCGCCGGATTCGTGGCACTCATCAAGACCTTGCAAGAACAGTGTCAAGGCTTGAAACTCCCCGAAATGATGGACGTGGTGACCAGCATGAGCGGCTTACGCGCCCATTATCAAAGCGAAAAAGAAGGCGAAGACCGGATCGCCAACCTGGATGAATTGGTCAACGCCGCGGTGACTTTTGTGCAGGAACGCGACGAGAATACCCTGATTGATTTTCTCACTTTTGCTAGCTTGGAAGCCGGTGAACATCAAGCCGATCCAGGCCGCGATGCTTTACA
>JAIOOY010000012.1 GCA_021414145.1 Methylophilales bacterium | reverse complement strand
GATTACCACTAAGCCACCCAAGTCGCGTAGGCGCAATTGGCGGGCTACTTCTTCAGCGGCTTCCAGATTAGTATTGAAAGCTGTTTGTTCGATATCGCTGCCTTTGGTTGCACGGCCTGAGTTCACGTCTACAGATACTAGTGCTTCGGTATGGTCTATGACTACAGCGCCACCGGAGGGTAAGCGTACTTCGCGCGAAAAGGCAGTTTCGATTTGGTGTTCTATTTGAAACCGCGAAAAAAGTGGTACGTCGTCGCTATAAAGTTTCACGCGTCCCACAGTGGCGGGCATGACGTGATTCATAAATTGTACGGCTTGCTCGTAAATGTCTGGCGTATCAATCAGGATTTCGCCGATGTCGGGCTGGTAGTAGTCACGAATGGCGCGGATGACCAAGCTTCCTTCTTGATAAATGAGGAAAGCGCCTTTTTGCAGGTTAGAAGCGTTTTCAATTGCACTCCATAGTTGCAGTAAGTAATTCAAATCCCATTGCAATTCTTCAAAAGTACGGCCGATGCCGGCGGTGCGGGCAATGATGCTCATACCGTTGGGGACTTCAAGCTGCGCCATTATGTCGCGTAGTTCGTTGCGATCTTCACCTTCAATCCGGCGTGAAACGCCGCCACCTCTGGGGTTATTCGGCATCAGCACCAAATAACGGCCTGCCAGCGAGATGAAGGTTGTGAGTGCTGCGCCTTTGTTACCGCGCTCGTCTTTTTCGACTTGCACGATAATTTCCTGACCTTCTCGCAACACGTCTTGAATGCGCTTGCCGTCGGCGTCGGCGATGAAATTGCTGCGCGCGACTTCCTTGAACGGTAGAAACCCGTGGCGATCAGTGCCATAATTGACAAAAGCGGCTTCCAGACTGGGTTCTATGCGAGTGATAACGCCTTTGTAGATGTTGCTTTTGCGTTGCTCTTTACCTGCGTGTTCGATGTCCAAGTCAATCAGTTTTTGGCCATCAACGATGGCGACACGCAACTCTTCAGCCTGTGTCGCATTGAATAACATGCGTTTCATTTATTGTTCTCCCGCGCTCAAATGCGGGTACGCCATGCGAAAAAAACGGAGGGGAGTTACTAAACGACTGCTACTAGTAGCACAAGAGTGGCGTTTGTGACGCCTAAGCCACAAACACATAGAATTTCTGGTGCTTTTGAATAAATCTTTAGCAACATAACTCTTGTAATATCAAATCGTTAAAAACTAAACTTAACGTTGATTATAAAAATTTATGGCACAGCATTTTAAGTTCTGTGCGACTTATCGTTTACAATAAACTCTGTTTTCCTGCCGCCAGTTATAGGGGATTATATAAAACCTTAACTAATTCGCGACGCGCTAACTCTTGAGCGCAATTAATTAGGACTGACCTTGAATTCGTCACGCTGCAGACTAATGCTATCCGCCGGGAAGCCAAGGTTATCCTGTTTTTTAGTTGCTACTTTTTTCAACTGAATTCAATCCAATATGAAATGGTGAGCAAAATTAACCAGATATTCTTTAATGAGATGCCCTTAGGCAAGCGCAGAGTATAGGCTAGATGAGCGAAATAGGCAAAAACTCTGCACCGGATAAAGTCTCCATGCTTACCGTGGATGAGGGTGGCGCTGGGCAACGACTTGATAACTTTTTGGCCAAGCAGCTTAAAGGCGTACCAAAAAGTCATATATATCGCATCGTGCGTAGCGGAGAAGTGCGCGTGAATAGCAAACGCGTGGATGCCGCGCACAAGCTACAGTTGGGAGAAATGCTGCGAATTCCTCCGGTACGTACCGCATCGCCAGCAACTAAACCGGGTGCGATTCCAGAGCATAATCAATTTATTCATGCTCAGTTTTTAGACGCGATTCTTTACGAAGACGAGGCCATGATTGCCATCAACAAGCCATCCGGCATGGCCGTACACGGCGGTAGCGGCATTTCACGCGGGGTGATTGAGCAATTGCGCATGGAACGTCCACAGGCTAAATATTTGGAGTTAGTGCATAGGTTGGATAGAGAAACTTCTGGCGTGTTACTGATAGGGAAAAAACGCAGCGCTTTGGTGAAACTGCACGAAATGCTGCGTGCTAATCAAGTGCAGAAGCGCTATGTAATGCTGGTAAATGGAATATGGCACAACCAAAAGCAACGGGTAGTATTACCGCTAAAAAAGGTAGTGCAGGACAACGGCGAAAAAAGAGTGTGGGTGGAAGATGGGGGGCAGGTTTCAGAATCAATCTTTCATTTGCGCCAAAATTTTGGTGAATTCACTTTGCTGGAGGCCGACCTCATCACTGGGCGTACACATCAATTGAGGGTGCAGTTAGCACATTTGGGTTTTCCTATCGTGGGAGACGATAAATATGGCGACTTTGCACTGAATAAAACTCTGCAAAAACGTGGCTTGAAGCGCATGTTCCTGCATTCAGCAGAAACTACGCTCAATCATCCTTTGAGCGGAGAAGCGCTAAAGCTGGTAGCACCGCTACCCAAAGAGCTGGGAACATTTCTAAACACTTTACAGATCGAACATGCCAAAACGCTTTGATTTATTGATATTCGATTGGGACGGCACTTTGGCTGACTCCACCACGGCCATCGTGGATGCGCTACGCGATGCCAGTTGCGATTTGGATTTGCCGGCACCTAGTGACCAAGCTTCACGCGATATTATTGGGTTGGAGCTATTCGTTGGGCTCAAAGTATTATTTGGTGATATTGATGCTGATCTGTTACAAGCCGTGGCCGAACGCTACAAGCATCATTACAATGTCAGGAGCGCGGAGATACAGCTGTTTGATGGAGTGGAAGCCGCGCTACCCGCACTGGCCGATGATGGTTTTATGCTGGCGGTTGCCAGCGGTAAAGGCAGAAGAGGACTAATGCGGGCGATAGAACAAGCAAAATTTACAGACTTGATGTTGATTACACGTAGCTCCGATGATTGCTTTTCCAAGCCGCATCCACAAATGTTGGATGAAATTATGAACGAATTAGGCACCACCCCTGAACGCACTTTGATGATAGGTGACACTATGTTCGATTTACAGATGGCGCAAAATGCAGGGGTGGCCAGCCTTGCCGTAACTTATGGCGCGCAGGCTGAACACGCCTTAACCCCGCATAAGCCACTGGCTTGTTTTGACAATTTTGCTACACTTCACGCATGGTTACGCACGAACGCTTGATTTGCAGCAGTGATGAGGTAGTAGAAAAGGGCATGGGCGTGCGCTTTGACATGCCGCATCTGGGTGAGCGCGAGACGGGTTTTGTGTTGCGTTATCGTGGTGCCGTGCATGGCTATATTAACCAATGCGCGCATGTGCCAGCGCCGTTGGATTGGAAAGAAGGCGAGTTTTTTGATCTGACACGTACCGCTATCATCTGTGCCACGCATGGAGCGCAGTATCATCCGGAAACGGGCTATTGTGAATTGGGGCCATGCAAAGGAAAATCGCTCAAGAAATTAAATATAGCGGAGCGTGACGAGAAAGTTTTTTTAATCGAGCAAATTTAGAAAGAAAGCAATGACTGACGATGCAAATTGGGAACGTAGCACCATAGAAAAGCTTGCTTTATCGGCGTTGAATGAGCAAAAACGCGCGCGTAACTGGGGGATTTTATTCAAAACTCTGACTTTCATCTATCTGTTTGCACTGTTGTTTATGGCGTTGGATTGGTTTCCACACAAAGGTTCCAGCGGCCCACATACAGCGGTGATAGACATTCGTGGCGAGATTGGTGACGGTGATGCAGTGAATGCGGATGATGCCATTTCCAGTTTGCAATCGGCGTTCGAAGACAAAAATACCAAAGGCGTGATACTGCGTATCAACAGCCCAGGTGGTAGCCCAGTGCAAGCGGGTATCATCAACGATGAAATTGGTCGTCTACGCAAACTACATCCTAAAATACCTTTGTATGCTGTGGTCGAGGATATATGCGCTTCTGGAGGTTATTACATCGCCGTGGCGGCCGATAAAATTTATGTAGATAAGGCGAGCATCGTGGGTTCCATAGGCGTATTGATGGACGGCTTTGGTTTTACTGGCACTATGGAGAAGCTGGGTGTGGAACGTCGTGTGATGACAGCGGGTAAAAACAAGGCATTTATGGATCCTTTTTCACCTGTGAATCCGGCTCACAAGCTGCATGCACAAACCATGTTGAATGAGATACATCAACAGTTTATCAATGTGGTGCGTAAAGGTCGCGGCGACCGTTTGAAAGAAACACCAGACATGTTTTCCGGCTTGTTCTGGAGTGGTGATAAGAGTGTGGAGTTGGGATTGGCAGACGCTATCGGCAGTGCCAATAGCGTTGCTCGTGACGTGATTAAAGAAGAAAATATGGTAGATTTTACCTCCCGCGAAGACTTGGCTGACCGCTTTGCCAAACAGTTGGGGGCGAGTGCTACCAAGGCACTGGCGGGTGCATCATTTAAATTACATTAAAAGGTAAGCACATCATGAAACGCTGGCTATTACTGTTATGTTTGCTAGTTTCTCCTGCCTTGCACGCGGCGGTGGTTGAGGGGGTGGTGATGCCGGCCTGGGGTGAGCATGATGGTGTGAAAACGGCGTTGTTACCTGGCGATTACTTAGGTAATAGCGATATTGTGACGACTGGCTCTGGTGGTCGTGTTGCTCTGAAATTAGAAGATGAAACCACTGTTAAACTAGGTGAAAATGCCAAATTGGCTCTGGACAATCTGACCTCCAATAAATCCTATCGTGCAGCGTTGTCCCTGCCAAAAGGCGCATTTCGCTTGACCACCAAGCCGCTCTATCAAAAGAGCAACAAAGAAACGCGCAAGAAAAAACATGGCAAAAAGAGGGTGAAGAAATCAAGAGAGCCACGCATTGATCTGCGGCAGCATGAATTCAATGTGAAGCTAGGGTCTTTGACCGTCGTGACAAAGTCAGTAGATATTATGGGCAAGAGTAATGACGAGCGTGACGTTATAGCACTATTAAAAGGAGAAGCCGACATCAGCCATGACGATGCTTCGCAAGTCACGCTCACTCGCGCCAAGTTTTATGTGGATGCCTTGAATCCCGGCAGCTTGAATACACCTGCCAAAGCCGCTACGCAGGATTTGCAGAGATGGAAATCAGAAACCAACCTCGTGACAGGTCGTGGCATCGCCAATAGAAATGGTCGCTGGAAGGTCAGCGTGGGTAACTTCCGTGACCGTGCAGAGGCAGAGGCCTTGATGCACAGGCTGGATGCAGATGGCTACGCAGCAGAAGTGGTGTCCGCCAATGTGGGTGGTATGACCTACGCGCGCTTACAAATTCCGCAGATGAAAACCCGTCAAGATGCAGCAGTAGTGGCAGAGAAAGTGCGTCAGCAGTTTGACCTGGAAACGGTAACAGTTATTCGCTGATGCAAGTTGCTCGCTGGAAAGTATTCACCACAGTTGCAGAGTTACGCGATGCTGCAATAAATGTCGTACTCGATGCGGCAAATACTGCTGTTGCTGCGCGCGGACGCTTTGATGTGGTGTTGGCTGGAGGCACGACCCCGCGTGACATTTATCAAGCTTTACGCAACGCACAGGCTGATTGGCCGCGTTGGCATATCTGGTATGGCGACGAACGTTGCTTGCCAGCCGACGATGATGAGCGCAATAGTAAAATGGCACAGGAAGTATGGTTGAATCATGTGCATATCCCTGATAAACAAATTCACACTATGCTCACGGAACGGGGAACAAAAGCCGCGGTAGCTGATTACAACCAAGCGTTAAGTGATGTGGATGATTTTGATTTGGTATTACTAGGTATGGGTGAAGATGGTCATACTGCCAGTCTTTTTCCCGGCCATGCTTGGGGAGATGCTGCCCCTGCCATCGCTGTCAGCAATGCGCCTAAACCCCCTGCAGATCGCGTCAGTTTGTCGGCATTACGGTTAAGTCAGGCGCGGCAAGTGCTGTTCATAGTGACGGGCAGTAACAAGCGTGATGCTGTACAACAATGGCGTAATGGATTTGCACTTCCCGTGACTGCTATAGATCCTAAAAAAGGAGTCGATGTTTTTGTGGATGCCGCGGCCTTGCCTGCTTAGTGCTTGAATAGCTTAGCTAGTTCTTGGCTTACTTTTTCGATAACACCTCCCCAATCACCAATAGCTGGTTGCCGGAAAAGTCTGGCAGTGGGGTACCACGGACTGTCTTCACGTTCAACCATCCAACGCCAATCGGGCGAGTAAGGCAACAGTATCCATACAGGTTTACCCATGGCCCCCGCCAAGTGTGCAATCGAAGTGTCTACGGTAATCACTAAATCCATTAGTTCTACCAAGGCTGCGGTATCTGAAAAGTCTTGAATCACGTCCCCAAAATGTAAAACCTCTAAGTGATTTTCAAGAAATGATACATCGTTTGTTTTTACTTCTTTTTGTAAGCTGATAATCTGATATTTTGGGTCGAATAGATGCGCTAGTTTTTCCAGTGCGATAGAACGGTTATGGTCATTTTTATGCGCAGGGTTACCAGACCAGACAATACCTACCCTCGGTAGCGTCTTGTCACCTAGCACTCCTTGCCAGTGTGCAACTTTGTCAGGTTTCGCATAAAGATAAGGCGTATCTGCGGGAATCGTGCCAAGCCGCGTGTTAAAGACCATGGGCAAACTTAACAATGGGCAGTGCAAGTCAAAGTCCGGTATGAGGTCACTTTCTTTTAATAGCGTTACTTGGTCGTTCAAGCCATTAAAAATAGGAATAAGAGCACTCTGTGCTTTCAATAAGACCATCGCGCCTTGATCCGTTAATAGTTTGACGTAACGATAGAACTGAAGCGTGTCTCCCAAGCCTTGTTCGGCATAAATAAGTAACGTTTTTCCCGCAACATTCTCTCCTCGCCAAAACGGTTGGTCAAAATGCGGTTGCCCATTGGCAAGTTGCTTTACCTGCCAACGATACTCATGTTGCGACCATCCGTTTTCGAAGTCTCCCAAGCGTAGTCTGCATATTCCTAGATTCCAGTGTGCGTCAGAGTATTCAGATCTAATTTCCAATGCGCGGTTGTAGCAGGTCATAGCCTCTTCATGGCGCAATAAATCCATCATTAAAACACCGCGATTACAGTGAGCAGCGGCGTACTCAGGATAGATATTGAGTGCCGTGTCGTAACTGGCAAGCGCATCGTCCAATCTGCCCATTTCGTGCAACAGTCCGCCGCGGTTGGAGTAAGCCTCGGCATAGCCTGCATTGATTGAGATTGCTTCATTGTAGCTGGCAAGCGCGGCTTCATATTGCTTCAGTTGGTGCAGTGCCGTACCACGATTGGCAAGGGATCTGGCACAATTTGGATCGAACATCAAACCACGGTCATAACTGATTACGGCTTGTTCATGCATGCCGAGAGCGTAGAATGCCATGCCACGATTACAGTGTATCGTGACATCGTGGGGAAGGCTTTCCAGCAAGAGGTCATAGCTTTCGATGGCTGCGACATAGCGCTGACTTGCATAAAGTGCCAAGGCACGATTAAAGAGTGCACCAATGTGCTTGGGTTTAAATTCCAGCAGTCTATCAAAGCTGGCAATAGCCTCTTCGTTGCGTTGCATGTTGTACTGAAGCAGGCCCTTGTTAATCAAGGTATCCTCGTGGTGAGGGTTGAGGTTTAACACACGGTCATAGGCAACCAAAGCGTCCTCATTACGCCCCATTTCAAAGTACAGATTACCAATGTTGTAATGGCCTTCAACGTAGCCAGGGTTAGTCGCCACCGCATGCTGATAGGCGTTGATGGCTTCCGCATGTCGCTTAGTCTCACGATATACGTTGCCCAAATTAGAATGTGCTGGAGCCGAGTTTGGGTTGATGACAAGCGCTTGCTTAATCAGTCGAATGGCTTCTTCATGCTGCCCTTGCTGGTATCTCACCACACCCAACAAGTGTAGCCCATCAAATAAATCAGGATACTGTTTTAGTATCGCCAGATAAGCCTCAGAGGCCTCTGCAAGTAAGCCTTGAGAATGCAAGCTCATAGCGTGCTGGACGCTACTGACGATGTCCAACATTAACTTGTGTGTTGTTTGAAGTAGTTGATTAAGCCGCGAGTTGAAGCGTCATGCCCTGTTACTGGTTTGTCATCTACTAGTTGTGGTTGTATCGCCTGCGCTAATTGCTTGCCCAGTTCTACACCCCATTGGTCGAAGGAGTTGATGTTCCAGATGATGCCTTGTACGAAAATCTTATGTTCGTAGAGCGCAATTAAAGAACCTAGTGTTTTCGGATTAAGTTTGCCAAATAGGATGGAGTTGGTTGGGCGATTGCCTTCAAACACCTTATGCGGGACGAGTTTTTCTAGCGTATCGCCGCTCATACCACTCTTGACTAACTCGGCACGCGCTTGCTCTGCAGTTTTTCCTTGCATCAGTGCTTGGGTCTGTGCGAGGAAGTTGGAAAACAGAATTTTGTGATGGTTGCCCAACGGGTAGTGGGTTTCCATCGGCATGACAAAGTCGGCTGGAATCAAGCGCGTACCTTGATGGATGAGTTGGAAAAAGGCGTGTTGCCCGTTAGTTCCTGGCTCACCCCAAATAATCGGGCCAGTGTCACATTCCACTTTGTTACCGTCGCGGTCAACAAATTTGCCGTTACTTTCCATGTCACCTTGCTGGAAATAGGCAGAGAAGCGCGACAGCGATTGGTCATAGGGCAAAATGGCGTGGGTTTGCGCGCCAAAAAAGTTGATGTACCACACCCCCAGCAGGCCCATGACTACCGGAAGATTTTTCTCCAGTGGGGTGTTGCAAAAATGTTCGTCCATCTCAAAGGCACCTTGCAGCATGGCTTCAAAGTTGTCCATGCCCAAATACAACGCAATAGACAATCCTATGGCCGACCACAGCGAATAACGCCCACCAACCCAGTCCCAGAATTCAAACATATTGGCAGTATCAATACCGAATTTCGACACTTCTTCCGCATTGGTGGAAAGCGCTACGAAGTGCTTAGCGATCTGCTTCTCATCTTTGGCGGCATCTATAAACCAAGCGCGTGCAGAGCGGGCATTGGTGAGGGTTTCTTGTGTGGTAAATGTCTTGGAGGCGACGATAAACAGCGTTGTTTCCGGATTGCACTTTTGCAGAGTCATACCCAGATGCGCGCCATCCACGTTTGAGACAAAATGTGCCGACAAGTTGGGTTTGGAGTAAGGTTTAAGTGCAACGCACACCATGAATGGGCCAAGGTCAGAGCCGCCAATGCCTATATTGACTACATCGGTAATCGGTTTGCCGGTATAGCCCAGCCAGTGGCCATTTCTGACGCGTTCGGTGAAGTCACGCATTTGCGCTAACACGCGATTGACTTCAGGCATTTGGTCTACGCTATCCACTATCACTTTACGGCTGCTACGGTTGCGTAGTGCGGTATGCAGCACAGCACGGTCTTCGGTGAAGTTAATTTTCTCGCCTGCAAACATTTTGTCACGCCAGCTTTCCACGTTGGCATCGCGAGCTAGTTGGGTGAGCAGGCGCATGGTGTCTTGCGTGATGCGGTTTTTGGAGTAGTCCAGCAAAATATCTTTGAAGTTGAGCGAAAACTTGTCAAAACGCCCTGCATCGGCGGCAAACATGTCACGCATGTGTTGTGAGGCAATAGATTTTTGATGTTCAGTGAGTTGTTGCCAAGTGGCAGATTGTGTCAGACGCGACATGATCTTCATCCTTTTTGTACAATAATGCCCGCTAGTGGCGGTACGGTAATGACCAGAGAGTAGGGTAAGCCCATCCATGGCGTATTTTCTGCTTGTAAGCCCAACCCGTTGCCCGCATTGCCGCCACCGTATAGTTCAGAATCACTATTTAGCAGTTCTTTATACGTTCCTGCTTCTGGTACGCCGATACGGTAGCCATTACGCGGCACTGGCGTAAAATTCAACACGACGACTACAAATGAACCATCGCGTGCGCGGCGCTGATAGCTGATAATGGACTGATCAGCATCGTGACAATCAATCCAGCCAAAGCCTTCCGGCGAAAAATCCAGCTCGTGCAGAGCCGGAATATCACGGTACAAATGCGAAGCATCGCGTAGTAGATTTTTTACCCCCTGATGCCAAGGTATATCCAACAAATGCCAATCCAACGATTGTCCCACTGCCCACTCACGCCCTTGTGCAAATTCACTGCCCATAAAATTGAGCTTTTTACCGGGGTAGGTCATCTGGTAGGTCAGCAACAACCGTATATTAGCAAATTTCTGCCACGCGTCGCCTGGCATTTTATCCAGTAAGGAGCGCTTGCCGTGCACCACTTCATCGTGTGAAAACGGCAACACAAAATTTTCGCTGTAGGCATAAATCTGGCCGAAAGTAAGTTGATTGTGGTGATAGCGACGATGTATTGGGTCTTGCTCTATATAGGCCAGCGTGTCGTTCATCCAGCCCATATTCCACTTCATCGAAAAGCCTAACCCCCCCAAATACACTGGGCGTGAAATCATAGGCCACGCAGTGGATTCTTCGGCAATAGTCAAAGCCCCAGGAAAGTCCTCATGAATGACTATATTAAGTTCTTTAATAAAATCAATGGCTTCAAGATTCTCGCGTCCGCCAAATTTATTCGGTAGCCATTGATCTGCCTTGCGCGAATAATCAAGATAGATCATCGAGGCTACGGCATCCACACGCAGACCGTCAATGTGGAATTCATGCAACCAGAAATGCGCGTTTGCAATAAGAAAATTGCGTACTTCATTGCGACCATAGTTGAAGATGAGCGTACCCCAATCCTGATGCTCGCCCAGACGCGGATCTTCGTGTTCATACAGCTTGGTGCCGTCAAAATTGGCCAGCGCCCAGTCATCTTTGGGAAAGTGTGCAGGAACCCAGTCAAGGATGACTCCAATATTGGCTTGGTGACAGGTATCAACAAAATAGCGGAAGTCATCCGGTGTGCCAAACCGACTGGTGACACCGAAATAGCCAGTAGTTTGGTAGCCCCAGGATTCGTCCAATGGATGTTCTGAAACTGGCATTAGCTCTATGTGCGTAAAACCCATCTCTTTAACGTAGGGCACCAAGCGTGTCGCCAGTTCACGGAAATTCATAAAACCGTGCTGCTGATTGGTTTTTTCGCCACGCTGCCAAGAGCCAGCATGAATCTCGTATACATTCATAGGCTGGTGTAGCCAATCGGCCTCTTTGCGCCGCTTCATCCAGATGCTATCAGCCCATTGATGGGTGTTGGTAGCTACGCGCGCCGCCGTGCTGGGACGTAGTTCAAATGCATTACCGTAGGGATCAGTCTTGACCAAGATGTTGCCAGTATTGCGATTGCGTATTTCGAACTTGTAAAGTGCGTCTGCACCTATTTCGGGGATGAAAATATCCCACACCCCGCTAGAGCCATGCGCGCGCATAGGATGGGCACGGCCATCCCAGCGATTAAAATCACCAATGACACTGACACGCTCGGCATTAGGAGCCCACACTGCAAAGCGCGTCCCATCCACACCGTGATGGCGCATAGGGTGCGCACCCAGCATTTTGTAAGCCATCCTCAAACGACCTTCGCCGAATAGATGCAGATCGTGCGCAGATAAGGTAGACGAAAAGGAGTAGGGGTCGTGGCGCTCTATGATTTGGCCATCTTCTTCCCAGCGCAGATTACAGGGTGTGACAGGCTTGTCTTGTCCCCGCCACAGAAATAGGCCATCAGGGTGTATCCGGGGCAATTCTTCCCAAGTGCTCCCAACTTGTAGCCAGATTTTTTTTGCATAAGGCAAAAAACATCGCAGCACATAAGCTGCGTGGTCTTTATGCAGCCCTAGCCATCCAAATGGGTTGTGGTGGCGTGCTTGCAGTATTAGTTCAAGTTGCTGGTCTTGTTTAAGGCTCATATTACTCTTAACACTCTGTAGTAAGGGGTTTCAATGCATTTCAACTCAAAGGAACAGTTGTTTATATGGTTAACCTGTCTATAATGGCTTTAGAAGCGCGTCACCAGTAGAGCATACTGTCCCAACTATAATTCAGGAGAGGCAAAAATGCAGCATGATTCCAAAAATGATTCTAAACAGGATGTCACTTCATCTCGTTTTATCAGTGCTCTCACTAAAAATACTGTTGCACTGATTCTTGCTGGCGGGCGCGGTTCGCGGCTAAAAGCGCTTACTGATTGGCGCACAAAACCAGCCGTGCCTTTTGGGGGCAAGTTCCGCATTATAGACTTTCCTTTGTCTAACTGTATGAACTCCGGGATACGCCGAATTGGCGTTGTTACGCAGTACAAATCGCACAGCCTGATACAGCATATACAACGCGGTTGGAGCTTTTTAAGTGGTGAATTCAACGAATTTGTAGAATTGCTGCCTGCTCAGCAACGTATCGAAGAGAAATGGTATGAGGGCACGGCCGATGCGGTTTTCCAGAACTTGGACATACTGCATATGATGAGTCCTGAGTATGTATTGATTTTAGCGGGTGATCATATATACAAGATGGATTATGGCCAAATGCTGGCGGCACACGTACGTAATAAAGCTGATATGACTGTCGCGTGCATCAATGTTCCGATTAGTGATGCCAAGGAGTTTGGGGTAGTAGGTGTAGATGATAATGATCGTATTACCCAGTTCCGCGAAAAACCTGCAGACCCAGACCCAATCCCAGATGACCCTACGCAATCATTTGCCAGTATGGGTATCTACGTGTTTAACGCTAAATTCCTATACGAGCAACTGATACGTGACGCGGACGATCCATCATCTAACCATGACTTTGGTCAGAATATTATCCCTTACCTGATTAGCCGATACCGCGTGTATGCCCATAGGTTTTCCGATAGCTGCGTAGGTAGCCACAACTACTGGCGCGATGTGGGGACGGTGGATGCTTATTGGGAGGCCAATATGGAGCTTACCAAGGTGGTTCCGGATTTGAATATGTATGATAAAGACTGGCCTATCTGGACTTATCAGGAACAGTTGCCACCCGCCAAATTTGTATTTGACGAAGACGAAAGGCGTGGGCATGCAGTGGACTCATTGGTGTCTGGCGGCTGTATTCTTAGCGGTTCCAGCGTGAGGCGCTCCTTGCTATTCTCAGGTGTGCGTGTGCATAGCTATAGCACTATTGAAGACAGTGTCATATTGCCCAAATGTGAAATTGGGCGCTTTGTGATGTTAAAAAAGGTTGTGATTGATAAAGGCTGTACCATCCCCGAAGGGATGCGTATCGGTTTTGACGTAGAAGAAGATCGCAAACGTTTTTATGTTTCAGAAAAAGGGGTAACCCTAGTAACCCCTGAAATGCTTGGACAACGAGCTCATTATTCGCGATAAATTCACAATAAAAAGAAGCTTTTAACTATGCACAGAAAACTTAGGATTTGCCTTTACTGGCACATGCATCAGCCTGACTACCGCGACTATCTGAGCGGTGAGTTTATATTGCCCTGGACCTATCTACACGCCATCAAGGACTATACCGATATGGCGTATCACCTGGAGCAAAACCCACAGGCTAAGGTCACTTTTAACTATGTGCCAGTGTTGCTGGATCAACTGGAAGAGTACGCCAAGCAGCTCAAGTCCGGTAAAGTCAGCGACCCGTTGTTAAGTTTGTTGGCTGAGAAAGACTTGAGCAAAGTCACGCAACAACAACGCCAGCTTATTTTGGAAAGTTGCTTCCGTGGCAACCACGAAAAAATGATCGCACCGTTCCCGCACTATCAGCGACTGTTCAATATCTACCAGTTATTTGCGGATGATGCAGACGACCATACCTATCTTTCCGGCCAGTATCTGGCGGATTTAATTACTTGGTATCACTTGTCTTGGATGGGCGAGAGCATACGTCGCGGTTCGGAACTGGTGGTGCGACTCATGGCGCAGGGAGGGAGATTCACTGCAAAAGACCGTAAGGCGCTATTTGATTTGATAGGTGACATTATCATTGAGTTGATTCCGCGCCACCGTGCCTTGTCTAAAGCTGGCCGCATAGAAATTTCCACTACGCCTCACTACCACCCCATTCTGCCCTTATTGCTGGATTTCAACAGCGCACGTGAGGCTGCTCCCGATATGCCTTTACCAGACAACAAACGCTATCCCGGAGGTATGACGCGCGCGCATCGTCACGCCGAATCCGCCATCCATTCGCATCAACAGCGGTTTGGGCAAAAACCCAATGGCGTATGGCCAGCTGAGGGTGGCGTGTCGCACGCGGCGTTGATGTTGTTGGCCAAACAAGGTTTTGGCTGGGCGGCCACGGGTGAAGGCGTGCTGAACAATAGCTTACGTAAACTTCACGGTGAAGCTGGAATATATGAGGACAAACGTCATCTATATAGACCTTATCGCGTCAGTGATAATCACGACGAGATCCTTTGTTTCTTTCGCGATGACAGGCTGTCAGACAAGATAGGCTTCGAATACGCCAAATGGCACGGGCGCGATGCGGTGAACGACTTAGTGGGGGAGTTGGAAGGCATCATGCACCGTTTTCCAGAGGGTGAAACCCCTGTGGTCAGCATCATTCTCGATGGCGAGAATGCTTGGGAATATTACCCCTACAATGGCTATTATTTCCTTTCTGATTTGTATCAGGCGCTGGCCGAGCATCCTTGCATAGAAATGAGTACTTTTAGTGAGGTGGCGGCGCTGTGCGAGCAGCAGGGAGTGGCAAAAATCAACCCCGGCAGTTTGCCCAGTATGGTCGCTGGTAGCTGGGTGTATGGCACGTTCAGCACTTGGATGGGTGACAGCGCTAAGAACCGTGCTTGGGATTTGCTGTGTGAAGCCAAGCAGAATTATGATTTGGTGGTGGCTAGCGGACGTTTGAACAAAGCTGAAAAAGAAGCTGCCGAGCGCCAGTTGGGTGATTGTGAAGGCTCTGATTGGTTCTGGTGGTTTGGTGACTACAATCCTTCCGGTAGCGTGCAGAGCTTTGATTTGTTATTTAGGCGCAATTTAAGCAATTTATACCGCTTACTCAAACTGCCAGCACCCGCGGATTTGGCGCATGTGATCAGCCGTGGCAACACTGCGAGTGGTGATGGCGCTGAAGCAGCAGGGGCGATGCGACGAGGGCAAGAATAGGTTTGGTAGCGAAGGCTAGATAGCTTACGCTACTAAAGGCAAACCAAGAAAATGGGAGAGACTAAATGGCAAAAACTGTAACCCTACTGTTAGGCGTCCACGCCCATCAACCTGTCGGTAACTTTACCCATGTGCTGGACGATGCTCACGTGCGTTGCTATGGCCCGTTTCTCCGTGTGCTGCACCAGTATCCCAATTTCAAATTTGCCATTCACTACAGTGGCTGGTTGTTAGATTACTTGCTTAAACATTACCCCAAAGACCTGCAGCTACTCAAAGAAATGGTGAGGCGCGGTCAGGCCGAGTTGTTTGGCGGAGGTTACACAGAACCCGTGCTTGCGGCGATTCCCTCGAAAGATCGCGTTGGTCAAGTTAAAACGCTCTCAGAATATCTCAAAAAGAAGTTAGGTCAGTCTCCTCAAGGCGCGTGGCTCACCGAACGCGTTTGGGAGGCTACTGTGGTACCAGGCTTAGCTGATGCGGGGATTGATTACGTCACAGTAGATGACTATCACTTCCTCTGTACCGGCAAAGAGGCCAACACCTTGAACGGTTTTTATACCACTGAAGAAGATGGTCGCACCCTAGACTTATTCCCTATCTCCGAACCACTGCGCTATCGGCTGCCATTTTCTCCGGCAGAGGAGGTTGTGGCTTACATGGAAGGCCTGGCAGACGAGACAGGGCAGGCCGCCGCCATCTATTTTGACGACATTGAAAAATTCGGCATCTGGCCGGAAACCTATGCTTGGGTATATGAGAAGGGCTGGCTGAAGGGTTTTATTGAAGGCGTATTGGCTTCTAAAATTGTCAAAACCATGAAATACAGCGATTACCACGCCCAAGCTAAAACGCGAGGCGTGGTGTACCTGCCTACGGCTTCATATAGTGAGATGAACGAGTGGGCGATGCCCGTGCCAGCCGCACATTATTACGCCGACATGGTAGACCGCGAAAAGCGCGAAGGGCGTTGGGAGCAGACCAAACCATTTGTGCGCGGCGGTATTTGGCGTAACTTTTTCATGCGATTCCCTGAATCCAACTGGGCACACAAGCGTATGTTGTCTTTGTCGCAACGCTACCATGCTCTACCCGTCGCCAAACAAACACCACACATGCTAAGCCTACTGTATGAAGCGCAAGCGAATGATGCCTATTGGCACGGCTTGTTTGGCGGATTGTATTTGCCGCATTTACGGCGCGCTGTGTATAACGCGATGGTCGAACTAGAAGGCTTGCTGGACAGGGTGGACGCACGTCCAGCAAGAAGTGCTTGCGATTTGGACTTGGATGGGCACGAAGAGGTATTCCTGCAAAATGGTGAGTTGCAAGCTGTGGTGCGCTTAGATGGCACGGCCTCAATCACCGAGTTTGATAGCTACAAGTTGCGCCACAATTTTGGCGATACTTTGTCTCGCCAAACCGAACACTATCATCGCAAGGTGAATGCCGCACAGGAACACGGACACGAAGGTGAGGGTATCGCCAATCCACATGAGCGCATGGTGTCCAAGCACAAGATTTCCACAGAGGACTTGGCGACCGATATTCACGCCAAAACTCTTTTCCACGACTCCTGGCAACCTAAAATAGGCGATCCACTACATACCGTAAGTTATCAGGCAGCAGAAGGTAAGGGCAAGGCTCCCACTTTGGCTTTTGCAGGGGTGTTTGATGGTTACACTGTGGTGAAAAAAATCGAGTTGGTTGGCAAAAAACTCAATGTGGAGTATCACTTTGATCCTTTAACCAGCGGCATTTTCAGTGTGGAAATCAACCTCGCCATGCCTAGCTGTGATGGGCCTGCGGGACGTTTCAGGGTAGGTGGGCATGTTCCAGGGGGATTCGGCCAGCCCTTGAATGTAGAAAAATTCAGCGAGATTTTACTAGAAGATGAAGTGCTGGGCGGCATTGTCAGACTTTCCAGCGACCAAGAAGCCAAATTTGATGCCGTGCCACACTTCAGCGTGTCCCAATCCGAAGCGGGTTTTGAAAAGATTATGCAGGCCGTGACCATGGTATTGTCTTGGGATTTACGCAGAACCAAGGGCTTGATCAACATTAGCCTAGAGGTGAATTAAGTGCTCATAGGCGTAGATGTAGGTGGTACCAATCTACGTGTGGGTGTGGTTGATAACAAGTCGGTGATTTGGGAGCAGCGTTACCACGCCGATTTCTCCGGTTTATGTCAACGCCTGCAACCCGCAGACGCGTTGAGCGCCATTCATGCCAGCCTTGCAGAGGCTATGCGTGAGGCAATCAGGCTATATCCTACAGTCAGTGCCATAGGCATAGGCTTTCCAGGATTCATTAATCCCACCACGCAGCAAGTCACACAGTCGCCTAATTTGCCCGGCTTACTCAATGCTGATATTGCAGCGCCTCTATCCAAACTGCTCAACTTGCCGGTAGTACTGGAAAATGATGCCCTTGCTGCAGCTTATGGCGAATTTGTCTTGGCTGGAAAAGATGATAGCTTAATTTACTTGGGACTAGGTACAGGCGTGGGCGGTGGTTTGGTGCTAAATGGCAAACCCTACGGTGGCATGAACGGCGTGTCTATGGAGGTGGGGCATTTAACTATAGTCCCGAACGGCAGACCGTGTGGTTGTGGTAACCGTGGCTGCATGGAGCAATATGCCTCGGCAAGCGGGGTAGTGTTGAACTACGAGGAGCTCAGCGGTAAGGCACTAGATACGGTGGCGATAGCGGCTTTGGCCAATCAGGGCGACAGTCAAGCCTTGCAAGCTTACGCTCAGGCAGGGGAAGCCTTGGCGCAGGGCTTGGCGCATATCTTGAAGGTGGTAGACGTGACAGAGGTTGTCATTGGCGGCGGACTTAGTCTAAGCTGGGAATTATTGCAACCCGCTTTTGCAACCAGATTGGAAGCTGATCTAATCCCCGCCTTACGCGGCAAGACACAAGTCAACATCAGTCGTGCAGGGGATCAAGCCGGCATCATAGGCGCAGCCATATTAACTGCTGTTTAGCTTTAAGTCTTAAAGTAGCTGATCGTGCTGCTGAGAGAATCGGCCAGCTCGTTCAACTTGGATGAAGTACGCGTCAAATCAGCCACGAACTCAGCGTTCTCGTGTGCCATTCGAGAGATGGTGTCCACTTCACCGACCACAGAGTTCACTGCGGATTTTTGCTCTTTCAACGCATGGGTAATTTCTCCGGCCATGGTCACTACTTGTACCGTACCTTGCTTGATCTCTACCATCGAGTTCCCAGCACGCTCAGCCTTATGCACACCTTGGCTTACCATGACTGTACCTTGCTCCATACTGG
>JAIOOY010000024.1 GCA_021414145.1 Methylophilales bacterium | reverse complement strand
CAGCCTTGACATGGCGCTGCTTTGACGCATTAGTCATACCACCATACACGTTTTGCTTCTTTGCCCCACCTCTTCGTTCTTGAGCCATTCTCCACCTCCAAATTATGGTTAGTTCTAATTGGCAATCACCCTGCTTTTTATGGCTTGATTAAAGAGTAATCTGGCGGGCGCGTCAAGTAAAAAATTACGGTAGCTTAAGCCACTCAACCAACAAGGTAGCCACAGTCAAGTCAGCGCTAGTTCCGGGGTTAATGTGTTGATTTTTTAAAGCTTGATCAAAGCGTAACAATTCGCCCAAATAAGTTTTTGGGTTATCGCGACCGAGCAAGGCCTCACAATGTGTTTCGGCTTGTTTTTGCACACCTTCAGCCACAGACAAACCATATTTACGCACCACGTGTGAATCCGGAAATTTTGCCAAAAACCCCAAATACACCGCCGTAATTGCCCATGCTGAATTTTGCCAGCGGCTTAAAGCCTGACGATACAAAGGAACACCGAATTCCAGTACATCAGCATAATGATTGGCGTATTGATAAGCGATTTTGTCGCGTGGTGCGGCTTCACGCATGGCTTGCAGCAGCGTACATTGCGGGATGGTTTTTACGTCATACAGTGCGCTATCACCCAATCCTGCAGGGCTGGCTTTAACTATCGCCGCAAACGCCTCAGCCGCGTCATCTTGCGTCAAATCTGCCAACACATCGGCTAACGGTTTTTCCTTCACTGCGGCTTCTATCAAAGGTGCCGCCAGCAACACAATGCCCAAATTGGTATTGCAATCCACTGCCACCCAAGTCGCATCAATCGCCTGCCTGATGCGCTGACCTACACTCAAATCCGGCAAGGCAATAACCTCGGTAGCAGCCTTGGCGCTGGCTGCAAAATCTGCCAGCACCATGCCGTGCCCGTCGGAAAAAGCGTGTACATTGCCGGGTTTGATGGCCTGCAATTCGGCCATGCAAGCAGTCTCAAAAGCCTGGGAGATTTTATTCACTCAAAAAATCATCCACCAGCAACTGCGCAATATCCACGTCAACCACAGACTGCAAACCTTTCCACGCCGGAATGCTATTCACTTCCAACACGTAACAGCCCCCTACCACATCGCGGATAACATCTACACCACAATAATTGATCTCCATCACCTCGGCAGCACGTAGCGCTATAGCTGCAATCTCATCGTCATACGCCAACTCGCAGCGCCCGCCTAGTGCCACATTATTCACCCAACTCGCACCACTGCGCCGCATCACTGCTATCACTTGGTTACAGATAATGAACACGCGGTAATCGTGCGAATTCGCATCTCCGCTGTCCACAAATGATTGCAGGTAATATACCCCTTCCACATGCTGTTCCATCGGCACAGGGAAAGGCTTGTCGCTCTCAACCATCCGCACCCCCAAGCCCTGCGAACCAAACAATGGCTTGATGACGAGCTTTCCTTCGCGTTGCAAGATAGATTGCGCCTGCTGGCGTGATTCGCACACCCAAGTGGCGGGCGTGGGAATGCTATTTCGATGCAGAATAAAGCTGGTCATGGCCTTGTCCACCGTACGCTCTATTGCGCGACCATCGTTATAGACCTTAATGCCCAGCAATTTGAGCGCATGCAGAATATCTAACCGCGCAATGACTTGTTGCACTGTACCACCGGGAACACCGCGCACAAACACGACTTGAGGGAGTTGCGTAAAACCGGGAATGACCACGCCTGCTTGACCCTGGTTTAGGTCAAAGTGACAGTCTTTGAGGGAGATGAAAATGGCCTCATAACCACGTTCTGCAAAAGCATGCTCCAAGCGTTTGCCATGCCAGCCTGGGTCGTCTGTAAATACGGGAACACGCAGATCTTTAACCGCCAAAAGAGATGTCCAGCAAATTCTCGTCTATCTTGCCTGCGCGGAAGGTATTCCCGCTATCCATATTGGTCACGATGACCTGCGCTGGCGCGAACAACATGGGGTCTATTTTGTAGAAATCGTACTTTACTGCCTTGAAAATTTCGGCAAACGGCTTACCGTAGTCGGGTGACGTTCCGGCTGGCAGTTTTTCGGCCAAGTTCTTGGCATCTTCGTCGCTGCCTTTGACGAACAAATGCACTTGCCCGCCATAGAGAATAGCGTCGTTGGTGCGTCCCATGCCGGTGACAAAATCTTTGGCAGGTGGCGCAAAAGGCGCCGCGGCAACGCCATCCACGATGTGATTGAGGTCGAACTGCAAGGCGTGAACTTTGTGCATCGCCACTTCCAGCACTCTCGCCACGACTTGAAAAGAACCGGCCAATGAACGAGTGGGGGTTAGAATGAAAGTGAGTTTCTCAGCCGCCAACCCAGTATCTCGCGCAACTTTTTCCACCACTTCCACTGGTGGGATTTTGTCCACTTCCAGCACCAATACCGCGCTATCACACTGGTCTTTATAGCCGAGTTCTTTGTACAGCTCCTCTTTTACGGCAATAGCACGTCCGGGACCAGAACCAAGCGCGAAAAAATCACCGTGATTCAAGCTCCACCCGGCGTATTGGCTCCCCAAGCAAGCCAATACCGGGTTGTTGCTATGCACACAAATCTCAAACGGCCAGCGACGCGATGGCGTGTGCTGCAAGCGTACCGTGCCCAGACCCCCCATACAAATCTCAGCCACCTGCCTTCCCACTTCCAAGCCTCCCGCGACCTTGATGCCTGCGTCAATCACGGTGGCACCCGATGCCAAACGCTCAACGCCTATACGCAATGCCTTGGCGTTGTCTTTCATGGACTGCACAATCGGTACAGCAAGCGCATTGACGCTAGGCCAGAGGGTGGTATCGAGTGGAGTGTGGCTCATGATGGGTCGTCCAGCGAGTAGAAAGAAGCCAATTGTGCCTCAAGTTGGCTGGCTCTGGCAAAGACTAGGTTTTTTGCGGAAAAAGCATCAGCAGCACTCGCCAGCACGGTACACAACGGTTGATTCTTGAATACAGCATCCAGCGGCGTGTCTACTACCCAATCAGGCCAGATAAAGCTTTCGGGAATGTAAATATGGTGGGGGGCATACACGATGACGTGCGCTTTAGCCTTGGTAGCGGCGCATAAGGGCATCAACATGCCCTTGCAGGCTTGTAGGTGATGCTCAAATAGCTGGTCATATAAATCAAAAGTTGCAGTGAGGCGCGGGTTGATTTCCAGCACCAAAACTTCATCTCTTGCCAGTATGCAATCCAGGCTGTTCAAGCCGCGCAACGCAAAGTGAGCAGTCAGCTGTTGCGCAGCATCCGCCATCTGAGTTTTTGTGCGTTCGGGCAAGTTCGCTTGACTGACCGCACCACCATAGCGGTATGGCACGGCGTGTGTTGGCGCGCACCATTGTTCGTTAAAACCAACAATTCTGGCTTGGCTGCCGTCCGCCAAAAACAATACTGAAACCGGTATGCCTTCAACTTTGCGTTGAAAATAATCGTCATCTTGCGCCTGCCCCGATTCACGGATGTGCGTGCCCCCGGAACCTCCAGCACTCTTAATGAGCCAGTCACCATCGGCTGGCGGTGTGTATTGCACGGGAGGATGGGAGATATTGAGTTGATCAAGCAGCGTAAAAAATTCTAGGGGGTGTTTTGTTTTGGCTATGATGCCAGCATCATTCCCCAGCAAGGGATAATGTGCTGCGATTTTCTCCAGCAACTCAGGCTGGTTTTCAAAACCACTGCCGTACATCACTCCGGTGACACCTTCTAGGGACGACAACTTTTGCCACACATCACCCGCGTCAAATCCCCCATTAGCGTAACGCAGCAGGGCACTCCACATACAAAATCGCCGCGTTTCGGCATCGTGAAATGCGTCCATCGCGGCGACCTGGTAGCCTGCTTGCGCGGCAGCCATCACATATGGCCGAGCGCAAACGGCGATAACGACGATCAATCTAGGTGTTTTCTTGCCACCTCAAATGCTGAGAGGAAATCCAGATATACATGGGTTTGGCCTTCCAGCATTTTTTTCAACAGCAAGTTTTGTATCTGGTATTTGTTATTGCCAATTGCCAAAGCACCGAATCCTACCGCATTAGTTCCAGCGATCGGTTCGGCATTAGCCATAGCACCTACACCTTCTGCGCCAGTGGGCGGGACGGCGTTGGTATCTACTACTATTTTCAAGGTGGGCGAATCTTTCATCTGCGCCAACTCAATCACACGAATCCCTGCGGTAGCGGTACACAAAGCCACATCGGTTTTTTGCAAGATAGTCTTTTTGAGACCTTCGCTCGATCCATCAACGTAACCAATTTTAGTGCCGTAATGCTTGTTATACGATTCAGCTTTAGCCTTAACATCGTCTAGCGAGCGATGAGCCACCAGCTCGACCTCAGCACCATACTTGGCTGCAATCACTGCAGTGCAACCGCCTACTGGGCCAGTTGCGCCAAAAATACTGACTTTGCATCCGTTCAAATCTTTACCATGCGCCTTTTTCAATTGCGCCTCCACCATTGCCATCATCGCCGCACTGGTGGTAAAGGCACCGGAAGGATCTGCAAACACAGAAACTTCAAAAGGAGGAATCATGGATTTCTTGGCAATAGTTAGCATTTCCATCGCCAAATCGATATCGCGCCCACTGATGAAGATACCAGTGCGCCAAACACCTCGCGGACCGCGCGAGAAAATGGCATCCTGTACTAAAGTTTTGACTTCATCCAGCGCCACATTGGTATATGGCACTATGGCGTTATATCCAGCGTCATAAGCCATATTGGCATCAAACGGACTGACATTTCTGTCCGGCGTAATAACGTGTAATACGTATGGTCTTTCCATGATAATTTCACCCATTTTCTAAAATTTATTCCCAAAAACAACTTAGCCCAAATATTACACACAACTTAAAGGTCTTGCTACCCAAGTAGCACCGCTCCATGATTATTTGCCCGACAAACAAGCGTTTTAAGCTCTGGCTGCTGCTGCTGTAAACTCACACTCAGAGACTCTGCCTGTTGCTCGCTCTCCACCACCGCAAACCCAGTCGGTCCCCAAGAACTTTGTCCCAAACAGGTAATCCCTTGGGTTTCTAACCATTGCATAGCACCGCCCACAAGAGTACTGGTGTAATGTCCACCGCCTTGTGCCGGAGCAAAATAATCACCCACTAATTGCTGGATTTCACTAATTGCACTGCCAAATTCTCTTAAATTTTTCTCAGCCAATGCCGGCAAAGCTTGCATCAACAACAACCGCGCGATGTGTGCGGCGTGTATAGCAGGAAACTCTGGCAGTTCGGCAAAAGCCTGTAACTCTGCTTCGCCGTGAACTCCTTTGGCGTTATTGTCCAATACCAGCAGCACGCGCCAATGCTCCGGGAAATCCATGCGTGACAGCACTGGTGGCACCACAGTATTTGCACCATGCCCACCGTCCACCACCAGACCACCGTGCTCAAAAACCCCAACACCCACTCCGGAGCGCATACCACGCCCCACCCAGCCCGCGATCTCGCGTGTGCTTATCGACAATTGATAAAGCTTAGCCAGCGCGGTGCCCACCGCCAAAGCCAATTGAGTACCAGAACCTAAGCCCGAATGTTCAGGAATGGTTTGTTGTATATCAAAATGCGCGCCACCCTTGAGCCCAGCTCTGGCCGAGAACTGATGGGCATATTCCAACACGCGCTCTGATTGCAGCCCTTCGGCGCTAAAATTAGCCTGCGGACGTGTTGCAATCACCGTCAACGGTTTATCCAAAGACAGGCCTATACTGCCAAAACGACGCCCCAAACCACCGTGCAGGTCAATAAAACCCATGTGCAAACGCGCATTAGTTTGAATAGTAGACAATCGAGTGAGGGTAGTAGGCTGCTTCATAGAATTGCGACATGATAGTATATCAAGATGTATTTTGGCCTAGCGTTATGAGCAACATTACATCCACATCAACTTTTCAATCCATAACTTGCCCAGCCTGCGGCTTGCTGTGTGACGATATCCATTTGGCACGTAATCATTCCGGCAAGCTCTCGGTCACCCAAAATGGCTGCCAAAGAAGTATTAGCTTCTTCAGCCGCGCCGCGCTCCCCTCTTCCGCAAAAATTAAAGGTAATCCTGTCAGCCTAGATGAAGCCGTTGCCCATGCCGCTAAGTTATTAAGTGCATCAAAGCAACCTTTGTTCGCCGGATTAGGTACCGATGTCAACGGTATGCGTTCCATCATGCGCTTGGCCGACAATTCCGGCGCAGTGCTGGATCACATGAACACCAACGGATTGATGCGTAACATCCAGACAGTCCAAAACTCCGGCTGGCAAGTCACCACGCTCACTGAGGTCAGAAACCGCGTGGATTTATTGCTCATTATTGGTACCGACGTGGTCAGTGTCCTGCCACGATTTTTTGAACGCGTGGTGTGGAACAAAGAATCCATGTTTGGACAAGACACCAGCCAGCGTGAAGTTGTTTATCTTGGCGGTCGCGACTTGGATATCAGCGCTGGCACCAGCCCCGATGGCCGCAAGCCACAGGCATTACCGTGCGATGTTGCGCGCTTGCCAGAAGTGGTCTCGGTGTTACGGGCTTTGGTATCGGGCAAAAAACTGCACGCCACAGAAGTTGCCGGTATCGCCATCAGCGACTTGCAAAACTTGTCAGAGCGCTTATCTAAAGCTCAGTACAGTGTACTGGCTTGGGCACCTCCGGCACTGAATTTCCCGCACGCGGAATTAACAGTGCAAAACATCGCCGACCTGGTGAAAACTCTGAACAAAACCACGCGTTCCTCTGGCTTGCCCTTGGGTGGCAGTGACGGCGATATGAGCGCCAACCAAGTCTGCACCTGGATTTCCGGCTACCCCTTACGTACTTCTTATGCCAGAACCTATCCTGAACATGACCCCTATCATTTCTCGACTGACTATCTTTTAGCCAACGACGAGGCCGATTTTCTGCTGTGGGTATCGTCGTTCAACCCAGAGCGCACGCCACCTGCGACCAACATTCCTACCGTGGTGCTAGGCCATTCCACCATGAGTTTTGAGCGTGAACCAGAGGTGTTCATCCCCATTGCCACGCCAGGGATAGACCACAGCGGCATCTTGTTCCGCATGGATAACGTGGTGTCGCTACCGGTGGAGCAGTTACGGGCAAGCGAGCTACCAACTCTGAGCGTAGTCATAAGCGCCATAGAAAAGGCTGTTACATGCTAACCAAACTCATAGGTGGCAAGGTTTACGATCCGGCCAACAAGATTGATGGTCAGGTCAGGGATATTTACATCCGCGATGGGCGTGTCGTGGATAGACCTCGCGATGGCGAGCCTGTCTCGCAGGAATACAATCTGAACGGCAAAGTCGTCATGGCGGGGGCTATTGATATGCACACCCACATTGGTGGCGGCAAGGTCAATATCGCACGTATGCTTTTACCCGAAGACCACCGAGGCGATCCTGTGGCGCATACCGAACTCTGCCGCGCCGGTTGTGGCCATGTGATCCCTTCTACGCTAACCACTGGTTATCGTTATGCCGAGATGGGCTATACCGCGGGCTTTGAGCCAGCAGTGCTGCCCATCAATGCACGCCAAGCGCATCTGGAAATGGGTGACACGCCGATTATTGATAAAGGCGGCTACGTCATGCTGGGTAGCGATGACTTCTTGTTAAGAATGCTCGCAGCTAAGAAAGACCAGAACGCGATTAACGACTATGTGGCTTGGACCATGCATGCCTCGCAAGCTATGGGCATCAAGGTAGTCAATGCGGGCGGCATCAGTGCTTTCAAGTTCAACCAGCGCATGTTGGATCTGGACGAAAAGAATTCTCACTACCAGATCACCCCGAGAGAAGTACTTAACACGCTGTCCCGTGCTGTATATGAACTAGGAGTACCGCATCCACTGCATGTGCATGGCAATAATCTAGGTGTGCCGGGCAATGTGGAAACCACGCTCAACACAATGGCGGGCGTGGAAGGCTATCCCATCCACCTCACGCATATCCAGTTCCATTCCTATGGCACTGAGGGTGACCGCAAGTTTTCTTCCGGAGCAGCGCGCATTGCCGAAGCTATCAACCAGCGCAAGAACGTCTCCGCTGACGTAGGCCAGATATTGTTCGGGCAGACTGTCACCGCTTCCGGCGACAACATGGCACAGTTCCGCAACCATGCTGCCGGTAGTCCGCACAAATGGGTGTGCATGGATATTGAATGTGACGCAGGCTGCGGCGTGGTTCCGTTCAAGTACAAGGATCAGAACTTCGTCAACGCTCTGCAATGGGCGATAGGCCTAGAGATATTCCTGTTGGTGGATGACCCATGGCGTATCTTCCTAACCACTGACCACCCCAACGGCGCGCCTTTCACCAGCTATCCGCATTTGATCAAGCTACTGATGGATAAGACCTTCCGAAATGAAATGCTGTCGCGCATCAGCCCGGATGCGCAAGCCATGAGTACGCTGGCTTCAATAGACCGCGAATATTCGCTTTATGAGATTGCCATCATGACCCGTGCCGGAGCCGCCAAACTCGTCGGCTTGCATGACCGCGGCCATTTGGGCGCGGGCGCGGGTGCCGACATTACGGTGTACACAGACCAGCCTGACCGCGAAGCCATGTTCGCCAAGCCAGATTACGTGTTCAAGGACGGCGAACTGGTGGTCAAAGACGGTAGCGTAGTCAAGGTGACTTGGGGCACCACCCATACGGTCAAGCCGGAGTTTGATCGGGGCATTGAAAGGGAAATCAAAAAGTATTTTGACGCTTACCACACGGTGAATATGGAACACGTCAAAGTCACAGACCAACATATTGCTGATGATGGAAGAGGTCGGGTGCAGGTACACGAATGCAAAGGCCGGCGGGAGAAAGCGGTATGAACATTAACGGCGTACACATAGATGACACCTTTGCCGAAGCCTTCAACATGCGCGGCACGCGGGTCATCATCACCGCACAGAACCTGAAATGGGCGTACCACGCGGCAAACGCAATGACAGGTTTTGCCACCTCGGTGATTGGTTGCGGGGTGGAAGCGGGTATAGAGCGCGAACTTACCCCCGATGAAACTCCAGATGCCAGACCTGGTGTATCGATTCTGATGTTTGCGATGGGTAGCGCTGTGTTGATGAAACAGCTTGAAACCCGTATGGGGCAATGCATCCTGACCTGCCCCACCGCAGCCGCATTTTCTGGAATCGAGGGTGATAAAGAGAGCGTCACGCGCATCAATCTGGGCAAACATTTACGCTTCTTTGGTGATGGCTTTCAAATCTCCAAGCTATTCGGTGGTAAGCGCTATTGGCGCGTGCCGGTGATGGACGGCGAATTTTTAACCGAAGAAACTACGGGCATGGTGCGCGCTATAGGCGGCGGCAATTTCTTGATTCTGGCAACATCGCAACCGCAAGCCTTAGCCGCAGCCGAGAACGCGATTGAAGCCATGAAAAAAATCCCCAATGTCATCATGCCCTTCCCTGGCGGCGTGGTGCGCTCGGGCTCTAAAGTCGGCTCAAAATACAAGACCATGTTCGCTTCCACCAACGATGCTTTCTGCCCTACGCTCAAAGGCATCACCAACACCGAGCTTTCACCAGAAATCGAATCCGTGATGGAAATCGTGATAGACGGACTCACCGAACAAGACATCCGCAAAGCCACCCGTGTGGGGGTTGCAGCGGCATGCGAGCTAGGTGCTGCCAACGGTATCAAACGTATTTCAGCAGGTAATTACGGCGGCAAACTGGGGCAGTTCCAGTTCCATTTACGCGACATCATGAGTGAGATAGCATCATGAGCGCGCTGACTTTCACCCTCAAAACAAATCCCAAACAAAGTGTGGACATGTCACCTATCACGCCGAATTTACTGGCAGATAAGACGCTGACTGAGATTCAAGCCATGCTGCTGCAATGCGGTAATCAAAAACTCCGTGCGGACACCCTGTTCGATATCACGGGCAGCGATGCCAAGGACGTCGTCATCCACAGCAGTGAAAAACTAAATTACCTAGGAGCAAAACTGGAACGTGGCATCATCACCATCCACGGCAACGCAGGTGCTTATTTAGGCTTGCAAATGAAATCCGGCACACTCAACTTGCACGGCAACGCCGCTGCCTTTGCCGCCTGCGAAATGACGGGGGGGTTGCTACATATCCACGGTAACGCAGGTGACTTTTTGGGCGGAGCATTACCAGGCGACCGCAAAGGGATTCGCGGCGGCACTGTACTGGTCACGGGTAATGCAGGAGATCGCGTAGGCGACCAGATGCGACGCGGGATGATATTGATTGAGGGTAATGCAGGCAGTTATTGCGCCTCGCGCATGTTGGCAGGAACGATAGGTGTGATGGGCAAAACAGATGCCTATTTGGGTTTTGGGATGCGACGCGGGACGCTATTGCTGTTTAACTCCCCCGCATTAAGCCCTACAATACAGGACTGTGGCAGCCACACCCTGCCATTTCTAAAACTAATGTTTAAGTCTATGCGCAATCTACCAAGTAAATTCGCACAGCTTGAAAACAACCGTGTACGTCGCTTAGCAGGGGATATTGCTGTGGATGGCAAAGGCGAATTTTTAGTGTTTGGAGAGTAATAGTGCCAGAGCAAGAAATTAAACAGCTACAAGCAATCAATTTAGACAAGCTAAAGAAAAAGCGCGGCAAACCCAAAGGTCGCGTGGTTGACCCTGCCGCAAAAACAGAAATTCTTGCGCTGCTCAATGATGAATCACGTGCTGCTGACCTACTAATCGAACACCTGCACAAGATTCAGGATCACTCCGGCCACATCTCTGCCAAGCACATCACTGCACTGGCTGCGGAAATGAAACTCTCGCAAACCGAAGTCTATGAAGTCGCCACCTTCTATCATCACTTCGATGTCATTAAAGAAAACCAAACACCGCCCCCCTCTATGACGGTGCGCGTGTGTGACTCCTTAACCTGTGAAATGGAGGGTGCTCATGGCTTGATAGATGCGCTGAAAAAAGGTTTGGGCGATGGAGTACGCGTACAGCCCGTACCATGTGTGGGTCGCTGCGATCGTGCACCGGTAGCCGTGGTTGGGCAAAATGCGATTGACCGCGCCACCACAGAAAGCGTGAAAAAAGCAGTCTCGGCAAAAGCCATTGAAGCTGAAGTTACCGATTACATCAGCTACGAGAAATATAAAGCGAGTGGAGGCTACCAACTCTACCAAGAGTGCATGTCCGGCAAGCGCACCGCCGAGGATATCATCAAGATCATGGAAAATTCCGGCTTGCGTGGGCTTGGTGGTGCGGGCTTTCCAGTCGGTCGCAAATGGCGCATTGTCAGCAGTCAACCCGCACCGCGCTTGATGGCAGTGAATATAGACGAAGGTGAACCGGGTACATTTAAAGACCGGCATTATTTGGAACTTGATCCTCATCGTTTCCTGGAAGGTATGTTGATCGCCGCTTGGGCGGTGGGCATCTCCAAAATCTGGATCTATCTGCGTGACGAATACGCGGGTTGTCGCAAGATATTGGCTAAAGAAATTTTTAATCTACAAAAAAACCGCCCCGCCGCCTTGCCGGAAATGCATTTGCGTCGCGGTGCCGGCGCTTACATCTGCGGCGAAGAATCGGCCATGATCGAATCTATCGAAGGTAAGCGCGGTATGCCGCGCCTGCGACCTCCATTCGTGGCGCAAGTCGGTTTATTTGGCAGACCTACCCTGGAACACAATATGGAATCTGTGTACTGGGTACGTGATATCGTGGAGAAAGGCGCCGAATGGTTTACGGCACATGGTCGCCGCGAGCGTAAAGGGTTACGTTCATTCTCGATTTCTGGTCGCGTCAATAAGCCCGGTGTGCATCTAGCCCCGGCTGGGATTTCCATGCGCGAATTGATAGATGAGTATTGCGGTGGCATGCAGGCCGGGCACGAATTTTATGGTTATTTCCCAGGTGGAGCATCGGGCGGGATTCTGCCTGCGAGCCTAGGAAATGTACCGATGGATTTTGATACGCTGAATCAGTATGGTTGTTTCATCGGCTCAGCTGCCGTAGTAGTGTTCTCTAAACAGGACAAAGCCAAGGATCTTGCGCTTAACGCCATGAGGTTTTTTGAAGATGAATCCTGCGGCCAATGCACACCTTGTCGCGTAGGAACAGCAAAAGCAGTGAAGCTCATGGAACAAAAGACTTGGGATAAACCACTGCTGGATGAGCTTTCTGTTGCCATGATGGATGCTTCTATTTGTGGCCTAGGGCAAGCAGCGCCAAATCCGCTGAACTGTGTGATTAAATACTTTGCCGACGAACTAAAGTAGGATTACTCCTCATGAATGCACCCGCCAATACCATTAACTTCCTGCTCAACGGTGAAAACGTCACCGCCGTCGAGGGTGAAACCATCATCCAGACCGCCAAGCGTCATGGCGTGGAGATTCCCCATCTATGTTACAGCGAAAGTTTACGCCCAGATGGTAATTGCCGTGCTTGTATGGTGGAAATCAAGGGTGAACGCGTACTGGCTCCATCCTGCTGCCGCGCACCTGCGCCTGATATGGAAGTGCATTCCAATAACGAACGCGCAGTGAAAGCGCAAAAAATGGTGCTGGAGTTACTGCTTTCCGATATGCCGGAAAAGCAATACACGCTAGACAATGAACTCACCCAGTGGGCGAAGAAGATGGATGTGAAAAACCCTCGCTTTGCACCCCGTTTATCGCCCGATGCAGACCTTTCCAATCCAGCCATTGCCGTCAACCTTGATGCCTGCATCCAGTGCACTCGCTGCGTACGCGCGTGTCGCGAGACCGAAGTTAATGACGTAATCGGCTACGCTTTCCGTGGCAGTCATTCTGAAATTGTGTTCGATCAAGGCGATCCTATGGGCGATAGCACTTGCGTCACTTGTGGCGAGTGCGTGCAGGCATGCCCCACCGGCGCACTGTCTCCCGGCAACGGCTCGGACGTGGTCGTGGCAGATAAAACCGTCGATTCCGGCTGCCCATTTTGCGGTGTGGGCTGCCAACTCACTTATCACGTCAAAGATAACAAGATTATCAAGGTTACCGGTCGTGACGGCCCTGCCAATCATGGGCGTTTGTGCGTAAAAGGCCGCTATGGTTTTGATTACCCCAACCACCAACATCGCTTGACCAAGCCACTCATCCGCAAACCAGGGATGAAAAAAGATATCAATGCAAATTCTGACCCCGCCAATCCTTACGAGCTATTTCGTGAGGCATCATGGGATGAAGCCTTGGATTTCGCCGCCAACGGCCTGAAGAAAATCCTTGAGCGCGATGGTAAATACGCGCTGGCAGGCTTTGGCTCGGCCAAGGGTAGCAACGAAGAAGCCTATTTGTTCCAAAAGCTTATCCGTACTGGTTTTGGCACCAATAACATAGACCACTGCACACGCCTGTGTCACGCCTCCTCAGTGGTGGCGCTACTGGAAGGCGTGGGCTCTGGTGCCGTTTCCAACCCGGTTTCAGACGTGCAGTACGCCGAAGTGGTCATCGTCATTGGTTCGAATCCAGTCGTGAACCATCCAGTAGCTGCCACCTTTATCAAGAACGCGGTAAAAAAAGGCACTACCAAACTAATTTTGATGGATCCACGCCGTACTGATTTGGCACGTCATGCCGCCTATTACCTGCCATTTAAACCTGACACTGATGTTGCCATGCTCAATGCCCTGTTAAATGTCATCGTCACCGAAGGTTTGGTAGATGAAGAATTCGTCAAAAACCGCACAGAGAATTATGAAGCGCTGAAAGAGAACATCAAGGGCTACACGCCAGAAGCCATGGCTCCTATCTGTGGCATTGATGCTAAAACCTTACGTGAAGTAGCTCGGCTATACGCCACCTCTAAAGGTTCGATGATTTTATGGGGTATGGGCATTTCGCAACACGTGCATGGCACCGACAACTCGCGTTGTTTGATTGCCTTATCGATGGCCACAGGCCAGATTGGCCGCCGCGGTACAGGGCTGCACCCATTACGTGGACAAAACAACGTGCAAGGAGCCTCCGATGTAGGTTTGATTCCTATGTGCTTCCCAGATTATTTGCGCGTGGATAATCCTGAGGCACATGCAAGATTTGAAAATCTGTGGAATACCAAACTGGATAGCAAACCCGGTTTAACCGTGGTGGAAATCATGGATGCCGCTTATGACGGCAAGATCAAGGGTATGTATGTGGAGGGAGAAAACCCCGCCATGTCCGATCCCAACAGCAACCATTCGCGCGCCGGTCTGGCAAATCTTGAGCATCTCATCGTACAAGACCTGTTCATGACCGAAACAGCATTTCTGGCCGACGTAGTTTTGCCTGCTTCTTCCTACTCCGAAAAAACTGGCACCTTCACCAACACTGACCGCATCGTGCAACTTGGTCGCCAAGCCGTAGAGCCTCCAGGCGAGGCACGTCAAGACTTGTGGATTATTCAGGAAATCGCCAAGCGCTTAGGTTTGAACTGGAACTACAGTAGTGCTAAAGACGTATTTAACGAAATGCGCAAAGCCATGGACAGCATCGCCGGCATTACATGGGAGCGTTTGGAGCGTGACAGCGCAGTGACCTACCCTTGCGAGCAAGAAGGCGACCCTGGTCAAGAAGTTATCTTTGAAAATGACTTCCCTCGCCCGAATGGCCGTGGGAAATTTGTTCCCGCCGATATTATTCCCGCCGATGAACGCCCAGATGCTGAGTATCCTCTGGTACTGATTACTGGCCGCCAGCTGGAGCATTGGCACACCGGCAGCATGACGCGTCGCACCAACGTATTAGATGCCATCGAGCCTGCACCTACGGTGAGTATGCACCCGCTGGACTTAGACGCTATTGGCGCAGTTCCAGACGATGTGCTGACAGTAGAATCGCGCCGAGGCAAAGTCACGCTGTACGCCCGTGCCGATGACGGTATGCCACGTGGTAGCGTGTTCATGGCATTCTGCTACTACGAAGCGGCAGCCAATAAACTCACTAACCAAGCACTAGACCCCTACGCCAAGATTGCCGAAGTGAAATACTGTGCGGTACGCGTAAGTAAGGGCGGTGCAGCGCCTGTCGATTTGGGCTATCACAGCCCTGCAGTTGAAGCAGGAGCAATGGCGTAAAAATAATGCCTAAAATCCAGAAAAAAGGTATTATTAGCCGCGTAATTAAGATGGTAATTTTTCACAAACGCTTTTCATAAACCCTTAGAGCAACACCCAAATTTGGAGGATATATCGTGGCAATGACCCAAAGGGCATTAGATTCACTGGATTTTGACGGTACCGTAGCATTGGCTACCAAAGTAGCCCCTCACGTGGACATTCTCGAAATTGGTACCCCTTGCATCAAGCACAATGGTATCAAGTTGCTGGAAACCCTGAAGGCTAAATTCCCAAATAACAAGATACTGGTTGACCTGAAGACCATGGACGCTGGCTTCTACGAAGCTGAGCCTTTCTACAAAGCTGGCGCTGACATCTGCACCGTACTCGGTACCGCTGATCTGGGCACCATCAAAGGCGTAATCGACGTTGCCAACAAGTACGGTAAAAAGGCTCAAGTTGACCTGATCAACGTGATCGACAAAGCTGCTCGCACCAAAGAGTGCGTCAAGCTGGGCGCGCACATCATCGGCGTACACACTGGTCTGGATGCGCAAGCTGCTGGCGGCACCCCATTCGTAGACTTGGCTGCTATCGCTGCCCTAAACACTGGCGTTGAAATCTCAGTTGCTGGTGGTATCAAAGCTGGAACTGTGAAGCAAGTAGTTGATGCTGGCGCAAGCATTGTTGTAGCTGGTGCTGCCATCTACGGTGCTGCTGACCCTGCTGCTGCTGCTGCTGAAATCACCGGTCTGGCTCATGGTAGCTCAGGTGGTGGTCTGTTCGGCTGGCTGAAGAAGCTATTCGGCGGTTAATTAAACGCTGAAGTGAATCAAAAGCGCTTGGGTTCAACCCCAAGCGCTTTTTTGTTGTATTATTAAGGGGACAGACCACTATTTAGGAGCCAGTTATGCCGCGTCGCGCTCGCCTCAGCTTACACAACGTCCCTTGGCATATCATTCAACGTGGCAACAACCGCGGCGATTGCTTCTTTGCCGATGAAGACTATCAACGCTATCTCAGCGAACTCACTACCCTCGCTCCCAAGTTTGAATGTGCTATCCACGCCTATGTGCTGATGACCAATCACGTGCATCTGCTCCTCACCCCAAAAAATCCAGACAGCGCAGCGCTACTGATGAAAAATCTAGGGCAGCGCTATGTGCAGTACGTGAACCGCAGCTATAACCGCTCCGGAACTCTTTGGGAAGGACGCTTTCGCTCCTGCCTCACGCAAACAGAAAACTATGTGCTGGCTTGCTATCGCTACATTGAGATGAATCCTGTTCGAGCAGGAATGGTGAAGAATCCAAAAGATTATCTCTGGTCCAGCTTCCATGCCAATGGCGGCGGTGAGCCCAGCGACATCATCACGCCGAACGAGGAGTATTTACGTCTGGGAAAAACATCGGAAGAACGCTTAGCTGCTTACAACGCGCTGTTTGAGAACGAAATCAGCAGCGCTACATTGCATGAAATCCGCACGGCTACGAATGGCAACTATGCGCTGGGCAATGTGGACTTTAAGGAAAAAATCGCTGGCCTACTGGATAGACGGGTCAGCCAAGGCAAAGTAGGCCGACCCGCAAAACTCGCTTGATTACTGGGGCTTGGTCACCCGATAACCATGCACAAACTTGGATGTAGTGAACTCTTTCAAGCCCGCTTTCAGTAAGGCCGCATAGACATTCTCGGCCAATTGATCCTCACCCGTAGAGAAGCTGATCACGGTTTTCCCGGTTGGCGTGATGAGCTGAATCTGCTTGAGCTGCTCATAGTTACCACCGCGAACCAAAGCCACGCCAGTGATATGTGCAATCGGCAAGTTGGTATCTTTTTTGAAGCGCTCGGCCTCTTTATCCCAGCTAATGAAATGGATGTACTCTTTAGTGATGAGTACGTGATTAGCGCTTTGCTCGGCTTTTCTGGAATCTATCGAAGTCACTCCCACCCATGCCTTGAATAGCGTATCGTTCGGGCCTGGAACCATGCCCAAACTCGACATCTCGGTTGGGCTAATATCTTCAATTCTCGCTTTCGGGCTGTGATACGCCTCTTTCACCGTATCCCACGCCACGCCGAACAAAGACTTGGTCTCATAGCACAGCGCATCCACAGCCATCTCAGCTTCGCTGCTAGGCGGGGCTTTTTGCCATTCCTGTGCGCCACTGTTGGTAGGCAACAATATTGGGTCAACGCTATTTTTTACGCTCAACCAATCTTCGGTCACCCAATAACGGCCATTATCGCAATTCACTGTGCGATAGGTCATGCGGCCTATCACCTCT
>JAIOOY010000023.1 GCA_021414145.1 Methylophilales bacterium | reverse complement strand
ACCAAGTATTTAGCATGGGCTTCGACCAATGGGCGATATTCAGCTTTGACTTCGTCTTTGTTGAAGTCAAAGAAAACGCTACGGGTGTATAGGATATTGTTAGGATCTTTACGTGGATCCAGCATGGCTTTCCCGCTCATGTCTGCATCGCTAGCGACAGAAGTGTCAGCCGATTTATCCATCATAGGCTCTGCTGGTTGACTCGCCGCAGGGCTTGCTTCTGCCACTGGAGCTTTAGGTTCTTCAATAGGCTTGCTCGCACAAGCCGCCAACAACATCGCTAATAAAGCACTTACCCATAATTGCTTACTCATCTTTCTTCTCCTTTTGGTTGTTGCAAATAATTTTCTAGTAATCCGTTAATTCACCGCTGGTCCCCAAGCGGGTTCTCGCACGTCGCCACCTTCACTCAAACGTTGCCTTACTTTTCCGTCCGATGACACTACGGACAATACACCTTTGCCATTCACCTTGGTAGCGTAAATAATTAACCGACCGTTCGGCGCAAAACTGGGTGACTCGTCATTTGCCGAATCGCTCAACACTTGCACTTGATGGTTGGCTAAATCCTGCATTGCTATCTGGAATTTTCCTCCATCACGGCGAATGAACGCAAGCTGTTTGCCATCTGGGGACAGGCGCGGGCTTACATTATAACTACCGTCAAATGTCACCCGTTGCGGCTCGCCGCCCAGTGGTGACATGCGATAAATCTGCGGGCTACCGCCGCGGTCAGAGCTAAAGTATATCCATTTGCCGTCTGGCGACCATTGCGGCTCGGTATCTATAGTTTGGCTGCGAGACAGCTTTTGTAAGCCTGTGCCGTCGGCGTTGATGATAGAGATTTGCGAATTGGCACCTTGTGTCAGCACGATGGCGAGCCGCTGGCTATCTGGCGACCAAGCCGGTGCGCTGTTGTTTCCCTTGTAATTCGCCAACACCGTGCGCTGGCCCGATGTCAGCGATTGTACATAAATGATGGGTTTTTTCTTCTCGAAAGACACATAGGCTAATTTTGTGCCGTCCGGAGCCCATGTGGGCGAAATAATGGGTTCGGTACTCGATAAAACCGGTTGTGGCCCATAACCGTCGGCATCGGCTACTACCAATGTATATCGCGGGCCATTTTTCAGTACGTAACTAATGCGTGTAGCAAACACACCCGGTTCACCGGTAAATTTCTGGTAGATCACGTCGGCGATTTTGTGCGCGGTCTGCCGCAACTGCCCCGGCGTGATGTCGTACTCAAACGCCGCCATTTGGTTTTGTTTCAACACGTCCAGCAAACGGAACGACACTTTCAAGCGTCCACCTGCACTAGGTTCCACCTTGCCGATCACCAATCCTTGCGCTTGCAAGGCTGTCCATTCAGGGTATTTCACCTCTGCCAATTCACGCGGCAATGTTGCCACTCCGCCCGTTTCTATTAGGCGAAACAGGCCGCTACGGTATAAATCGGCGGATATGACCTGCGACAAATCGTCCCTTTTTAAAGGGTGATTAAACGGCAAAACGGCAATAGGGATTTGCTGTGCCGCGCCACCAATAATTTCAATATCCAGCGCAGCGTTTGCGCCAACAGGTAACAACAGGCTTAGCAGTAAAAGAATTTTTAGCATGGTTTGATTATAAATCGAAAATAAGGCTATTCATTAGGTTTAAACTTGAGATTAAGGTCACGGAATTGGCTAAAAAGTTCCTGTGGCGGCATAGGTAATGACTGCGCTGCCGCTGCCCGAATGGCGGTCTCCACGGCTTGGTCGCAGGCTGGCATGCCGCTGGATGCCTTCAAGCGTGGCTCACCGTTAAGCTGGCCAGTTGGCATCAAACTGATAGCAAACACCAGCTCCGGCTTACCTGTTCCGCACAACTGTTTATTCACCTTACGTTGAATGGCGGCGATGATTCTGGCCTTGTATTTGTTGATTTCGTCGGCATTGGCTGAAGGTTGTCCCGCCGCTGCCAGCAGATCTGCGGCACGCTTGGCTTCGGCAGGATTAGGTTCAGTCTTGGTTTCCTGTGGCAAGGGCTCATGCTCTGGCGGCGCGTCCTCCAGCATCGCTTTCTTCAGTTTTTCCAGTTCCGCCTTGCGTTTTTTTTCTTCCTCTTTTTTCTTCAACTCAGGGTCAGGTTTTTTCACTTCCGGCGGCTTGGGTTTGACCTGAATTTCTGCTTTTGGCTCTGGAGGTGGCTCCGGCTTAGGTTCTGGTTTAATTTCCGGTTTCACTTCTGGCTTGATTTCTGGGGGTGGTGGAGGCGGTTCTGGCTTAACCTCTGGTGGCGGAGTGATGTTGCGTATCATGCCCATGATTTGATAATAATCACTGTGCCGGTTTCAGTAACAAGCCGACCTTTTCCACTTCGTTCTGTTTGAGCAAATCCATCACGCCCATCACTTCGTCGTAGATCACATTTTTATCGGCGGCGATGACCACGGCTTGGTCGGGATGTTGTTGCATGCTGTCTTTTACCGCTTTGAGTAAATGATCTCGAGTCAGGTTCTTACCTTCCAGCTCTATACTCTTGTCAGCCTTGATCGTGATGACCAGGGGCGCTGTTGCTTGTTTCATCGCCTGTCCGACTTGCGGTAACTCGACCAGACCGGGGTTGGTCATAGGTGCGGTGACCATGAATATGACCAGCAACACCAGCATTACGTCTATATAAGGCACGACGTTAATCTGGTTCATCATGCGGCGAGCTTTGCGGCGTGACATGGCTTATGACTTACGTTGCAGGATATTGGTGAATTCTTCCATGAACGATTCGTAGCGTACCGCGAGCCTGTCCACATTAGAAGCAAAACGGTTGTAGGCAATCACCGCTGGAATCGCTGCGAAAAGACCTATCGCCGTGGCGATCAAGGCTTCGGCAATACCCGGGGCTACGTGTGCCAAGGTTGCCTGCGCCACATTGGCTAGACCGCGGAAGGCATTCATGATGCCCCATACCGTGCCGAACAAGCCTATATATGGGCTGACCGAGCCAACCGAGGCCAAGAACGGCAGGTGTGCATCCAACTCATCCATTTCTCGGTTATAGGCAGCACGCATGGCGCGGCGTGCGCTTTCCATCAAATCGGCACTTTCAATACCGCCTTGGCGACGCAGTTTTGCATATTCCTTAAAACCGCCTTCAAAAATGCTGGCCATGCCCTGTATGCCTTTTTTGCTAAGCCGACCTGCGGTCAGGCTTTCGTGCAACTTGCCTAAGTCTCCGCCCGCCCAGAAGGTGTTTTCAAACTCGTCAGCTTCGCGCTCGGCATTACGCAGCATGAACACCTTCAAAAAGATGTACCACCAAGACACCATGGAAGCCAGCACCAGAATCGCCATTACCACTTGTACCGGCAAGCTGGCTTCAGACAGCAGCGTTAGTAAGGAAAGGTCATCCACTATTTAATCTCCAAAAAGTGTTGTTTCATGGTGGGTGAAATGGTCGTGGGTTTGAAAGTTTCGCAATCCACACTCACTACTTCTACCTCTGCTGCGGTTAAGACTTCATCACCGCGTTGTAGTTTCTGTTCAAACACGAGTCGACTACGACCCACTTCTAGCAAGCTTGTGACCACATGTAACAATTCATCAAAGCGCGCGGGTTGCAGGTATTTTATATGCAAGTCACGCACCACGAAAATAATCCCGAATTCAGCTTTGAGTTGCGTGTGTTCAAAGCCCAGATGACGCAGCCACTCGGAGCGTCCACGCTCAAAAAACTTGAGGTATTCCGCGTGATACACCACACCGCCAGCGTCGGTGCTTTCGTAATAGATCCGTATCGGCCAGCTAAAACTACTCATCAAATAGTGGCGCACTCGGTTTGTGCGGTGATACCAAGCCAAAATGTTGATACGCCATTTGCGTTGCCATGCGTCCGCGTGGGGTTCTCATCAAATAACCTTGCTGGATTAGATACGGTTCCAGCACGTCTTCAATCGTGTCGCGCTCCTCTCCTATGGCTGCGGCTAAGCTTTCCACTCCTACCGGTCCCCCGTCGAATTTTGTCAGCACTGCTTCCAGCAGCTTTCTGTCCATCACGTCCAAGCCCTGCGCATCCACATCCAACATCTGCAACGCCAAGTCCGCAATCTTGGCCGATACCGTGCCATCGGCCTTGACTTGAGCATAGTCGCGTACTCGACGCAACAAACGGTTGGCAATACGTGGCGTACCACGTGAGCGCTTAGCGATTTCCAATGCACCATCTTCAACCAGCGGCACTTCCAGCAAGCCAGCTGAGCGATGCACGATGCGGCTTAATTCCTCCGGCGAATAAAATTCCAAACGCGACACGATACCAAAGCGGTCACGCAAAGGGTTGGTCAACATCCCCGCGCGGGTGGTCGCTCCCACCAAAGTGAACGGCGGCAACTCCAGCCGCACCGATCGCGCCGCAGGGCCTTCACCTATCATGATGTCGAGGCGGTAGTCTTCCATGGCAGGGTAAAGTATCTCCTCCACCACCGGCGACAGCCGATGAATCTCGTCAATAAACAGCACGTCGTTAGGTTCAAGATTGGTCAGTAAGGCCGCCAAATCACCAGCTCGTTCTAGTACCGGGCCGGAAGTCTGGCGCAAACTCACCCCCATTTCCTTGGCGATGATGTGCGCCAACGTCGTCTTGCCCAGTCCGGGTGGCCCGAACAGAAGAACGTGGTCCAGTGCTTCAGAGCGTCCTCGCGCTGCGTTGATGAAAATCTCCAGTTGCCCACGCGCCTTTTCTTGGCCGATATACTCCTCCAGCACCTTGGGACGTAGGGCGCGTTCCTGGGCTTCTTCTTCCTGCCCTAGGGGTGCGGCGGCAATGAGACGGTCGGTTTCTATCATGATTTAGACAGCGACTTTAACGCCAAGCGAATGCCTTCAGAAACACCTGTTCCGGCGGGAACAAGCTTACTGGCGGCGAGTGCTTCGCGGTCGTTGTAGCCAAGCGCCAGTAGTGCATTGAGTACGTCATTGGTGCTGGAAGGCACGGCGGAAACGCTGCCGCTAAAGCTGAATTTGTCGCGCAATTCTAGCAACATACGTTCGGCGGTTTTTTTGCCTATACCAGGGATACGCACCAGCAAGGCAATGTCTTGCGCGGCGATGGCTTGACTCAGATCGTCCACCGACAAGCCGGAAAGGATACCCAGCGCGGATTTCGCGCCTATGCCGGAAACCTTGATCAACTGGCGGAAAGCCAGACGTTCTTTTTGTGTGAGAAACCCGTAAAGCAGTTGCGCGTCTTCGCGCACCACGAACTGAGTGAGCAGTGTGACTTTGGCACCCGTCTCCGGCAGGTTATAGAAACTGCTCATGGGCACTTCTACTTCATAGCCCACGCCACCTACGTCCACTAGCACTTGCGGGGGATTTTTTTCCAGCAACACACCTGTCAAGCGACCTATCATATCAGTCTTCCCCCTTTGACTCTGAACCCGGCGGTTGCCAATCGCCCTAAGCCTTGCCCGCCGTGAGCGTGACAGATGGCGCAGGCCAACGCATCGGCGGAGTCCGGCTTAGGCACGGCCGGCAGATTGAGCAAGCGCTTGACCATTTCCTGCACCTGTTCTTTTTTTGCATGGCCGTTGCCCACCACCGCCTGTTTGACTTGCAGCGCAGTATATTCCGCTACGGACAATTTGCGTATTACCACCGCGCTAATCGCCGCACCGCGAGCTTGACCGAGCAACAGGGTGGATTGAGGGTTGACGTTGACAAATACTTTTTCGATGGCGACTTGTTCCGGGAGGTAGGTGTCTATTACCTCGAAGATGCCGTCCAATATGGTTTTCAGGCGGCTGGGCAGGTCTTCGATTTCCGCACCTTTTCCCGTGGTGGTCTTGATGGTGCCGCTGGCGATGTAGTGCAGTTTCTCACCGATTTTCTCGATGACTCCGAAGCCTGTGAGCCGCAGGCCGGGGTCTATGCCGAGGATGCGGATGGAGCTGATTAGTTATTCCTCAATCGCGGCGGAGGTATAGACATCCTGCACGTCGTCCAGATCATCCAGGGCGTCTAACAGTTTTTGCATTTTGATGGCGTCATCACCAGTGAGCACAGTTTCAGTGTCGGGCTTCATGGTGACTTCTGCCATTTCCGCCTTCAGTCCAGCTTTTTCCAACGCGGCTTTAACGGCTTCAAAGTCATTGGGAGCGGTAATCACCTCCACGCTACCATCTTCATTGGCAAGCACGTCTTCAGCACCCGCATCCAGTGCGGCCTCCATCACGGTATCTTCGCTGGTGCCGGGTGCGAACAATAATGTGCCGCAATGTTTGAACATGAAGGCTACCGAGCCATCAGTACCTAAATTGCCGCCATATTTGCTTAAGGCATGACGCACGTCAGCCACGCTACGTTGTTTGTTGTCAGTGAGACAATCCACCATCACAGCCGCGCCGCCGATGCCGTAGCCTTCGTAGCGAATTTCTTCGTAGTTCACACCATCCAATTGCCCAGAACCGCGTTTTATGGCGTTCTCTATATTGTCCTTAGGCATGGATTCTGCCTTGGCCTTGTCCACCGCCATGCGCAGGCGGGGATTGATGGCGATGTCACCGCCGCCCATTCTGGCAGCCACGGTGATTTCCTTGATTAATCGTGTAAAGATTTTTCCACGCTTCGCATCTTGCCTGCCTTTGCGATGCTGGATATTTGCCCACTTGGAATGTCCTGCCATTTCAACCTCAAGCTATTAAAAACTATCGAATTTTACCATCAATCCTGCCCCATCGCCGAATCAACGACCTCATGCCGCCGCATCCCCAGCACTGCGATCATGGCCAATGCTATCGCAATCAGCATCATTCCAACACCTTCGTTAAACGAGGGGGTCTCGCCCAACTGCGCCCACGCCGCCAGCACGGCGATCACGGGAATCAGCAGCGAATTCATGCTCGCCACGCCAGCAGGCAAGCGCTGTAATGCGTACAGCCACACTACCCAGCCCAAGCCATTGGCGAAGATGATATTGAATGTTGTCGCGGCCACCAAGGTGCCAGACCACACGGTAGGCTTTGCGGGCAGTAATAGCGCCAAGACAATCAGCGGCATAGAGCCAAACAGCATTTGCCAAGCGGTCAGTGCTAGCAAGTCGCGGTGCGGCTCTTGATGGTGCATTTTTTTTGCCAGAATCACCGCCAGCGCCCAACTTAATCCGGCCAGCACCGCCAAAATACTACTCCGCAGGTTGCAGTGAAAATCCCAAGGCGCAACAATACTCACCAATCCGACAACCGCCAGCAGTAAGGCCAGCCATTGCGTACCTTGCAACTTTTCACCTAGTACTGGCCACGCCATTATCAGCACCCAAAACGGCATGATGAACACCAGCACTGCCACTTTACCCGCGCCGCCCTGTACCAGTGCTGCCACGGAAAACCCAACGAACCCTGTAGTCTGTAATAAGCCGAGCAAGAGTGTTTTACCCGGTTGGGAAAGTTTGAGAGGTTTTTTCAATATCAGCACAAAACTGAATAGCATCATCGAGGCAAAAAAAGTGCGGATGGCGGAAAATTGCATGGCGTCAATAAAGGGCAGTGCTAGCTTCATTACTACCCAGTTATAGCCCCATACAAACGACAAAATTAGCAACGCAATGAGTGCCCGCAGGGAAGATTTTTGTGACACGCGTCGGAAACCCTTTACATGGAAGAAAAAAAAGCTAAACTGCAATCAATGCAGCCACATTTTAACCTATAAGGCTGACTGTCTTTGAGGAGATAAACCATGAAAACTGTGCGTCAAGTGATTGCAACCAGAACCGGGCCTGTGCTTTCTGTGACTTCGGATACCTCGGTGTACGACACCTTGCAAGTCATGGCGGATAAACACGTAGGTGCGCTTTTGGTAATAGACGCCGGTGAACTCAATGGTATCTTCTCTGAACGCGATTTCGCCAGAAGTGCGGTAGCATCACCCAAACCCATCAAGGAAACTCCGGTAAAAGAAGTCATGACCGGCAAGCAATACCTCATCACCGTTACCCCTAAAGACACGGTAGAATCATGCCTGAATTTGGTCAGTACCAAGCGCATCCGCCATCTACCTGTGATGGAAGATGGCAAAGTTATCGGCATTATTTCGATTGGCGACTTGGTGAAAGAAACGATTGAGTATCAGCAGTTTTTGATTAATCAGTTGGAGAGTTATATACAGGGTTAACAAGGCGCGGCGGCTCCCTCCCTCGCCGTGAACAGTGCGTTATGGCGCTTTTGCCTACGCCACCTTACATTCCTTGTCTCCGTCCTTGCCACCCAAGCACCAGTGAATACACCGCTGGCACTACCACCAGCGTCAACAAAGTAGAAGAAATCATCCCGCCTATCACCGCAACCGATAGCGGGCCATTGGTTTCGGCACCAGCACCAAAGCCCAACGCAGCGGGAAGTAGGGCGAGGATGATGGTGGCGGAGGTCATTAATACCGGTCTTAAGCGTATCGGGCAGGCTTGCCGTAGCGCATCATCGATCTTCATCCCCTCAGCACGTAACTGATTAGTCAAATCCACCAGCAATATCGAATTCTTGGCAACCAAGCCTATCAGTAGCACCAAACCTATCATGGAGAAAATATTGAGCGAGTGGCCAGTGATGACCAGTGCCATTACTCCGCCAATAATCGCAAGTGGCTGTGCCAGCATGATGATAAGCGGTTGCAAAAAGGAATTGAACTGGCTGGCGAGCACCATGTAAAGCAGTACCATCGCCAGCACAAAAATGAATGCGGTGTATTTGGTGGTTTTGCCTAGTTCTTCGGCTTGGCCGATAAACTTGACCTGATAACCAGTGGGCAGCATTTTGGCGGCATTTTGTTTGACCAGTTCGACTGCTTCACCAAGGGCTAAGGTGGGAGTGGCGTAGAGATTGGCACCATATTGCAGGTCGAAACGGCCTATGGTGGCTGCTCCCAGCGTTTGTGTGAAGCTGGCGACTGTATCCAGACGTACCAAGTTGCCAGCACCGCTGCGCAAGTAGATTTTTGCCAAGTCTGCTGGTTGGCGGAACTCACCCTCTTTGGCTTTAATGCGTACGATGTAACGCTCGCCATCGCCGGGTTCGTCGTTGTATCGTGCGATGTCTATGCCGCCTGTGAGCATGTTCATGGCGCTGGCAATGTCGCGCGCGCTCAAGCCAAGACTCGCCGCACGGACGCGGTCTATCTGCATGGTGAGTTCAGGCAAATCCAGTTGCAAATCCAAATCCACCTTGCCCATTCCGGGAATGCCACTGAGGGTTTGTTGCATATTTTTGGCGAGCAGGCTTACCTGATCCAATCTGGCGCCGGAAATATTGAACTGCAGCGGATCGCCGCGTTGCCCGCCAACGATGGGTATCGGTGCAGGAAAGGCTTTTACTCCGGGGATTTGGGAGAATTCTTCGCGCAACGTTTTGAGCAAGTCTTGCTGTCTGGTATTGCGCTCAGCACGGTCTTTCAGGCGGACAAAGGCCATGCCCTGATTGACTTGCCCCGCTTGCCCCACGCCGATGACACTGAAAGTGGTGGCGATTTCAGGGTGCGTGGCCAATTTTTTTTCTATCTCAACCAGGCGCGTGTTGGTGTAATCCACGCTGGAACCTAATGGGGTTTTGAAGTTGACCATAAAGCGGCCTTCATCTTCTTCCGGCAGCATTTCTTTTTTAACATGCTGGAAGAAAAATACACTGATCAGTACCGTTAACAACGCCAGAAAAACCACTTTCCAGCGGTGATTTAAGGCGCGACGCAGCCAAAGTACGTAAAAATCGTCCAAGCGTTTAAACAGTTTATCTAGCGCACCATATAAGCCAGTGTGGTTTTCTTCTACGGTTAAAAAGCGCGAACACAGCATAGGCGTCAGCGTAAGCGAAACGAATAGCGATACCAACACGCCAAAAGTCACCACTATGGCGAACGATTTGAAAAACTGGCCGATGATGCCGCTCATATAGATGACGGGCGCGAAAATACACACCAAGGCCAAGGTGGCGGCGAGTACGGCGAATACCACTTCCTGACTTCCGTTGATGGCGGCGCTGATGGGGTCAGGGTCTAATTTCTGGCGATGGCGATAGATATTCTCCAAGACCACGATCGAATCATCTACGACTACGCCGATAAGCAGGAGCAAGGCAAGCAGCGTCATGATGTTGAACGTGAATCCTGCAAAGTACATGACCGCTACTGCCCCCATGAGTGATACCGGAATAGATGTCGCGATAATCAGGGTCGCGCGGAGAGATCGCAAAAACAGCAATACGACGAAGGCAGCGAGGAAGGTGCCTAAAACCAAGTGTTCCTTCAGCGCATTGATGAGTTCTTGGATATAGATTGCATCGTTGGTGGAAACTTCCAGCGTCATGCCTGGCGGCAGTTGTGGGCGGATTTCTTCATCCAATCGGCGTTTCACCTCGTCAACAATCGCAACGGTGTTGAAGTTGGCGATTTTGACCAAACCCAAGCCCACAGTGGGGCTGCTGTTGAAGTGCGCTAGTTGGCGGTTGTCGCCCAAGCCATCTTCGATTTCGGCAACATCTTTCAACCTTACCGGCGCCGTGTTGCGGTAACTGATAACCATATTGGCTAAGTCAGTGAGCTTGTGAAACTCCATGTCAAGTTTCAGCAAATGTTCACTCTTTTGTCCCACCAAAAAACCGCCAGGGAGTTGCACATGCTCTTTATCAAACGCGTTTTGTAAGTCTTGCGGGGTGATGTTGAGCGCCGCCATCTGCGCGGGTTTCAGGTTGATGCGTATGGTGCGGTCGCGTCGACCACCCAATCTGACTTCACCCACACCATTGATAGTTTCCAGCCTTTTTTTCAGCACATTCAAGGCGTATTGATTGAGTTGCTGTTGCGTGCGGTCGCCACGCAAAGCCAGCCACATAATGGGCGAAGCGCCGGTTTCCACCTTAGCGACCACTGGCGGATCTGCATCTTCCGGCAAGCGTCGCAGTACTTGGTTGACCTTGGCTTGAACCTCGTTAAAACCTACGTCAATGCGTTTATCCAGGCTGAAAGTGATGGTGACAGTAGAAACGCCAGGGCTGGAGATAGACTGGATATGCTCGATGCCCGGCACGCTATTCACCGATGTCTCGATGATGTTGGTGATGCTGGCGTCTATGATTTCCGGGTTTGCGCCTTTTTCGGTGGTGGAGATGGAAATAATGGGGAATTCGATCAGCGGAAAGCGATCCACGCCTATGCGCTGATAACTGATCACGCCAAACAGCACCAGCACCGCCGATAGCATGAAGGCGAAAACGTGACGTTTGATGGAAAGTTCGGGTAGGGTCATGGTTTATTGTGGTGATGCATTATTTGCTTTGCTGCACACTGACATCCGCCTTGTCTGTCAAATAGCTAGCCCCATCCACCGCCACCATTTCTCCTGCTTTCAGGCCCTCGGTAATCTCTACCACACCCTCCTGCCGCAGTCCCACTTTCACAATGCGTTGCTGCGCTTTGTTGGCAGAAATAACATATACCACCTCACCCGCCGGACGCAGCACCACACTGGCTTCTGGCACGACCACGGCATTCTTATGCTCACCCAGCACCACGGTGGCGTTGACGCTCGCACCACCTTGCCAGCCTTGTTGATCCACCACGTCCACAATCACATCGGCTGAACGGTTGTCGCCTATCAAAGGTTTGATTTCCTTGATGGTGGAGGTGAACACTTTGTCCGGCACGGTTGGCGTGGTCAGACGCACTGTTTGGCCTGAATGCAGTTTAGCGGCAACTCCTTCAGGGAAAGGTAAATGAGCGCGCAAACGTTGTGTGCCTATCAGCTCAAACAGCGCGTCGCCTTGCTTGACGAAATCGCCAGGTGATACCAGTTGTTTTTCTACTCGTCCATCAATCGGCGAAATGACGCGGGTTTTACTGCTGTTGTGATCTACCGTCGCTAAATGTGCTTTGGCACCTTCTAGTTGTTCGCGCAGCGCATTTTGCTCGGTGGTGGTGGTGTCCAATGCATTCTGTGAAATGAAGTTTTTCTTTACCAGTGTTTGATTACGCTCCACCATGCGACCTTGATTGGCTAGCAGAGCTTCAATGCGGCCGATTTCTGCCTGTGCCTCGCGCTGTTGCAGCACGTAATCGGTAGCATCCAAAATAGCAATCAACTGGCCTTTTTTCACCGACTGCCCAGAATGTGCCAACACTTTCAACACTTTTCCGGAAACTTCTGCGCCCATGCCGGGGTTGATTAAACTCTCCATGTTGCCGACGGATTGTTCAGTGATTTCCAGCGTTTTGCTAGCTGATTGGGTGACAGTGACGAGCGCAGGTGAGTGTGCTGCTGGCGAAGCGTTTTCTTGTTTTTTGCTGCACGCGGTGAACATCAGCGTGGCCAGTATTAAAGTTAAAAAGCCAATGGGGCGCTTGGTTAAGATACTCATGATTGCAATTTGTCCCATTCAAAAAATTCCCCCGGGTCAGTTTTGCGTCCGGGGGCAATGTCGCTATGCCCTGCGATGGAGGTAATCGGATAGGCGCATTTTAACGTGTCTATCAGTTGCAACAGTGTGACATATTGTGCGGTTTCAAATGGTTCAAAGTCCGAACCTTCCAATTCTATGCCTATCGAAAAATCATTGCAGTTTTCGCGCTCCTGCCAGCTTGAGACCCCGGCGTGCCAGGCACGTTCATTGCAAGGTACAAATTGAATGAGTTCACCGTCGCGACGGATGAAAAAGTGCGATGATACTTGGCGTTGATAGATTTCACGATAGTAGGGGTGCTCGTTTGGATCAAGGCAGTTGGTAAATAGCTGTATCACGCCATCACTACCGTATTCATTGGGAGGGAGGCTGATGTTGTGGATCACGATAAGGTCTATCGCCAACCCGTCAGGTCGCGCGTTTTGGTTGGGCGAATGGATAAAACGCGCCCCCTCGACCAAGCCTGTTGGTGAAAGTTTGAGTTTAGGCATGGGAAATCAAGCTAAAATCCAGCCGTGGTAAAGTTAAGGATAATTTTTTAGGGGGTATCATGGTTTTCGTCACACTTGCTGTCATGTTGGTAGTGATTCTAATTGCTGCCGAAGTTTTCACCAATGCATTAGAGCATCTGGGCGAAAAACTCAAAATCTCTGAAGGGGTGACCGGTTCTATTTTCGCTGCGGTAGGTACGGCGTTACCGGAGACACTGGTGCCGCTACTGGCGCTGATGGCGGGCACTGCCAATGTTCAAGTGAATGAAGAAATCGGCGTGGGAGCTATATTGGGAGCTCCATTGATGCTCTCTACTTTGTCCATCTCCTTGCTGGCTTTTGCAGTGTTGAAAAAGCGCGGGGTGCATGGGGAATTTAATCCGGAAAAGACCGGTTTTCTACGCGACTTGAATTTTTTTCTGGTGGCATTCGGGTTTGCCACGCTGGCTATGTTTATCCCCCATCACCTGACTGCCGTGCGCGCTGCTCTGGGCTTCGTCATGGTGCTCATCTACTTCATTTATATCATGCTCACCCTGCGCGCCTCCAAAGGACTGGTGCAGGAGGGTCACGGCACGAAGGCCAATGAAGCCATGTTTCTGTGCCGCATCGGGCTGCCCAACAATTTAGTCGTCATCCTGTTCCAGCTAGGCTTGGGGCTGATTTTGCTGGTAGCGGGTGCAAAAGGCTTTATTACGGGTGTGGAACACGCGGCGGTATTGCTGGGTATCTCTGCCTTGTTGTTGTCTTTGCTGATTATTCCGATTGCGACGGAATTGCCGGAAAAAATCAACAGTATTCTGTGGGTGCGCCGTCACAAAGACACGTTGGCCTTTGGCAACATCACCGGTGCGATGGTTTTTCAAGGCACACTGTTACCGGCGATAGGCATTATGCTAACGCCGTGGGAGCCTCGCCACGAGGTGCTGGCGGGGGTAATTATTACTCTTGTCGCTACTGCTTGGATTCGGTTAATGGCCGGACGCGGGCATCTCAAGGTGTGGCATGTGTGGGTAAATGGCGGGCTGTATCTGACTTATCTGTTTATTACGCTGGCTTAGGCGTACCAAATCAGCGCCACAAAACCCACAATCAATGTGATTTTGGTCAGCTTGTACGCGGTGCGGTTCCAGCGTTTATAGCGGCGGCGGTATTGGCCGATGACCCACACATAATGAAACAAGCGATTGAATACGCCTAGCTGGTCGCCTTCCTGATTCGGCGAGCTGGCGGCAGTGATGAGTGTGCTGCCGAGAAAATGATTCACTGCCTGCGCCCACTTGAAACGCATCGGGCGCTCAACGTCGCAGAACAGGATGATGCGATCTTTTTCAGTGGTATTGTGTGCTTCGTGGATATAGGTTTCGTCAAACATCACGCATTCGCCGTCGCGCCAACTATAGTCCTGACCGTCCACCTTGATGTAACAACCGTCATGATTGGGTGTAGTTAGTCCCAGGTGATAACGGATAGAGCCTGCGTAAGGGTCGCGGTGTGGATTTAGTACACCGTTAGGCGGCAGCTCGGCAAACATGGCTGCTTTAATGCTGGGAATGTCACGCAGTAGAGCCACGGTCTTGGGACATAGTATTGCCGCTGAAGGATGATTTGCGTCGTACCACTTCAAGTAAAAACGCTTCCAACCAGTTTTGAAGAATGAATTAAAGCTGGCATCGTTGTTGTTTTGCGAGGCTTGTATGCGTTGCTGTTCGCGTAAACTTACTGCCTCGTCACGTATTGTCTGCCAATTAGCCGCCAGCGGAGCCAGTTCAGGAAATTGGCTAACAGACACATAGGGATTGGCTTTGACCTTGGAAAAGGTGTACATGAACACGTTGATGGGTGCCATGAGGGCAGACAGGTCGAATAGTTGTTTCATCAGCCGATGACGCACTTGGCCGCGTAAATGTACATAGCTGACCGAGCCCAATAGCAATGCAATCAAAAACCATTTCATGGTGTAAATTTACCTAGTGCCGATTCACCTTGTTTGTTGCGCGCCAGAAAGTGTGCTTCCGAGCAGTAAAATAGTGTTTGGCTGGAGATGGCTTCACTCTTGGGGATATGCACAGCGCATACCGCACAAGCCACCATATCGTCGGTTTTTTCGGCTGGGGGAGGGTTTGGCCGCTGTTGGCGTTTGAGCAGCTTGATAATCAGCCAAGCGATCAGCGCAAATAACAAAAATTTAGTCATGCCATCATTGTACCCAAAAAATGCCACCTGCTATGATGCTGCCAAATGGCAACTCCTGACGAACTTTCGGATTTTCTGGCACAGAGCGAGCGCCGCGCTTTTAAGCAGGCTGCTTATGCGGTGCGTGACGACCACGCGGCGCTGGACATCGTGCAGGATGCCATGATGCGACTAGCAGAGAAATATGGGCAGAAGCCAGCAAGTGAATTGCCTATGCTGTTTCAGCGCATTTTGCAAAACGCGATTCTGGATTTTTTTCGCCGCCGCAAAGTGCGTAATTTATGGGTTTCACCGCTTTCAGTTTTTTCTAATGATGATGACGATAGCGACCCGCTGGAAATGCTGGCCGGCGAAGATGATGGAGCGAATGAACCGACCCAGCAGATAGACCGCAAACAGACCATGAAATTGATAGAAAAAGCCCTCACTAAGTTGCCTTCGCGTCAACGCGAGGCCTTTGTGTTACGTTATTGGCAGGAGTTGGATGTGGCAGAAACCGCGAGCATCATGGGGTGTTCTGAGGGGAGCGTTAAAACCCATTGCTCACGCGCGGTACATGCGCTCGCCATCACCCTGCGAGCGAAAGGAGTATCTCTATGACAAATAAAATTGTGACTGACCAAGAACACATTACAGCACTTAAAATTGTAAAACTGTTGGAAGAAAGCGCACAAGACTTGGATGCGACCATTTTGGCGCGTCTTGCCGATAGCCGTCAGCAAGCCGTGGCGGCGATGGGACAGACTCAGCATGTGTTGCAGCTAGCCATGGTTGGATGGAGCACTGGATGGCATCAGCTGCAACATCTTTCTGAGCAGGGGCAACGCTTCTGGTTGCCAGTGATTGTTCTGCTTGCTGCGTTGGCGGCCATGTTGGGTTCTCATTGGAACACTCAGCGCAACATTGATACCGATAGCCAATTACTGGCTGCTGAATTACCCCCAGAGGCCTACGCCGATAAGGAATTTGTGACATGGTTAGAAGCTACCTCGCGGCAGTAGTCTTGTTAATGGCTGTCACTACAGCCTACGCCGACGGTACGCCTAAATGGGCGCAGTTGAGCGACGCTGAACGTCAAGTATTGGCGCCCTTAGCTAGCGAATGGGACACTTTGCGGCCTTGGCAGAGTGAAAAAATGCTACGAATCGCACGCGATTATCCCAAGATGACAGCGGAGCAAAAGCAGCGAGTGCAAAAGCGTCTTTCAGACTGGAGTCGTCAAACGCCCTATGAGCGGGACAATGCGCGCAAGCAGTATCAAAAGTTTTCTGCTATGCCGCCGGAAAAACAGCAGGCTCTACGGCAGTTATGGATGGAATACAACAAACTGCCGGAAGCTGAGCGCCAGAAACTGCGCGCGGAACAAGCACCTGAAGACGATTTAGATAATTGACCGCTCCTAGTGTATGGAAGCGGCTCGCTTCTTCCCTTTATGATGCATTGCTGCTGCTAGCGGTTTTGATCGCCGCGAATGCTGTCTTTGTCATGTTGTTTGGCAAGGCAGAAACCCCGCCATTGAGATATTTTCATCAAGTCTATCTATACCTCATCTGCGCGATTTATTTTGTAGGTTTCTGGCAGCATGGCGGGCAAACGCTCGCCATGCGTACCTGGCACATCAGGCTGGTGTCGGCTTCTGGTGCGAATTTAGGTATTAGGCAGACTCTCCTCAGGTTTGTGCTTGCCCCTTTGGGATTGCTGCTGTTTTGGTGGGTTTGGCTGGATAAAGAACGCTGTTTTTTGCACGACAGGCTGGCTAAGACTAGGCTGGTAAAGGTCTAGCGATGCTCCATCCACGCCAGCATCGCGATGCCACCCGCCAAGAATAAAAAGGTGGGAATGGTAGCGCTGGCAAATGGCGGCCAGTCATTCAGCAGACCGATGTGGACGAAAATTTTGTTCACGATTTGATAACTAATACCAATCATAATTCCCGCGAAAATCTTTACGCTGATGCCCCCTGAGCGTTGCTGTAAAAAGCCTATGGGCAAGGCCAGCACTACCATGACCAAGCAAGCGGTCGGGTAGACAATTTTCGACCATAGAGCAATGCGTTGACGCGTGGTTTTTTGGTGGTTTTCACTCAAATGGCGGATGTAAGAATAGAGGTTCCACGCCGCCATTTTCTCCGGTACCACCAGCAATATATTTAATAAATCGGGTTGTATCACCGATTGCCAGTAGGCTTGCTTGAAGCGCTGGGTCAGGATTTTGTCCTCTGTGAATTGCGTCTGTGTCACGTCGTGCAGATTCCAGCGATTCTTTTCAAAATAACCACTTTCCGCATTGTTCACCACACGCAGCTTGAAATCAGGATCGAATTCATAAATGTGGATATTTTTTAAGCTGGTATCAGGATTTACTTCTTCAATGTTGACGAAACTGGCACCATCTTTTACCCATAGGCCAGAGCGAAACTCCTGAGCCACTACCTGATCGGTGGCCTTGAGGCGCATTTTCTGTGCATATCTTTCGCTGATGGGTGTGACCAATTCGCCGATGACGAAAGTGAGTATAGCGAACACCAAACCTATCCGCAGCAGCGCCCAGCCAATATTCGTCATTGACAAGCCACTGGTGCGCATTACCACCAATTCTGAATTGTGAGTCAGTTGTGCCAGCGCGTAGAGCGCGCCCAGCAATACCGCCACCGGAGCGATTTCATATACATGTCCAGGTGCAGAGAGCAGTACGAACTGCAATACCGTGCCCAGGTTGTAAGCGCCGCGTCCTAGATTGTCCAGCTCTTGGATCAGGTCAAAAAATGAGAACATGGCGAGCAAGGCCGCCGCCACTAGCAATGTGCCGGAGAGGATTTCCTGCGCCAGATAGCGTTTGAGCGTGTTCATCGTATAAGTAGTTTAGTAACGCGCCTAGGTAGCAGCGGTAGCAAAAAGAGGCGACGATAAAACAGATATACAAACAGTAGCATTATCGCGATATGAGCCGGCCACAAGCCGATGATGGCAGACAGTTTGTCGCGCGCCACCCAGGATTGCAAAATGGACAACATATTGTTGTAAATCAGGTAGACCAGTATCGCCATGATTAAGTTGGCCGAACGCCCTGCACGTGGATCAACAAAAGATAAGGGAATGGCAAGCAACACCAGCAATAATGCGGAAATGGGCAGCGATAAACGCCATTGCAGCTCTGCCATATTATCTTGATTGCTATTCTCTATTAGCTGCAAACTGTTGATGGCTTTGGGCGAGGGTGCTTCATGCTTGGCTTCGGTGGGTTCGGTGCGTAGTGTGTAGCTTTCAAAATGCATCACCCCAAACTCCGGCGTATTGGGCTTGCCCTCATAGCGTCGTCCAGTTTGTAGCGTTAAAAACGTATCGCCTTTGGCATCGGTGCTTTGCGAGCCTTGTTGTGCCACGATAATGCCCAGTTTTTGATGCTGGGTAGATTGCGCGAAAATGTTATGCACCGTGCTGTCACGTGTGGAAAAGCGTTCCACAAAAAACACACGGTCAGCATGTTGAGATTCTTTAAATACGCCGGGAGCGATAGCGCTCAACTCATCACGGCTATCCATTTGTTCACGGAAATCCATGCCTTTTTGAGTCGCCCAAGGTGATACAAACATGCTCAAAATGGCAATCATGCCGATAACTGGCAAGGCGAAGGTTAGCACTGGCCTTACCAGCATAGTCATGCCCTGACCGGAAGTGAACCACACCACCATCTCGCTGTCTCTATGCCAGCGTGCCAATGTCATCAATACCGCGATAAATACGGTGAGCGTGAGTAACAGTGGCAAGAATTTCAGCAGGCTAAACCCTAGTAAGGTGCCAATCGCATCAGACGCAACCGCGCCTCTGGCAGCAAAGCCCAGATAGTAGGTGACGCGCTGTGCGACCATGATGCCCATCAGCACTAGAAAGCTGGAGAGCGCGGTGGCGTAAAGCTCGTGAATTAAAGACTTCTTGAAAATCATTTTTGCAGTTTAAATTTTGAAATTTAAATTTTGAAATTCAGGGTAACTTTGGCACTTTATTGAAAAACACCCAAAAAACAGTAGATAATTAGGGAAAACTCAACTCGTTTAGACTTAAGGAAAACTTCATGGAATTTAGCATAAAAAACGGCAATCCGGAGAAACAGCGTAATGCTTGTGTGGTGGTGGGGGTGTTTGACCATCGCAAATTGTCTGCGGCGGCGAATGCTATAGACAAGGCGGCAAATGGCTACCTGACTGGTTTACTGCGGCGCGGTGATATGGAGGGAAAGCTGGGCTCAACCTTGCTCATTCATAACGTCCCGGGAACGCTATGTGACCGCGTGCTGTTGGTGGGTTGCGGCAAAGAGCGTGAATTTCGTGAGCGTGAATATCGGCAAGTGGTGCGCGCTTCTGTAAAAGCACTGGATGGCACGGGCGCTGCGGATGCAGCAAGTTTTATTGCAGAATTGCCAGTCAAGCGCCGCGATTTGGATTGGCGCGTGTCGCAGGTTGTGGAAATTACTGCCGATGAAATTTACCGTTTTTCTCATCCTAACTGCAAAAAAGCAGGCGAAGCACCGAATTTAAATAAATTGATCGTCAACGTGCCACAACGCAACAATCTAGCTCCGGCTGAGGTTGCGCTTAAGCGAGCCTTGGCAGTAGCTGACGGCGTGCAGTTTGCGCGTGACTTGGGTAATTTGCCTGGCAACATCTGCACACCGACTTATCTGGCCGAACAAGCACAGCAACTCGCCAACACCTATGGCGTCAAAATCGAAGTGCTGGAACGCGCTGATATGGAAGTGCTGGGCATGGGTTCCTTGTTGTCGGTGGCGCGTGGCAGCCGTCAACCACCAAAATTCATTGTGATGCAATACAGCAAAGGCAAATCTAATCAAAAACCTGTAGTGCTGATAGGCAAAGGCATCACTTTTGATGCTGGCGGCATTTCTATCAAACCCGCAGCTGAAATGGACGAGATGAAGTTTGATATGTGTGGTGCGGCCAGTGTACTGGGTACTATGAAGGCCGTGGCTCGTATGGAATTGCCAATTAACCTAGTGGTCATCGTGCCGACTTGTGAGAATCTGCCGGATGGCGATGCCAACAAGCCTGGTGATGTGGTGACGAGTATGTCCGGTCAGACCATCGAGGTGCTGAATACCGATGCAGAAGGTCGTTTGATCTTGTGTGATGCCATGACCTATGCCGAGCGTTTTGAGCCAGATGTGGTGGTGGACATTGCCACACTGACCGGCGCTTGCGTGATTGCACTAGGACATCATGCCAGTGGCTTGTTCAGCAATGACGATAGCCTGGCGCGCGATTTACTGGCAGCGGGTGAAGCAGCCTGGGATCGTGCTTGGCACATGCCGATGTGGGAAGATTACCAAGAGCAATTGAAGAGCAATTTCGCCGACATGGCCAATATCGGCGGGCGTGCTGGTGGCAGTATCACCGCCGCATGTTTTCTCTCGCGCTACGCCAAAAAGTTTGACTGGGGGCATCTGGATATTGCCGGTACGGCGTGGAAGTCGGGTAAGGAAAAGGGCTCAACAGGCCGTCCAGTTCCACTTCTGACTCAGTTCCTTATCTCACGCGCATGACCCAGGTAGATTTTTATTTTAACGCGGCGGATAAATATCGTTTGGCGGCGAGTTTGAGCAGCAAGGCCCTTGCGCAAGCGGTGCGACTATTCGTGTTCACGCCAGACGATAAAGTCACGTTACATATGGAAAGTGTGTTGTGGAGCTTTCAACAGACCAGCTTCATTCCGCATTGCCGCAGCCAGCATTTTTTAGCTCACGAAACACCCGTGATTGTGGATCATGAAACCGAGCCGCTCATTCATGACGACGTGCTGCTCAATCTATGCACCACGCACCCGCCATTTTTCAGTCGCTTTCGGCGTTTAATCGAGATTGTAGGCAATGACGAAGCCGACAAAGCGGCGGCGCGAGAGCGCTTCAAATTCTATCGGGATCGTGGTTACGAGATCAGTCGTCACGACCTGGCGGGGAAGGCATGATGGCGATAGATTCAGACGTTAGTATGGACGAGGTACTTGGTCGGCTGGATGCCTTGCTCAATAAGGACAAAAGTCAGTCTGATCCAGAAGTCAGTATTCCTTTGTTGACCGAGGTCTACATCCCGGCATCAGAAACTCAGCCAAATCAGATGTTTGAAGAGGTGTTGCCGCCACTGGTGAACGAATTGGAAGAAATGATGAAGCAAGCGATAGTCGAGCTAAGACCCAAAACCGAAGCATTACTGCGCCAACATCTAGAGCAAGTTTTGGCGCGAGCCAAATCCCCTAGCTAGTGGCGCGCGCTATAGCCAGCGCAGCATCGTAGTTGGGTTCTTTGGTGATTTCTGACACCAGTTCCGCATAGCGAATCATGTCGTGCTCATCCACCACCAACACCGCACGGGCACATAAGCCAGACAGCGGAACATCAGTAATCATCACGCCGTAATCTTTGGCGAAATCACGACCGCGCATGGTGGATAGTGAAAACACGTTATCCAGATGCTCAACCGTGCAAAAACGACTTTGGGCGAAGGGCAAATCCGCAGAAACTACCAGCACTACCGTGTTGGTGAGTCGTCCAGCAGCCTCGTTGAAGCGCCGCGTAGAGGCGGCGCACACTGGTGTATCCAAGCTGGGGACGATGTTGATGATTTTACGCATGCCGGAAAACCGGCTCATGGAAACATCGTTCAACTCGTTATCTACTAGCATGAAGCTGGGGGCAGTATCGCCCACTTTTGGGAAAGTGCCGCCGATATTGATGGGTTCGCCGTTAAATGTCACTGTAGCCACGTTATTACTCTCCTCAAATGTCTAAAAATTCTGCGTGAAGTATGCCCCCATGTAGCAAGGCTTGCAACTGTCTGTGCTAATCCGAAAATTTTGTATAAGTGCCCTTGTCCATTAGCGCTGAAAACTCGTTGGCTTGGTCGTTATGCAAGCGAAAAATCCAAGTTGTTTCAGGCGCGTCGTTTAATTGTTCAGGAGTATCGTTGAGAGTGTCGTTGATGGCGACGACTTCACCGCTCAAAGGAGCGTGCAGGTCAGAGGCGGTTTTTACCGACTCTACGAAACCACACACCTCACCAGCCTGCAATTTGCTGCCAACAGCGGGTGTTTGTACAAACACAATATCGCCCAACATGTTTTGCGCGTGGTCGCTGATGCCTATCAGATAGTTGCCATCCCCGTCTGCACGGGCCCATAGGTGGTGTTCGGTATATTTTATGTCCACGATGCTTATTTAATCCCAAACTTGAGTAAAAGAATATAGGTAATTGATTAATGACAAACTCTACTTTTTTGTATTATGATGGAAAAAATCAGTTAACGAGGTTTTTCAGATGCGGCGTTTTACCACTCTTTTTTGCTGCTTGTTAGTATTAGCTTTCAGTGCCGCGCCAGTTGAGGCCGCGCGCACCAAGCATGACTCTGCTACGGTTAAAAATGTCGTCAAGCACAAAATTCGCCACAAGGTAAGGCTCAAAACCAAACATACCAATCCACAGCGCATTATACGGACTATTCGTGCCAGCAAGAATTACCACGCACCAGCACAACAACCTGAAGCGGTGTTTGCTGCGTCTACAGCAGGTAGCTTGCAACTGGCTTCTTCAAAAGCGCTGATTGTGAATCAGGAAACTGGCGAAACGCTGTACGCCAAGGGTACCGATATTCCAACTCCTATCGCTTCCATCACCAAGTTGATGACGGCAATGGTCATGCTGGACATGCACCTACCGATGGAAGAAATGTTGTCAGTGAGTGATGCTGACGTGGATACCTTGAAAAATACCACTTCGCGTTTGCGGGTGGGTACTGAGCTTTCGCGTGCCGAGATGTTGAAATTGGCGCTGATGTCGTCTGAGAATCGCGCCGCTTCTGCATTGGCACGCACTACACCGATAGGCATGGCTGCTTTTATCGCCGCCATGAATCGCAAGGCCGCAGAACTGGGTATGAAAAATTCGCACTTCGCTGACCCCACAGGGTTGAACAGTGAGAATATTTCCACTGCCGAAGATTTGGTGAAAATGGTAAAAGCTGCTTACAGCTATCCAGATATTCGCACTGTAACCACTACCGCGTCATACGATGTACCGATACACGGCTTGCGTCGCTTGGTGGAGTTTCGCAACACCAACGTGCTGGTGCGTAACGGCACTTGGGATATTGGCCTATCCAAAACTGGCTATATCAGCGAGGCGGGGCGTTGTCTGGTGATGCAGGCGCAGATTGCTGCACAGCCTCTGATTATCGTATTACTGGATTCCTACGGCAAAAACACCAGAATTGGCGATGCCCAGCGCATCAAAAAATGGATGCAAAGTGGAAGTGAATGGGCTAAACGCCGATTGAGTTGATGGTTTTTTGATTGAGAGGCCGCTTTAAGCGGCCTTTTTCTTGGGTGCGGCTTTTTTGGCAGGTGCCTTTTTTGCAATTGGTTTCTTAGTTGCAGTTTTTTTCGCAACAAGTTTTCTGCCGCCTTTGGCCTTAGGACTGTCACCTTTTTCTATCTTCGCCGCAATCAGCTCCAAACCACGCTCCAAGCTAATGTGATCCACCCTGTCGCCTTTAGGCAGTGTTGCACGGACTTTCCCATGCTGCACATAAGCACCAAAACGCCCGTCATAGATGGCCACTTCTGCGCCGTCTTGTGGGTGGTTGCCTAGCACTTTCAGAGCCGCTTGCGATTTGCTTTGTGCCAGCAATTCCACCGCGCGGTTTAGATCAATATCAAACACGTTGTCACTTCGCGGAATAGATTTGAAAGCGCTGTTATGATTGAGGTAAGGACCGAAGCGGCCTATACCGGCGGTAATTTTTTTGCTGGTTTCCGGATGTATTCCCACCTCGCGCGGCAAGGCCAAAAGCTTCAAAGCCACTTCCAAGCCGACGTCTGCCAAAGTCATGCCTTGAGGAATACTCATGCGCTTAGGTTTTTCCTTGCCCACCAATTCACCCAATTGAACATATGGGCCGTAGGGACCGACTAATAACTGAATGTTCTGGCCGGATGCGGGGTCTGCGCCCAGTAATACAGGTTCGGCGCGGCCACCATCGCCCTCTACATTGCGTACATAATCACATTCTGGGTATCCTGTGCAACCGATAAAACTGCCACGCTTTCCCAAGCGTTTGGAAAGAGGCTTTCCACATTTAGGGCAGGCTTCTTCCAAGATTTCCGTACCAGGCCTATCCACCTCTTTTTTGGAAAGCAGCTGACTGTTGAATCCTTGCCAAAAATTGTCCAATACCGGAATCCAGTCTCGCCCACCTTCGGCAATTTCGTCCAACTCGTTTTCCAGTTTTGCGGTGAAGTCGTAATCCACGTACTTGGTAAAGTGTTCGGTGAGGAATTTGATGACTACGCGCCCCACGTCAGTTGGCGTAAAACGCTTCTGGTCTAGCAGCGCATATTCGCGGTCTTGCAGAGTAGAGATGATGCTGGCGTAGGTGGAAGGTCGGCCGATACCGTATTCTTCCAGCGTTTTGACCAGACTGGCTTCGGTATAGCGCGGTGGTGGTTCGGTAAAGTGTTGCTCACTGAAGATTTTTTCAATATCCAGCACCTCACCCACTTCCAGTGCTGGCAGCTTAGATTCATCTTCTTCTTCGGTATCGTCCGCACCCTCGGTATACACCGCGATAAAGCCGGGGAACACCAGCGTTTGCCCCGTGGCACGGAACAGGTTGGCTTCGCCGCCCACACTTAAATCAACGCTTACTGCGTCGAATCTGGCAGGTGCCATCTGGCAGGCCAGCGCGCGTTTCCAGATCATGTCGTAGAGCCGGAACTGCTCTGGATTGAGAAAAGCTCGCAAACTTTGCGGGGTACGGCTAATGTCAGTGGGACGTATCGCCTCGTGCGCTTCTTGAGCACTTTTGGACTTGGTTTTGTAAATAATCGGCGATTTGGGCAGGTAGTCCGCCTCGAAATTGCCTTTGATGTAGCCACGTATCTGCATCACTGCCTCTGCAGCCATACTGAAGGAATCAGTACGCATATAGGTAATCAAGCCCACTGTGCCGCTGCCAATATCTACGCCCTCGTAAAGCTGCTGGGCAATTCTCATTGCTCTGCTGGTAGTAAAGCCCAGCTTGCGCACGGCTTCTTGTTGCAAGGTGGAGGTGGTGAACGGTGCGGCGGGGCTGCGATTGCGTTGTTTTTTCTCAACACGCGTGACGTGCGCCTTGCCAGCACTGGCTGCCAGCAGTTTACCCACCACTTCTTGCTCCTGCGCCGCACTATTAATGTCGAACTGTTCTAGCTTTTTGCCTTGATACTGCACCAGCTTGGCATCGACTATTTGTTTTTGCTTGCGGCTGTTGAGGTGTATCGTCCAGTATTCACGGCTTATAAAAGCTTCGATTTCCAGTTCGCGCTCTACGATTAACCTTAAAGCCGGGCTTTGCACTCGACCGGCGGAAAGCCCACGCCGTATCTTTTTCCACAACAAGGGCGATAGGTTAAAGCCTACCAAGTAATCCAGCGCGCGCCTTGCTTGCTGGGCATTGACCAACGGCATGGCGATGTCACGCGGATTATCTACTGCGTATTGCACAGCCGTTTTGGTGATCTCATTAAACACCACGCGTTTTAAGGTTTTGCCTTTAAGCAGTTTTTTCGATTGCAAAATCTCGGCGATATGCCACGCAATGGCCTCCCCCTCTCGATCCGGGTCAGTTGCCAGCAGGATGTCGTCGGCGAGTTTGACTGCTTTAGAAATCGCATCCACATGCTTGGCGTTACGATCTATCACCTCGTACTGCATGGTGTAGCCATGTTCGGTATCTACTGCGCCATTTTTGGGAATCAGGTCGCGCACATGGCCGTAGGAAGCCAGCACCGTGAAGTCTTTGCCCAAATATTTGTTCAAGGTTTTGGCCTTGGAGGGCGATTCGACGATGAGCAGTTTGGACATGGGTGCCTTGTTGTTATGGAAAGCGAGCGGCAGATAATAAGAGTAAAGCGCGGATTAAATCAAGGCGAAAAATCACATAGTGGAATTCACAAACTGGATATGGTGGTTTTCTGAGCTTTGCAAAATAAGTGCCGCCCCTGTATCAAAACTCGCGTGATCGTGGTCAAACAGCAGGTCCTCGTCGCTGACTTGCTCTGCTCCCAAGCCTTTGAAATCGAATAACTCGTGATCTGCCAGATGTGATGGCTCAACGTTGGTCATGGCGCGGAAAATTTTCTCGGTACGCCCCGGATATTCGCGCTCCCAAGTCTGCAGCATGGTTTTGATATTTTGTCGTTGCAGATTTGGTTGGGAGCCGCAAAGATTGCACGGGATGATGGGATATTGCATGGCGCGAGCGAAACTGGCGATATCTTTTTCCGCGCAATAGGCCAACGGGCGGATGACAATGTGTGCCCCGTCGTTGGTGGCAAGTTTGGGCGGCATAGCTTTAAGCTTGGCACCGAAAAACATGTTGAGAAATAAAGTTTCCACCATGTCATCCCTATGATGCCCAAGCGCTATTTTGTTCGCCCCCAGCTCTTTTGCCACGCGATAAATAATACCGCGCCGCAGCCGTGAGCAAAGCGAGCAGGTGGTTTTTCCTTCCGGTACTTTTTCTTTGACTATCGAGTAAGTGTCGGCATCCACGATGCGATAGTCCACACCGATAGACTCCAGATACTTTGGCAAGATATGCTCAGGAAACCCCGGTTGCTTTTGGTCGAGATTAATGGCGATGAGTTTGAAGTTGATAGGCGCGCGCGCTCGTAATGCCATAAGGATGGTCAGTAGGGTGTAAGAATCTTTGCCCCCGCTCAGGCACACCAGCAAGGTATCACCGTCCTCTATCATGTTGAAATCGGCAATGGCTTTGCCGGTGGCGCTGATGAGGCGGTTGCGGAGCTTTAGGGCGTTGCCGGACAGATTGATATGCATGAGCTTATAAATTTAATGAACGTCCGCCGTCCACTGCCAGCACTTGGCCGGTGGTGAACGGTGCATCTTGGATAAGGAAACGTACAGCTTGAGCCACGTTTTCCGGTTCACCTAGGCGCTTAAGTAGCGTTTGCCCGATCACCGTTTGACGATAATCTTCGTCAAATTCGAGATTATTCTCCGGCCATAGTACCGGCCCAGGGGCTACCGCGTTGACTCGTACCTCTGGGGCCAGCTCTTTAGCCAACGCGCGTGTCAATGTCACCAACCCCGCTTTTGCCACGCTATACACCGCATAGCCTATTTTGGGCTGTTCCACATGCATATCGGTGATGTTGACGATACAACCGCCCCGCACTTTCAAATAAGGCGCAGCAGCTTGTGCCAAGAATAAGGGTGCGCGCAGATTGGTTCCGGTCAGGTCATCCCAGGCTGCCAAATCTATGTGGCCGATCTCGGTGGGATAGTAGCTGGAAGCATTGTTGATTAGCACATCCAACCCACCAAAGGCTTGAACAGCGGCCTCCACCAAGCCGGGCAAGGCAGCGGTATCCAGCAAATCGGCTTGAATTAGCTCAACTGAATCGGTGCGTGCTGCATTCAGCTCGCTCTGCAAGGTCTTGGCTTCGTGCTCGGAACTACGGTAGTGAATCATCAAGTTCGCGCCGTTAGCATGTAACAAGCGACATATGGCCGCGCCTACGCGTTTGGCACCGCCGGTAATCAGGATGGTTTTTTGGGTATCGCTGGAGGTCATGTTTTTAAGTCTCGTGAAGCTATAATGTAGCACACGCCTATGTCATCTTTGCCGCCACCTAGTTCCCTTGCCCTCGCTCACAGCCAATTATTGGTTGATTTAATCCATTCCGAAATCATAGCCAATAATGACTGGATGAGTTTTGCGCGTTTTATGGAATTAGCGCTTTACGCACCTGGTCTAGGCTATTACAGCGCGGGATTGGAGAAGTTAGGCGAAGGCGGTGATTTTGTCACCGCGCCAGAAATATCGCCCTTGTTTGGACGCACCTTGGCACGGCAATTGGTCGAGATTTTGCGTGAGACGGGTGGCGATGTTTTAGAGCTAGGTGCGGGTAGTGGCAAACTGGCGGCGGATGTGTTGCAGGAATTGGCACGACTTGATTGCTTGCCGGAACATTATTTTATTCTGGATGTGAGCGCCAGTCTGCGGCAGAGACAGCAGCAAACAGTGCAGTCGTTACCGGCGCATTTGGCAGAGAAAGTGATTTGGCTGGATGCGTTGCCCGCTAGCTTTAATGGCGTGATATTGGGCAACGAGGTACTGGATGCACTGCCTATACACTTGGTGTTTCAAGGCGAAGGTCAACTGTTTGAGCGTGGCGTGACGCTGACAAATGGGGTGTTGATTTGGCAAGATAAACCGCTCACCTCTGGTGCTTTGTTTGAAGCGGCGCTTGCGCTGAATCTACCACTAAATTATCTGACGGAAATCAATCTTGCCGCATCTGGTTTGGTCGCCAGCCTTGCGGATTGTTTGCAGCACGGCTTGATAATGTGGCTGGATTATGGATTTCCGAAGACTGAGTACACCCATCCGCAGCGCGACGGTGGCACGCTGATGTGCCACTACCGTCACTATGCCCACGCCGATCCATTGATACACTTGGGCTTGCAGGACATCACGGCACATGTGGATTTCAGCGCCGTTGCTGAAATTGGCATAAAAAACGACTTGAAATTGCTGGGATATACCAGTCAAGCACAGTTCCTCATTAATTGCGGCATCACTGATTTGCTCGCCGAAACTTCGCCGGAAGATGTCGCCGCCTATATGCCGCAAGTGGCGGCCGTACAAAAGCTGCTCTCACCCGCCGAGATGGGTGAATTATTCAAAGTCATCGCATTGGGGAAACATTTAAAAACGCCGTTGATGGGTTTTAAACAAGGCGACCAAGGATTCAGACTATGACTGATGAAGATAAAAAAGGTCGCAGCATTCGCAGTTTTGTCCTGCGTCAGGGCCGTATCTCCGATGCCCAGCAGCGCGCTTATGATGCGCTGATGCCATGTTACGCCATCCCCTATAAACCAGAGCTGCTTGATCTAATGCAGGTCTTTGGCAGGCATGCACCAAAAATTCTGGAAATCGGCTTCGGCATGGGCTCTGCCACTGCTCAGATTGCTGCTGCTATGCCGCATCAGGATTATTTGGGCGTAGAGGTGCATACCCCCGGAGTTGGTGCTTTGATGCGTTTGCTGGATGCGGGGCAGTTGAATAATGTCCGCATCATTCAACATGACGCTGTGGAGGTATTGAGCTACATGATTGCAGAAAATAGCTTAGATGGCGTACACATCTTCTTCCCGGACCCCTGGCCTAAAAAGCGCCACCATAAAAGAAGGTTGATTCAGGCGTCATTGTTGAAATTACTGGTTTCACGTCTGAAAGTCGGTGGCTATGTCCATCTGGCAACGGATTGGCAGGAATATGCGGAGTGGATGCTGGAGGTGTTGAGCGCGGAAGATAAACTGCAAAATACTGTGGAAAGTTACGCGGTGAAGCCGGATTACCGGCCGGAGACCAAGTTTGAGAGGCGAGGCTTGGAATTAGGGCATGGGGTGTGGGACATTGTGTTCAAGCGGATTTAACCATTCTCCAATAGCCGCTTCTGCTTCATCTACCCCCTGCTTTTTCAAGCTGGAAAACAACTGGACACTGATGTTGTTATCAAACTTGTCTAACTCAGCTTTGACGCTGCGTAAGGTTTTAAGCGCATCATTTCTGGAGAGTTTGTCGGATTTGGTGAGTAATATGTGCACCGGCTTTCCGGTGGGTAAGAACCAGTTGAGCATTTGCCAGTCTAGTGGTTGCAGAGGATGGCGTGAGTCCATCACTAGTACCAAGCCGTGCAGGCTGAAACGGTCAGAAAGATAAGCCGCGAGTACTTGTTGCCAGTGTTTGCGCATGGCTTCAGGGACTTTGGCGTAGCCGTAGCCCGGTAAATCCACTAGATATTTCTCTTCACCTAAGGTGAAGAAGTTGATGAGCTGAGTGCGGCCGGGTTGCTTGCTGACAAACGCTAAGCGGTTGTGGTCGGCCAGCGTATTGATGGCACTGGATTTTCCGGCATTGGAACGTCCAGCGAAGGCGATTTCTCTGCCTGTCGCGGGTGGCAGGTCACGCAGGAAGTGTGCGGAGGCGAAATAAACGGCGTTGCGGAATATAGGCATGAGAAAATGCTATCACGAGTTAGGGTTATTCGATAAAATTGCGCTCGTATATTAAGCGTTTAGGAGCAGGGCAATGAGTTTATTAGTGCGTATGGTGGTTTTAATGTTGTTTGCAAGTACCACCGTTTGGGCGGGAGGCGATGCTGCCAAAGGTGCGGAGATTGCCAAAGGCGTGTGTGTGGCTTGTCATGGTGCTGATGGTAACAGCCCGACTCCGGCTTTCCCTAAGTTGGCGGGGCAGCATCCTGAATATCTGGTCAAGCAGCTCAAAAATTTCAAATCCGGTGAGCGTGCCAATGCGGTGATGGCACCGATGGCATCTGCGCTTTCCGATGACGATATGCAAAACGTGGCCGCACATTTTGCCGCTCAGAAGAGCAAAGAAGCAGGAGCTGTCAGTAATGGCAAGGGTTCTGCGGGTGAAAAAATCTACCGCGCAGGTATCGCCGATAGCAAAGTTCCCGCTTGTGCTGCCTGCCACGGCCCTGCAGCTAAAGGCTTGCCGATAAGATTTCCGAGCTTGAGCGGACAGTATTCCGACTACACTGTCGCGCAGATGAAAGCTTTCCGCTCCGGTGAGCGTGCAAATGCGCCCATGATGAAGATGATCGCTGCGCGGATGACGGATGCCGACATTGCGGCGGTGTCTGATTATATTCAGGGCGTGCGGTAGTCTTTTTAACATCTCCCTACGTTTAATGCAGGGTGGCTCTAAAGCCACCCTTATTTTTTCTAGCGACAAACCACTTTGAAACATCCTAACCACAGCACCTCCCGCGAATTCTACGAACTCATCAGCTCGATGCGTTTTGCCATCAGCCTGCTCACGGTGTGGGGAATTGCCGCCATCATTGGCACGGTGCAGAAGCAGAACGAACCATATACCAATTACGTCATTCAGCTTGGCCAGTTTTGGTTTGAGGCATTTGATAAGTTGGGACTTTATGATGTCTATCACGCGCCTTGGTTTTTACTGATTTTGATGTTTGTGATGGTGTCTACGGGGTTGTGCGTCACACGCAACACGCCGTCTATGCTGCGCGAGATGCGTGCTTGGCGCGAGCATGTGACAGAATCTTCGCTACGTTTATTCAAGCATCAAGTCGAGTATCAGGCCACGTCAGACTTGCCACGGCTGCAAAACTGGTTGATAGCGCGTGGCTTTCGCACCCGTAGCATCCTGCAGCAAGACGGCGCCACGCTCATCGTCGCCAAGGCAGGTAGCAATCATAGGCTGGGTTATATCTTTACTCACTTGGCCATCGTCGTTATTTTTCTTGGCTTTTTGATGGACGGTGACGTGCCGCTAAAAGTGCAGCAAATGATGGGCACAAAAGAACTAGAAACACGCGACATTCCTCCGGCGCAAGTGCCACTAAAAAGTTGGTTGCCAAGTGATACATTTTCCTTTCGGGGCAATATGACCATCCCCGAAGGCGGGCGTGGCAGCGTGGCGTTTTTGCGGATCCGCGACGGCTATATGATTCAAGACTTGCCTTTCAGTATCGAACTCAAACAATTTCGTATCGAACACTATGCTACTGGCCAGCCTAAATCCTTTGAAAGTGATGTTTTGATTCATGATCGAGACCTGCAAAAACCGCTGGCTGCAACAATTAGAGTTAATCATCCTTTGATTTACAAAGGTGTTGCAATTTATCAATCGGATTTTCAGGATGGCGGCTCAGAGTTGAGTTTTGATGGCTGGGAGTTGGCAGGGGGTGAAAGCAAGCCGTTCAAAATCAACGCGAACGTTTTTGATAAGCTGAAATTGACGACAAAGACCGAACCCTTAGTGCTGGAGTTAGATGATTTTCGCCCGTTCAATGTGCTGAACCTCAGTCCAGATGGTAAAGGCCGTCCGCACAACGTCGGCCCCAGCGCTACCTTCAAGTTGCGTGACAGCCAAGGTCAAGCACACGAGTATCTGAATTACATGCTGCCAGTAATGCTGGAAGGACGCGCCTATCAGGTTTCTGGCATGCGTGCCGCGCCCAATGAGCCATACCAGTATTTACGTATTCCGCTGGATGAAAATGGTGCAATTAATACTTATATGCAATGGCGCGCACTGATGAGCGATACCGCCAAATCAGCAGTGATTGCCAAACAGCTGGCTGTGCAGGTACCAGAAAAAGACGGCCTGCGGTCCAATTTTGAAAGTAGCGTGGTGCGACTGTTGAATCTGTTCGCGCACAGTGGATTTAACGGACTGGCGGGGTTTATCGAAAAAACCGTGCCTGCTAAAAATCAGGAAAAGGCTGCGCAGGCTTATATTAAAATTCTGGAGGGAGCCGCCATGACGGCTTATGGCATGACCGAGCAGGGTAAAGGAAAAGCTCCAGACGTGACCAGTTTGAACTTTGTTCGCGACGGTTTGAACACCATGAGTGACAGTTTCCTCTACGGTGCGCCGTTTTATTTGCAATTGACAGACTACAAACTGCATCGCGCAAGTGGTTTGCAGCTCACCAAATCCCCCGGAAAAAATCTAGTCTATGCGGGTTCAATACTGCTGGTGTTGGGCATTTTCGCCATGTTCTACATTCATGAACGTCGTATCTGGTTATTAGTCAAAGAGAACAGCGTATTATTTGCCATGTCATCGGCGCGCAAGACCCGTGATTTTGAAACGGAATTTTCTCGGTTAAGCCTTGAGTTAAGGACAGAATTAAAATTGGAGCTTGAATCATGAATTTCAACGAAAGCAATAAACCCAGCTTGAAGAGCCTGTCTTGGTTCGATTGGCTCTACGCCTTGATCTTGGTGCTGGGGGCGGGTTATGCGCTCAATGCTTACGGTAGCCACATGGATGCCTATGAAAAAGGCTTCATGGTTGGTGCGGTGATCTGTTTCAGCATACTTGGTTGGAGCTGGAAACCTTTGCGGGTGCTGTTGTTAGGAATTATCGCACTTAGTCTATTCGGCATTTCACAATTCCACGGTGATGCCGCGCGTGGCGACACGGCATTTTTCCTCAAATTCTTCTTTGCCAGCAAAACCGCTGTCATGTGGATGAACGTATTGTTCGTCCTCGCCATGCTCACCTATTGGTTTGCCTTGTTTAAGCGCTCTGAATTCTCTGCAAAAGTCGCTAGTAGCCTCACCTGGAGCGCCGTGCTGATGGGCTTCGTGGGCTTGATGGTGCGCTGGTACGAGTCCTATCTCATCGCGCCCGAAGTCGGTCACATTCCTATCAGCAACCTTTACGAAGTTTTCGTGTTGTTCTGCCTGATTACCTCATTGTTATATCTGCACTACGAAGACCGCTTCAACACTCGTCAACTGGGTGGGTTTGTGCTGGTTGTGGTTAACGCCGCAGTGGGGTTTATCCTGTGGTATACCTTTGATCGACAAGCGGATGGCATCCAGCCGTTGGTACCAGCTTTACAAAGCTATTGGATGAAGATACACGTCCCCGCCAACTTCATCGGCTATGGCTCCTTTTCGCTAGCGGCGATGGTAGCAAGTGCATATTTGCTGGCTGAGCGCGGAATTTTGGCTTCACGCCTGCCAAAGCTGGAGGTGCTGGATGACCTCATGTACAAATCCATTTCCATCGGTTTCGCATTCTTTACCATCGCCACCATTCTCGGTGCGATGTGGGCGGCGGAGGCCTGGGGCGGTTATTGGTCGTGGGACCCCAAGGAAACCTGGGCACTCATTGTGTGGCTCAACTACGCGGCTTGGCTGCACTTACGCTTAGTAAAGGGTTTGCGTGGGCCTATGTTGGCTTGGTGGGCGCTGGTGGGCTTACTGGTGACGACCTTTGCGTTTTTGGGCGTGAATATGTTTTTGAGTGGGCTACATTCTTACGGAGAGTTATAGCCTAGTCGTGCATAGCTTTTTCTAAGGTAAAGCACACCTCACCCTTGCGGTTTTGTGTGAGCGATAGCGCATACCCCACATACTTCGCCTGCCTAGAGGCATGATAAAGCCCAATACCAAGCCCCGTGGTAGAAGGTAGCGCAGATTTGAACATCTGCCTGGCGATGTCATCTTCTATTGCTATCCCGTCGTCGGTTACTGTTAACGTGGGCAAGTTTTCTACTGAAAACTCGGCATTGATTTTAATGTCCGGGTAATTACGGCGCTTATCAAGCGCGTTTTGCAAAAGGTTTTCGGCGACGGAATCAAATAGCTCGACAGGCACTTCCGTCCCGGCTGGAATACGGTGCGATGAGAACTCAACCCCTGAATCTTTATAACGCTGGCGCAGGCGCTTCCACCAAGTGGTTGCATTTACCATCTCAATCGCCGCGGTTTTTGGAGCCTGCAGCTTATCCAGCGTGACTTGTAGGCGCTGTGTGAGCTGAGGTAGTTGACGCTGAATCAGCGCGACTAAAGCCAAGTCATCACCTTCGCGCTCCGCAGCCACACAAAGCACACTCAAGGACTGCAGCAGATTCTTGATGTCATGCGTGAGCCTTGCGCCTGTTTCATACACTGCCTGCATATAGGCCACGCTACGCATTTGCTCCTCTCGCAGCTTGGATTCGTAAAACTCACCCAGAATCTGCACTAGCAGCTTAATGTGCAAGATCAATGCCGGACTCAAGCGCCAGCGCGTAAAAAGTGTGAGATTAAAGTTGCGGTAAGTGAATTCTGCTTTGTGATCTGAGGTCACCCCAAACACGCCACGTCCGGCTTCGGTGCGCCAAGTGCCGCCCATCACCCAAGGCAGGGTTTGCAATTCGTCTACTGCCGCGTTTAAGAATTCGGAAGCACTATTTTCATTTTCTGCGCTGGCGGCGACGCGGTGCAACCATTGCTCAAAGGGCATGCCTACACTCAATAGGTAGCGCGACAACAACTGTCCCAAACCAGAAAATCCGGCACGCGGATCCCACAACCATGACAACGCCAGCAACGCCAACGCAATGGAAAACAGCACGCGTAAAAGTGCTATCGAATAGTCTATGTGGGCAACAGACTCAACCACAAAGCTACCCAGCACCAGAATCATGGTCAGCAGGAACAGCATCAGGCTGTAGAAGAAATCTAGCGAACCTGTTGGGTCTTTAGCGCCCAAGGTTTTGAGGAACAGCAAACATATCGGTAGCAAGGGCAGTACGTACTCTGCCAGCCAGTTGAGGTTGCTGGTATCCGCAACTCTTGAAAGCAGGCGCGGCTCAACCCAAATCAGCAGCATGCCAATCAAATAAACCGCAGCCATCAAATAAGCGCTGCGTTCCTGTTTGGCCTTACTGGAAGAAACGCGCCCACCCAATAGGCCTATCAATAGTGCCAGCCAAAATGCAAAAAACCACCAACTGATGCCCGCCACCAAAATAATGCCGCCCGCCAGAAACAACATGGCGGTCGCGGGACTCAAGCTTTCTTCAGTGCGCCAGATGGGTTGCCACAGTAAGAACAAACCGTAGTGCGCGGTGAGTGCCGCTAGCGCCAAACCACTGCCGGGGTCGGCTAAAAGAGCGGCGTGCAGCGTCAGCAGCATCAAGCTGAGTTCCCAAGGGTATGGAATAGCTAATAGGCGATCTAGCATGTTTTATACTCCGTCAATTCAGCAAAGGTAGGAGCCTAGTTTTTTGCTAGATCTTGTCGTATGTCCAACAAAGGTGTTGAGAATCTGACAGATTCGCTGATGTGAATTCGATACAAATATAAATTTAACCATATTAAATCAATATATTAGAGTTATAAATAATTTTGGCATAGCCTTTGCTTATTATAATCAAATGGCGTATCGCGTCGTTCGGGTGCAACAAGACTGCTGAATGTCTTAAAAAGTGTTCTTGATGCGCGCTTTAACTTTGAAATGAGGATAGCACAAATGAAAAAGCAATCTGGTTTTACGCTGATCGAATTGGCCATCGTGCTGGTGATTATCGGCTTGTTGTTGGGTGGGGTATTGAAGGGTCAGGAACTGATTACTCAGGGTAAGATCAAGAACGTGATCGCAGACTTTAACGGCATTACTGCTGCTTATTATGGTTATCAGGATAGATACAAAGCAATTCCGGGTGATGATGTAAATGCAACTGGTCGATGGGGTGCTACGATAGTATCTGGTGATGGCGATGGCCTATTGACTGGGGCATACAACCTCAATCTGGCAGCACCGGCTGCTCCTGCAACTGATGAGTCTAGTATGTTCTGGTGGCACTTGCGGTTAGCGGGATTTGTGGGTGGATCTGGTGGTGCAAACCCAAATAACGCTGTGGCTGGTATGGTGGGTGTACAGGCTGGTGGGGATAGTCTGCGGTCTCAAGCAGGGGTCGCGGGCACTGGTTTTACCGGACTGATTCTGTGTTCTTCAAATTTGCCTGATAAGATTGCCACAGCTGTTGACACAACTTTGGATGACGGTAATCCGCAAACCGGTTCAGTAAGAGCTGTTAAACAGGGTGTTGGTGGCGTGGCGGCAGCGAATCCTGCTGTTCCTGCAGCTGGTGACGCTGACCCTGGACCCTATACTGAAACTGGTGGTATACAGTATCTAGTATGCAAGTCACTGTAATTTAGATTTGATGCAACAAAAAACCCGCTACGGCGGGTTTTTTGTTGCCATTTTTCTGGAATCTTTACGCAGCAAATTTTCGGGATTTCCATTAAAATGCCCGCACCATGAGCACCCCCCTAAAAAACAATATTGTCGAGATCGAAAATCTCTCTTTCGGCTATAGCAACCGCCTGTTGCATCAGGACATCAGCATGCGCTTTCCGGCTGGGAAGGTGGTCGCTATCATGGGCGGCTCCGGCTCCGGCAAAACGACTTTGTTACGTCTCATCGGTGGTCAACTAAAACCGCAATCGGGTTGTGTGAAAGTGGATGGCAAGGTGGTACATGAGCAGGACGGCGATGGTATCTACCTGATGCGGCGCAAGATGGGAATGTTGTTCCAGTTTGGCGCGCTATTCACCGATCTTTCCGTATTCGACAATGTGGCTTTTCCCATGCGGGAAAACACAAATCTGCCGGAAGTCATCATCCGCGATTTAGTGCTGCTCAAGCTCAATGCCGTGGGCTTACGCGGTGCGCGTGATTTGATGCCTGCTGAGCTTTCCGGCGGTATGGCGCGGCGCGTGGCGCTGGCAAGGGCGGTAGCACTAGATCCGCAAATCATCATGTATGACGAACCCTTTGCGGGACTCGACCCGATTTCCATGGGCATCATTGCCAACCTTATCCGTCGTTTGAACGATGCGCTGGGAGCGACTTCCATCGTAGTGACCCATGATGTGCATGAGGCGTTTTTGTTTGTGGATTATGTCTATTTCGTCTCGGCTGGTAAGGTGGTGGCCGAAGGCAGCCCTCAAGAATTAAGTCAATCAGCCATGCCTTTTGTGCACCAGTTTGTGCATGGAGAAGCCGACGGCCCTGTACCTTTTCATTACGCCGCACCGGACTATGCGCAGGATATGCTAGGGGCAGGTCGTGTTTAAGACGTTGGCAGGAGTGTTGCAACATATCGGTCATCAGGTGGTGGACGGAGTGTTGCGCTTGGGATACGCCACACGCTTTTTTCTCTATGCACTGAAAATGTCTGGCGAGAGTTTCCGCCGTTTTCCGTTGGTCATTCGTGAAATCTATTTTACGGGTGTGCTGTCGCTGATTATCATTTTGGTTTCCGCCTTGTTTGTGGGGATGGTGTTGGGTTTACAGGGTTATAACACCTTGCAGCGTTATGGTTCTTCAGAAGCCGTTGGCGTGTTGGTGGCGCTGGCTTTGGTGCGCGAGTTGGGGCCAGTGGTGACGGCGCTGTTGTTTGCTGGACGCGCTGGCACCGCGATTACTGCCGAGATAGGCTTGATGAAAGCCACCGAGCAGCTATCTGCGATGGAAATGATGGCGGTCAACCCCATCTCCCGCGTGGTTGCGCCACGATTTTGGGCGGGAGTGATTTCCATGCCGTTTCTGGCAGCGCTGTTCTCGATGATGGGCGTGTTTGGTGGCTATCTAGTGGCGGTGCAATTGATAGGTGTGGATAACGGCGCGTTCTGGTCACAGATGCAGTCCAGCGTGGATTGGAGTGATGACATTATGAATGGTGTCATCAAAAGCTGCGTTTTCGGCGTTGCTTGTACCATCATCGCGCTATTTGAAGGTTACGACGCGCCGCCCACAGCAGAAGGCGTGAGCCGCGCCACTACTAGAACCGTGGTGATTTCATCGTTGGCAGTGCTTGGTTTGGATTTTGTATTAACCGCATTTATGTTGCATTAAGGGGCAAGAAGCTATGGAACGAGCAAAATTAGATTTATGGGTGGGCGTGTTTGTAGCCTTGGGCTTTGCCGCCTTGCTGGGGCTGGCGATGAAAGTAGGTAATTTGTCGGCTTCCAATATCGGTGACACTTATACTGTTTCCGCCTATTTCGATAATGTTGGTAGCTTAAAACCACGCGCACCAGTGAAAAGCGCGGGTGTGGTGGTGGGACGGGTGGAGAGCATAGGCTTTGATGATGAGAAAAAAGAAGCGATAGTGACCTTGCACCTTGATATGCGCTACCACTTCGATACCGAAACCAACGCTAGCATTCTGACCTCTGGCTTGCTGGGTGAGCAGTACGTGGGTTTGGAGGCAGGTGGCGAAGAAAAGATGTTAAAGAACGGTGATAAAATCAAGCTTACTCAGGGTGCTGTAGTGTTAGAAAAACTCATCAGCCAATTCCTTTACAGCAAAGCCTCTGACGGCGCTGATAACAAACAAGACAAGAAAGCAGATAAAGAATGAAGTTAGCAACACTATTAACAGCCGGATTGATGCTGGCGATAACCCAATTGGCAGTGGCCGGTGACGTGATTGCGCCGGATGTGATGGTGAAGAATACCGCTAACGAAGTGTTGGAAATTGTCAGAAAAGACAAAGACATCCAAGCTGGTGATACGCAGAAAATCGTGGCGATCACACAAGAGAAAATCGTACCGCATTTCAATTTTGAACGGATGTCGCGCATGGTGTTGGGACGCGCTTGGGTTAAGGCTAGCGATGAGCAAAAAGAAAAGTTTCAGACCGAGTTTCGTAACCTGCTGGTGCGCACCTATTCTTCTGCGCTGGCAAAGTATCGCAACCAGACGATTGAATACAAACCGTTGCGCGCTGGTGCGGGTGATACGGAGGTGGTGGTCAAGACGCAAATCGTCCAGCCCGGCGGCCCGCCCATCCCTATTGATTATTCAATGGAAAGAAAAGATGACGCTTGGAAAGTGTACGACGTGAAGATTGATGGCATCAGTCTGGTGACCAATTACAAAGGTCAGTTTGCTACTGATCTGCGGCAGGGAAGTCTGGATGTCGTGATTCAAAAACTGGTGGACAAAAATCAGCAGTTGCTCGCCAAGAAGCAGGAAAAAAGCTGATGACACTCATCGAACAGCAAGGCAGAAAACTGATCGTCCATAGCGCTATGACGGTAGAAACCGCTACTGCGCTGTTGGATCAGTCGTTGCCGCTGCTCACGAGAGGACAGTCACTGGAACTGGATTTGAGCGAAGTCAGCGATGCCGATTCTTCGGCGATTAGTGTGATGCTGGAATGGTTGCGCGTGGCCAATAGCCGTCAAGTGCAGTTGAAATATAGTGGATTGCCCCCATCCTTACTAAGTCTTGCGAGCTTGTACGGTGTGCTGGAAATGATTCCGCAAGGAGTTTGGAGATTGCACAAGGTGAGTTCTTTGCGCTTTTGGGGCCAAATGGCGCGGGCAAATCCACCTTGATTAACCTGTTGGCTGGTTTGTTGCGGCCTAGCGGCGGCAGCCTGTCAGTGATGGGACATGACGTGGTGAGTGATTATCGCAAGGCACGTCGTTTGCTAGGCGTGGTGCCACAAGAGTTGGTATTCGACCCGTTTTTCAATGTGCGTGAGATGCTGCGTTTCCAGGCCGGATACTTTGGCTGTGGGCCGGAAAACGATGTTTGGATAGATGAGGTGCTAGAAGGCCTAGGTCTGACCGACAAGGCCAACACCAATATGCGCGCACTTTCTGGCGGTATGAAGCGCCGCGCCTTGATTGCTCAGGCCTTGGCACACAAGCCGCCGGTGCTGGTGCTGGATGAACCCACCGCTGGCGTGGATGTGGAGTTGCGTCAAACATTGTGGGCATTTATCAAGCGCCTCAATGGTGAAGGCACCACTATCATCTTGACCACTCACTATCTGGAAGAAGCCGAGACACTGTGTTCGCGCGTTGCGATGTTGAAACAGGGCGAAATCGTGGCGTTGGACTCCACGCAAAATCTGCTTAATCGGTTGCAATCCAAACAGCTTAAACTGAAGCTTGCTGGCGCATTACCAAGCTCTTTGGAACCGCTCAAGCGCGGTGAAAACGCAGGTTACGTCACGCTCAATTTAAGTGCCACGTCTGAAGTTGAACGTATTTTGGGCGAACTCCGTGCAGCACACGTCGGTGTGGAAGATTTGCAAATGATAGAAACTGATTTGGAAGACGTATTTTTAAGCATCATGAGTAGCACATCATGAGAGGGCTTTATACCTTATTCAAAAAAGAAATCTGGCGCTTCTGGAAGGTCGCCTTTCAAACCGTGATGGCACCTGTGATGACAGCATTGCTGTATTTGCTGATTTTTTCGCACGTGCTGGAAGCCCACGTCCACGTTTATCCCAATGTGAGCTATACCGCGTTTTTGATTCCCGGTTTGGTGATGATGTCTTTGCTGCAAAACTCTTTTTCCAACAGTTCGTCTAGCCTGATTCAGTCTAAAGTCATGGGCAACATCGTGTTTTTGCTACTCACGCCCTTGTCTTATGTGGAATTCTTCATCGCATTTTTAGCTGCCGCCATGGTGCGGGGGTTGGTGGTAGGTTTGAGCGTGTATTTGGTCGCGTTGTTTTGGGTGGATATTCCTGTAGCGCAACCTTGGTGGATATTGGCTTTCGCCCTGTTTGGCAGCGCCATGATGGGGGCCATGGGCATCGTGGCGGGCATTTGGGCTGATAAGTTTGACCAACTCGCTGGTTTTCAAAATTTCATCATCATGCCACTGACTTTTCTTTCTGGCGTGTTTTATTCGATTCACTCGTTGCCGCCTATCTGGCAGCAAGTATCGCGCTTTAATCCGTTCTTTTACATCATAGACGGCTTTAGATACGGCTTTTTTGGACAAGGCGACGTGTCGCCCTATTTAAGCATTAGTGTTGTTTTGGTGAGTTTTGTGCTGTTTGCGGCGGCTACTTTATGGATGCTCAAACGCGGTTATAAGTTACGGGGTTGATATGTTAAGTGCTGAACAATTAAAGACTTACATTATGAACGGCCTAACGTGTGAACATGTAGAAGTGCGTGGCGATGACGGCACGCATTTTGAAGCGGTAGTGGTGAGCGCAGAATTCGTAGGTAAAAATATGGTGCAGCAGCACCAATTGGTTTATAAAGCGTTGGGCGACAGAATGCGCGAAGAAATACATGCACTTTCGCTGCGTACTTTTATGCCGTCGCAGTGGAACAGTTAGATTTTTTGGAGAAAATATCATGGATACACAAGAGCAAATCAAGCAACAAGTAACGACTAACCCGGTAGTGCTTTATATGAAAGGCTCGCCACAGTTTCCGCAATGCGGCTTTTCTGGCACCGCGGTGCAGATTTTGAAAGCCTGCGGTGTGAAAGACCTAGTGGCGGTGGATGTGCTGGCCGATCCCGCGATTCGCGATGGCATCAAGTCATATTCCAACTGGCCGACCATTCCTCAGCTTTACATCAAAGGCGAGTTCGTGGGCGGTGCCGACATCATGCGTGAGATGTATCAAAACGGTGAATTACAAAAGCTGTTGACGGACTAATGGACAAGCTCATCATCCAAGGCGGGTTTCCCCTCAACGGTGAAATTCGTATCTCCGGCGCTAAAAACGCCACGCTGCCGATCTTCTGTGCGGGTTTGCTAGCGGAAAGCCCCATGCGCTTTTCCAATGTGCCGCACTTGCGCGATGTGAACACCATGCTGCTGTTGCTGGCGCATATGGGTATGCAGGTGGCGGTAGATGAGAGCATGAACGTGACATTGGATGCCAGCAAGATTCACAACCCATTGGCACCGTATGAAATGGTGAAAACTATGCGCGCCTCTATCCTAGTGTTGGGACCATTGCTAGCTCGCTTCGGCAAGGCAAGGGTGTCGCTGCCTGGCGGCTGCGCCATTGGTTCGCGTCCGGTCAACCTGCACATCAAAGGTTTGCAGGCGATGGGTGCAGAGATTCACATAGAACACGGTTACATCGAGGCTACAGCCAAGCGGCTCAAAGGCGCACGCATTTTTATGGACATGGTGACCGTCACTGGCACAGAAAATTTGATGATGGCCGCTGCGCTGGCTGACGGCATCACAGTGCTAGAAAACGCCGCCCGCGAGCCGGAAGTAGTGGATTTGGCCGAATGTTTGATTAAAATGGGGGCCAAGATTACGGGGGCTGGTACCGATGTGATTACCATAGAGGGCGTGGAGCGCTTGCAAGGTTGCGATTACTCCATCGTGTGCGACCGTATTGAAACCGGTACTTATCTTGCAGCTGCAGCTATGACCGGTGGGCGCGTCAAGCTCAACAATACTCGCGCCGATTTGTTGGAAGCGGTGATAGACAAGTTACGCGAAGCCGGCGCGAAGATTAGCCATGATGCCAATAGCATCACCATAGAATCGGACGGCAAGCTGAAAGCGGTGAATCTCAGGACCGCGCCACATCCGGCTTTCCCCACTGATATGCAGGCGCAACTGATGGCGATGAATACCGTGGCGGACGGTGTGGCGCAAGTGACCGAGACTATTTTTGAAAACCGTTTTATGCATGTGCAGGAAATGCGTCGTATGGGTGCTGAGATTGAGGTGGATGGTCACGCTGCCTTGGTGCGCGGTGCCAAGCATCTGGATGGCACTACGGTCATGGCCACCGATTTACGTGCCTCCGCTGGCTTGGTGCTGGCGGGATTGGTGGCGCGTGGTGAGACTATTGTTGAGCGTATCTATCATCTGGATCGCGGCTATGAACGCATAGAAGAGAAATTGTCACAACTGGGGGCTCGCATCAAGCGAGTGAGCTCATGATTACTATCGCCTTATCTAAAGGCCGCATTTTTGAAGAAACCTCGCCACTGCTAGAGGCAGCGGGCATAGTGCCGTCTGAAGCACCGGAATCTTCGCGCAAACTGATTTTATCTACCAACCGCGACGACGTTCGCCTCATTATCGTACGTGCTTCTGATGTGCCGACCTATGTGCAATATGGCGCCGCAGATTTGGGTATTGCGGGGCGGGATGTGCTGGTGGAACACGGCGGTGCAGGTTTGTATCAACCGCTGGATTTAAAAATCGCGCGTCGCAAAATGATGGTGGCGGTTAAGCAGGGTTTTGACTATGAGGCTTGTTTGCAGCAAGGGGCACGACTCAAAGTCGCCACCAAATACGTCAAGGTCGCCCGCGAACACTTTGCGGGTAAAGGCATGCACGTTGACCTCATCAAACTCTATGGCTCTATGGAGCTGGCGCCGCTAGTAGGTTTGGCAGATGCTATTGTGGATTTGGTGAGTAGTGGAGGAACGCTGAAGGCTAACAATCTGGTGGCGGTGGAGGAGATCATGCCTATCAGTTCACGCCTCATCGTTAACCAAGCTTCGCTTAAACTTAAGCGTGAGCAGATACAACCCATTATTGATGCCTTTGCGGCCGCCGTGAAAGCCGAGTAACAATGTTAACAATCAGAAAATTATCCAGCACTGACGTGGGTTTTGATGCGGCGCTGAAGCAATTATTGGCATTTGAAGGTGCACAGGACGACAAGGTTGATGCTGTTGTCGCCGATATTCTGAAAGATGTAAAAGCGCGAGGTGACGTAGCGGTGCTGGAGTACACGCAGCGTTTTGACAAGCTGCAAGCTGGCAGTATGGCTGCGTTGGAGTTGCCTCAAGCTGAGCTGAAAGCCGCATTAAATGGCTTGCCAGCAGTGCAGCGCAGCGCGCTGGAAGCTGCCGCAGAGCGTGTGCGGATTTATCACGAAAAGCAGTTGATGACTTCCTGGAACTATACCGAGCCTGATGGCACGATGCTAGGCCAGCAAGTTACCGCCTTGGATAGGGTGGGTTTGTATGTGCCCGGTGGGAAAGCGGCTTATCCGTCATCTGTGCTGATGAATGCAATTCCGGCAAAAGTAGCTGGGGTACAAGAGTTGATTATGGTGGTCCCCACACCTAATGGCGAAAAAAATCAGCTAGTGCTGGCCGCAGCAGCGGTGTGTGGTGTGGATCAAGTATTCTGCATCGGTGGCGCCCAGGCGGTAGGCGCGCTTGCTTATGGCACGCAGACCGTGCCGCAAGTAGACAAGATCGTCGGTCCTGGCAACGCCTATGTGGCCGCAGCTAAGCGCCGTGTATTCGGTGTGGTAGGGATAGACATGGTGGCAGGACCTTCCGAGATTCTGGTGATTTCCGATGGTTTGAGTGACCCTGATTGGACGGCGATGGATTTGTTCAGCCAGGCCGAGCACGACGAATTGGCGCAAGCAATTTTGCTCTGCCCTGATGCTGAATTCTTAAAGCGCGTGGAAGCCAGTTTGAACAAGCTGCTGTCTGAGATGCCAAGACAAGACATTATCAAAACCTCGCTGCAAGACCGTGGTGCATTGATACAAGTGCGCGATCTTGACGAAGCAGCTGCGATTGCCAACTATATTTCGCCGGAACATTTGGAATTGTCTGTAGCTGATCCGGTAAGTCTCACCGCCAAGATCAAACACGCGGGCGCGATTTTTATGGGGCGACAAAGCTGCGAAGCCGTCGGCGATTATTGCGCCGGCCCTAACCATGTGTTGCCGACATCCCGCACCGCACGGTTTTCCTCGCCACTCGGTGTGTATGACTTTCAGAAGCGATCCAGCTTGATTATGCTGTCAGAAGCAGGGGCGCAGACCTTGGGCAAGATTGCCTCGACTTTGGCTATGGGCGAAGGATTGCAGGCGCATGCGCGGTCGGCGGAGTATCGATTGAAGCCATGAGTCGTTTCTGGTCTAAAACTGTGCAGCGACTCACCCCCTATGTGCCGGGCGAGCAGCCTAAACTTGCCAACTTAGTTAAGCTCAACACCAACGAAAATCCCTATCCTCCAAGCCCCAAAGCCATTGCCGCGATGCAGGCGGTGATAGGAGAAACGTTACGACTATATCCCGACCCGGGTAGTGACAAGCTGCGAGAAACCATTGCCACTTACCACGGCTTGCAAGCGAATCAGGTGTTCGTCGGAAATGGCTCGGATGAGGTGTTGGCGCATGTGTTTCAAGCATTGTTGAAGCACGATCTGCCGATCCTGTTTCCCGACATCACCTATAGCTTTTACCCGGTGTATTGTAATTTATACGGGATCAATTTTGAGACGGTAGCGCTTGACCAAGCATTCCAGATACAGCTTAACCAATATCTGAAACCCAATGG
>JAIOOY010000031.1 GCA_021414145.1 Methylophilales bacterium | reverse complement strand
ATGCTTATCTAACAACTGATCCAAGTCGGCATCCTGCAAACGTCCACGGTTAGCGCCCGCTGGCGGCACCATCAGGCTGTGAAACGCCTTGGCGTAAATTTCCGGCGTTTTGATGCCCACCCAAGTTAAGCCAAACAGTTGAAATTGTCCATGCTTCACGTCGTCGAAGAAAGTCCCCCAATCCAGACTCCGGATTTCCAACTCAATTCCCGCCTCGCTCATCTGTGCTTGCATTACCGTGGCGAGCCGCACGCGCTGGGCATCGGTGGAGGTTTTATACACCAGTTTCAGTGGCAGTTTGATGCCCGCTTGTTGCAGTAGGTTTTTGGCTTGCTGCGGGTCATAAGAATAGGGCAGCAACTCGGCATTTCCCGCCCAATGCTCAGGCGGCAATATGGCGGTGGCCAGACGTGTACCGCCCACCATGGCATATTTAATCATCGCCTCCCGATTGATAGACAACGCCACTGCATTCCGCACCAGCGGATTTTTCAGCACTGGATCTTGCAGGTTAAAACCGAGGTAGGAGTAATTCGTGCCGGCGCTTTCCAGCACCTTGATGCTAGCTTGCTGTTTGAGATAGCTCACCAATTCCGGCGGCAAGTCGCCTTGCAGCATATCAGTCTCGCCACGCAACAACTTGAGTACACGCACGGTAGGGTCTTTGACCTCCTCAAGCACAATAGCCTGTGCGTCGGCGACTCTTTGCAACTTCAAATTGCGCTGCCAATCCACAAACTTCAGCGCGCCACTGCCTATGGGATGATGCGAAAAATCGTGCTGTTGGGCTATGAACTTGGCAGGTAAGATGCCGATAATCAGCTTGGCGGGAAAGTCTTCATCGGCAGCTTTAAGGGTGAAATCCACGGTGCCGTCATCCACCGCTTTCACTTCAAGAATGTTGGAAAACTCCGCTGTATGGGACGAATCTTTCAATGCCAATAGTGAGGCGTAAGTCGCCACCACATCCACCGCTGTCAGGCGGCTGCCATTATGAAACTCACGTCCGGTTTGGTTCAAAGTAAAGCGATACCAAGTGGGAGATTTCACTCGCCAACTCGCTAGCGCCGGAACTGCTCGCGAATGCGCGTCGAAATCCACCAAGGGGTGATACAGCAACCGATTCACCCGCTCCGAAGCGGCATCGGTGGCGTAACGCGGATCTAGCGTGAGTGGCGCCTGCGCTATGGCGAAACGGATCTCGCTATGCGCTACCGGCTTGGCACAACCGGCCAGCAGTAATACCAAACATAATAGCAATCGGGCTACCGAAGTAGCCCGAAGTGGTTTAATCAATCTTCAGCGATCCATTTATAGATTTTTGCACCCACCACCGCCCCGACGATAGGAGCGACCCAGAACAGCCACAACTGTGCCACCGCCCAATCACCCACATAAAGCGCTACGCCGGTGCTACGCGCAGGGTTGACCGAGGTATTGGTGACAGGAATACTGATAAGGTGGATTAGTGTCAGACACAAACCGATCGCGATTGGCGCAAAACCCGCAGGGGCACGTTTATCAGTCGCCCCCATGATGACGATAAGGAAAAACGCTGTCATCACCACTTCGCAAATCAGCGCCGCCTGCATGGAATATCCACCCGGTGAATGTTCGCCAAAGCCGTTAGAAGCAAAGCCACCCGCCACGTTGAAATCGGCATTGCCAGAAGCAATCAGAAACAGCACGCCGCCCGCCGCGATGGCACCCAGCACCTGCGCCACGATGTACGATGGCAATTGATCCGCCGGAAACCGTCCGCCCGCCCACAAACCGATAGACACGGCAGGATTGAGATGACAGCCCGAAATATGTCCTATCGCGTATGCCATGGTCAACACCGTCAACCCGAACGCTAACGAAACCCCCGCCAGACCAATCCCCACATCAGGAAAACCCGCCGCCAATACCGCACTGCCACACCCGCCTAGCACTAACCAAAACGTACCGAAGAACTCCGCTCCCAGTTTTTTCATGCTGAATCTCCCTCAAGATTTTGAATGATTTTAGATGCGTGCTGCTGCTCAGGATTGTAGCGTTAAATGGCCTATTGCTTGTAGTAAGATATGCGCTCCTCAACCACATTCCACGGAGAGCATCATGAATCAAACCGTTCATTTACTGGGTCGCATTCTGTTATCAGTCATATTCGTGATGGCTGGAATAGGCAAGATCATGGATCCAGCAGGCACAGTGGGTTATATGCAATCCTTCGGACTCCCGGGATTTCTGCTCTGGCCAACCATCGCCTTGGAAGTGCTGGGTGGCCTCGCCATTGCGTTTGGTTTTCAAACCCGACTTGCGGCATTTGCGCTGGCCGGATTTTCAATCGCTGCAGCCTTGATTTTCCACCATAACTTTGCCGACCAGATGCAGATGATCATGTTCCTGAAGAACTTTTCTCTTGCGGGCGGCCTGCTGATACTGGCCTCGAGTGGGGCTACGGCCTACAGCGTGGATGGTCGAAAATAAGTAAGTAATGAGCCCGTTTTTTCATTTCCTGTTCCGGCTGATCAAAGCCGGAATTGGCACGTTTTTGCTATGGGTAGCTTTTTATTTGCTTCCCTCTTTTGGACCTTTTTCACTAAGTGCAGGCATTCCCCACTTCATCTACTCTGCGTTAGCCCCCACAGTCTTTGTTTACCTAGCTTATGCACTAATAGTCTATTTGATTGGCGGCAAACCATTAGTTGAAAAACTTTCCTATACACGGTGGATCACAAACACAAAACTGTCCCGTATTATCTTCAGACTACTTGCCTTGGCACTGGGGTTAGGTGGACTGTGGGTTCTTTACGATCATTACATTCTGGGTAATCACCCCGACTTATTTTCTCATTGGCACGGTAGAAAATCTGGGCCAGGAACGATAGTTTTTTTAACAATAATCTTTCTGATTTACGGTATTCGTGGAACTGATTTATTTGAGCGTGAGCAAAATAAAATCAACGAGCTACCACCAGCTCATAAGCAGTCTCTTGATAACTTCACATGGGTTATATTGATTTTGGTTATCGTCTTCGCTATTTGGATGATGTCTCTTGGTGTCACGCATTAGCTCCCCAAAACAACAATATCGCCATTACCATTCAAACACCGCGATGGATTCTACATGCGCAGTGTGCGGGAACATATTTACTACGCCAGCCGCTATCAAACGATAACCTTTCTCGTGCACCAAAATCCCCGCATCACGCGCTAGCGTTGCAGGATTGCAGGAGACATACACGATGCGCGATGGGCTGTTGTCGGCACTCAAGGCCTTCACCAGCGCCATTGCGCCGTCTCTGGGCGGGTCTATCAGCCATTTATCGAAATGCCCTAGTTGGTTCAAACTCTCTTCAGTCACTTCAAACAAATTGGCTTCACGAAATTCAGTAGATTGTGCCAAGCCATTGCTTTCAGCGCTTTGCACGGCACGGCGTACCAGCGCGGCGGCACCTTCCAGCCCCAACACTTGCGCTCCACTGCGCGCAATTGGTAACGTGAAATTGCCTAATCCACAGAAAAAGTCAGCGATTTTTTCGTTTGGCTGAGGATTGAGCAACTGCATGGCGCGGCGCACCAGTACGCGGTTGACGTAGGGATTCACCTGTGTGAATTCAGTGGGAGTGAAGGGATAGGTCAAATCGAATTCCGGTAAGGAATAACTCAAGCCCGGCGCATCCAGCGGATGCAAAGGCGTGGCGGTGTCCGGCCCTTTGCTTTGCAGCCAGACTTGCACAGTGTGCTGCTCGGCAAAGGCCTTGAGCAAAGCTTCATCGGCGGCATTGATAGGCGCCAAAATGCGGAATACCAAGGCCGACACATGCTCGCCCACTGCCACTTCAATCTGCGGCATTTGGTCTTTGATTGAAAGCGCCGTCACCAAATCTTGCAAAGGCATAATCAAAGCCGAGATATGCGGTGGCAACACCTGACAGCTCTGTATGTTGGCGATAAACCGCGAGTGTTTTTCGTTGAAACCCACCAGCACCCTGTCCTTAGCCGGTACGTATTTGGCGCGCAGTCTGGCTTTGTGACGATAGCCCAAATCAGGGCCATATATAGGCGGCAGCATGGATTCTGCCTTGACCTTGCCGATGTGCCACAAGGCATCTTCCAGCACGCGCTGCTTGGCGGCGACTTGGGCAGAGATTTCAAAGTGCTGCATGGCGCAACCACCACACATGCTGAAATGCGGGCAAGGCGGCGTGGTGCGGAAAGTGGAGGCCTTGAGAACTTCTAGCGTACGTGCTTCCTCATAGCTGGGCTTTTTGTGGTGGCTGGTGTAGGTGACCCTCTCGCCGATGAGCGCGCCTTCGATGAAAATAACTTTGCCGTCCTGATGCGCGACCCCGCGCCCTTCCTGATCTAGCGATTCAATGACGGCGGTAGCAATGACCGGGATTTTTGGTGTTTTGGAATTTTTGCGGTGGCGCATGAGAGTAAAACCTTAAATACGGTAGCAATATAGTGTTGATGTCATTCTGGTGTAGGCCAGAATCTAGTCAAATATCCACGAAGCCAGTTGAATCTATGCAGACATAAGAGACACGACTGGATTCCGGCCTACGCCGGAATGACGGAGATGCTTTTAACCGCGCTTACGCTCACGTCCTTTTTGCACGGCCACTGGCTTGGTTGCTTTCGCCCAGCCAGCTTTGCGCTGCGGCTTAGGAGTAGCTTCCGCGGCCACTGGCGCGGGCGTTTTGACTCTGGATTTAGGGGTAAACGGGCGGCCTATCTGCTCTTTTTCTCTTGCGGTCAATTGGCGTTGTGGGGCTTTGGGGATCTCGAGTTGTGCCCATTCCAACAGCGCACGCACTTCCTTATCTTCTAGCGCTAGCATTTGCCCGCGTTTCAAGCGTGACGGCAAACTCACCGGGCCAAAGCGCACGCGCATCAAGCGGCTCACCATCAGGCTCACGGCTTCAAACATGCGTCGTACTTCGCGGTTTTTGCCTTCACGCAGCACCACTTGGTACCAGTGGTTCGCTCCCTCGCCGCCTTTGTCCTGAATGAGATCAAAATTGGCAAGACCGTCTTCCAACTCGATTCCAGAAGTCAGCGCGTGCATTTGCTCTTCACTCAACTGCCCCATCACGCGCACGGCGTATTCGCGCTCAACTTCATATCTGGGATGCATCAGGCGATTGGCCAACTCACCGGAAGTCGTAAAGATCATCAGGCCGCTGGTGTTGATGTCCAAGCGCCCGATAGATACCCATTTTGCGCCGCGTATGCGTGGCAACTTATCAAACACACTGGCGCGTTTTTCCGGGTCATCCTGACTGACGATTTCGCCTTCTTGCTTGTGATATAGGAGGATGCGCGGTAATTGTGGCTCGGTCTGCAAGCGCACCGGACGGTGATCTATACGCACTACATCACTGCCGGTGATGGTCATGCCCAGTGTCGCCACTATGCCGTTGACCGTCACTCGACCAGCGGCAATTTGTGCTTCCATTTCGCGGCGCGAGCCCAGGCCCGATAAAGCCAGAACTTTTTGCAGGCGTTGCCCCGAAGCGGCTTCACCACTTTGGCTAAGAATAAAATCTGCTGGCTTCTCAGATTTGGGCGCGGTTCTAAAACCCGGCCTGAATCCTGGCTTAGCTCCGGGCTTGAAATCCGGTAAACCTTCATATTTGCGCCGTGGTGATCCGGGAGCGGTGGAGCGGGTTCTTTTGATACTCATAGATTCGGGGTACTCAGTGGGAATTCCTGTTGCGCTAATGCTTCAATCGGGGGCAACTCTTGCAAAGAGCGCAAATTAAGGTCGTCCAAAAAGGTCTTGGTGGTGGCAAACAGACTGGGGCGACCAGGGACTTCGCGCTGCCCTACCACGTCTATCCAGCCGCGCTCAAGCAAAGTACGGATGATCGTTTGGTTCACCGCTACGCCGCGAATTTCTTCAATGTCACCGCGCGTCACGGGTTGTTTATAGGCAATAATCGCCAGCGTCTCCAGCACTGCGCGCGAATAGCGTGGTGGTTTTTCCGGCGACAAGCGTGCAAGGATACTCGCATATTCTGGCTTTGCCTGAAAACGCCAACCACTCGCGACTTGCACGAGATCTAAAGTACGGGTGCTCCAGTCACTTTTGAGTTCGTCCAGCAACATCCGCAGCGTAGCGCGTTCCATGCTATCAAACAGGCGCAACATGTCGTCCAAAGACAGTGGCTCAGGACTGGTCAGCAGTGCTGCTTCCAGTATATTTTTCACGCTTTGGATGGTTTGCTGTTCCACTACATTACCTCGGCAGCTTGAATGTGGATAGGCGAATACGACGCTTGCTGCGTCATGCGAATTAAGCCTTCACGCGCCAATTCCAACAAGGCCAAAAAGTAGGTCACCAATTTTTGCACGCCCTCCTTGACATCAAACAACATGGAAAACTCCAGCGTTCCTTCCAAGTTCAAGCGTCGCAGAATCAGCGTCATGTGCTCTCGCACCGAGAGCTGCTCGCGGCTGATTTGATGGTGAGTATAGTTTTTGGCACGCGCCAGCACAGCCGCCCACGCTGCCAGCAAATCCTCCATCTCCACCGTGGCCAACACGGGCTGGCTGATACGCTCCAGGCAGGCTTGTGCCACCAGCAACTCACGTCCCACTTGCGGTAGTTCGTCTATTCTTTGCGCGGCCAACTTCATCGCCTCATACTCCAACAAGCGCCGCACCAGCTCGGCTCTAGGGTCATCTTCCTCTTCCACGGCTGAAGGCTTGGGCAACAACATGCGTGACTTGATCTCAATCAGCATCGCCGACATCAACAAATAGTCTGCCGCCAACTCCAGTTTACGCGCGCGCATTTGCTCCACGTACTGCATGTATTGGCGCGTGAGTTCCGCCATCGCAATATCGAGTATGTCGAAGTGATGCTTACGAATCAGGTACAGCAATAAATCCAGCGGGCCTTCAAAGGATTCGAGATAGACTTCTAGTGCCTCTGGCGGGATATAGAGATCAGGCGGCAAATCAAGCAGCGTTTCGCCGTGAATCCGCGCACTGACTTGCTCAATCACGAGTAATTCAACCCCATCACCTCGCGCACCTCGCGCATGGTTTCTCGCGCCAACTTGCGTGCTTTCTCACAACCATCTGCGACGATGTTCTTCACCAGCGTCGGGTCTTCGGCATACTGTGCGGCACGCTCTTGAATCGGTCTCAACTCGGCCAGCACTGCGTCTATTACCGGTTGTTTGCATTCTATACAGCCGATTCCGGCACTTTTGCAGCCTTGTTGTACCCAATCTTTGGTGCTATCGCTGGAATACACTTCGTGCAGCTGCCATACCGGACATTTTGCCGGGTCTCCGGGATCAGTACGACGAACACGGGCAGGGTCGGTGGGCATGGTTTTGATTTTTTTGGTCACGTCTTCTGGTGATTCGCGCAGCGAAATGGTGTTGTTGTAGGACTTGGACATTTTCTGCCCATCCAACCCCGGCATCTTGGAGGCAGGGGTCAGCTTGGCTTCTGGCTCGACCAATATCATCTTGCCGCCACCTTCCAAAAATCCCAACAAACGCTCGCGATCACCCAGGCTCAAGCCTTGGTGCTCTTCGATCAAAGCTTGTGCGGATTCCAGCGCTTCCTCATCGCCAGTCTCCTGGTAGCGTGTTCTCGCCTCCTGGTAAAGCGCGCCCAGCTTACCTCCCAGTTTTTTAATCGCGGCGGCAGCTTTTTCTTCAAACCCGGGTTCGCGGCCATAGATATGGTTAAACCGCCGCGCGATTTCACGGGTGAATTCGATGTGCGGCACCTGGTCTTCACCCACCGGCACCTGAGTGGCGTTGTAGATGAGGATATCGGCGCTTTGCAGCAGTGGATAACCCAAAAAACCATAGGTGGAAAGGTCTTTGCTGGCGAGCTTTTCCTGTTGGTCTTTATAGGTAGGCACGCGTTCTAACCAGCCTAGAGGGGTCATCATCGAGAGCAAGGTAAACAATTCGGCGTGTTCCGGTACGCGCGACTGGATGAAGATGGTGGCATTGGCTGGGTCAACACCCGCGGCCAACCAGTCTATGACCATTTCCCACACGCTTTCTTCTATGATTTCCGGCGTGTCGTAGTGGGTAGTCAGCGCGTGCCAATCGGCGACGAAAAACAAACATTCGTGCTCGTGTTGCAGCTTCAGCCAATTCTTGAGCACCCCGTGATAATGCCCCAGATGTAGATTGCCCGTGGGTCGCATACCAGATAAAACGCGTTCAACTGCCATCATTCAACCTTATAAAAATATCGCAGAAATTAAGCCCAGAACCACTTTTAACAACGGCCACAAGATGATGTCCAACACATGTGTGAGCATCAATGCTAACAAAATAAAGAAACCATAAGGCTCGATTTTAGCAAATTGCCAAGCCATGCGATTAGGTAACAAGCTCACCACAATACGTCCGCCATCCAACGGAGGCAGTGGCAGCAGATTCAGCACCATCAACACCGTATTGATCATCACTCCAGCCGCACCCATGAGGGCAGCAGGCAAGGCAAAACTATCAGGAAGTATCACTGAGAAACGTATCAATAGCACCCACAATATCGCCATCAGCAGATTCACTCCAGGTCCGGCGGCGGCGACCCATAGCATGTCTTTTTTCGGATTACGTAAACGCCCGAAATTCACCGGCACCGGTTTTGCCCAACCAAACAGCATGCCGCCTATCAGCAGTGCCAACGCCGGGACAAGCACCGTACCCACCGGATCTATGTGCCGCGCAGGATTGAGGCTAATGCGCCCCATTTTGTACGCGGTCATATCCCCAAAGAACTTGGCTGCGTAACCATGGGCGGCCTCATGGACGGTGATGGCGAAAATTACTGGCAGGGTATAAATGGCGATACGCTGCACCGTACCTAAGTCGCCCAACATATTGATGAAATGATATAGCTCGTCGTTCAATTTAGATTCCTAATTCATCGCGCAGGCTACAAAGCCCACGCACCCTTGCCCTGCCGCACCAACACAGGTGTAGTCCCTGTCAAATCAATCACCGTGGTCATCTCCATGCTACACGCGCCCGCATCAATCACCAAATCCAGTTGATGCTCCAGACGATCACGAATCTCCCACGCTTGATTGAGGGGATACTCTTCATCTGGCAGACTCAAAGTCATGGAAAGCAGCGGCTCGTTCAACTCTTGTAGCAAGGCTTGCGTCACCTGGTGATCCGGTACGCGCAAGCCTATCGTTGAACGCTTGGGATGCTGCAAGCGGCGTGGCACTTCGCGCGTGGCCTCCAAAATGAATGTATAGCTACCCGGTGTATTGGCCTTAAGCAAGCGAAATTGGCTGTTATCTACCTTGGCATAAGTCGCAATCTCCGCCAGATTGCGACACACCAGCGTGAAATGGTGGTGCTCGTCCACGCCGCGAATGGCGCGGATACGTTCTTGTGCGGCTTTGTCGCCGAGATGACAACCCAAGGCGTAACAAGAATCAGTGGGATAGGCAATCACGCCGCCTTCACGCAATATTTCCACCGCTTGCTTGATCAGGCGTGGCTGGGGATTTTCTGGATGAATGGAGAAATACTGGGACATACAACTTTAGTGCAAATCTGCAGTCTCCACCCAATCATGCCACACTGGCACACAGCCTGCAGGCAGATCCGGCAAGCGCCCCATTTCCATATAGCTATGCGCGGCACCATGGTAATCCGAACCCACCGAGGCCAACAAATCAAATTGGTGTGCTAGCCTCGCAAACTCTTGATATTGGTCTTTGGTGTGACTTCCCGTCACTACCTCTATCGCCATGCCACCCATTTCACGGAATTCACTGAGTAGCTTGAGCATGTTAGTGCGCCCTAAGTCATATCGTCCAGGGTGTGCCAGCACGGGAATGCCCCCGCTCTCCAATATCCAAGACATTGCATCCTCTATGTTCGCCCAGCGATGCTCAAAGTAGCCAGGTTTACCTTTGACCAAATAGTTTTTGAACACGCTGCGCGTATCTTTGGCGTAGCCATGTTCCATCAAGAAGCGCGCAAAATGAGTGCGGCTGATCAGGCCACCTTCGCCGACATGGGCATATGCGCCTTGTAAGCTGCCACCTATACCGATCTTGCTTAACCCCTCAGCCATGCCCTCGGCACGAATGTGGCGGCCTTCACGGATGCTGGCCAAGCCAGCGAGTAATGGAGCAAAGTCGGGGGAGATTTTCAACCCCACAATATGCAAGGTACGTTTATTCCACGTCACTGAGATCTCCACCCCGTTAATCAAGCGTATACCCAATTCATCTTCTACTTGCTTTGCCTCATCCAAACCGCGCACGTCGTCGTGGTCAGTTAAAGCCAACACTTTCACACCTTGCGCTGCGGCATGGCGCACCAATGCTGCAGGCGCGAGGATGCCGTCGGATACGGTAGAGTGGCAATGCAGGTCAATATGGGAGGACATAGTGGATTTAAGCTTGAGCGGCAGGCCGAATCATAGCAAAATGGCGGCCTTACCGATACCTGCGACTGACTACATCTCATGAAGTTTCTGTTTGATTTATTTCCGGTTATTCTATTTTTTGTGGTGTTCAAGTGGTATGGCATCTACGCTGCTACCGCCACCGCTATAGCCGCCACGCTTGCACAGATTGCCTGGGTTAAAATGCGCCACGGCAAGGTTGAGCCCATGCTCATCATCAGCGGTCTGATTATTGTAGTGTTCGGCGGCGCTACGCTGCTTCTGCATGATGAGACTTTTATCAAGTGGAAACCCACGGTGCTTTATTGGTGCTTTGCCATGGGACTGCTGCTGGCGGAAACCATCTGGCACAAAAACGTCATCCGTAATCTGATGCAAGCACAAATGCAGTTGCCGGAAAATGTCTGGCGACAAGTTAATTTTGCCTGGGCAGGATTCTTTGTCTTGCTAGGCCTCATCAATCTCTACGTCGCATTCCATTATTCCACCACTTCCTGGGTCAATTTCAAGCTGTTTGGCACCACCGGCTTGATGCTGGTGTTTGTGGTGTTGCAAAGCCTATATCTATCGCGTTTTATGGAAAAGGATCAATAATGCTGTATGCCATCATTGCCGAAGATGTTGCAGATAGCCTAGCCAAGCGTTTGGAACATCGCCCGCCGCATCTGGCACGTCTGCAAGCTCTGCAAGCCGAAGGCCGCTTAATGCTGGCTGGCCCTTTCCCCGCCATTGATAGCGTAGACCCTGGCTCCGTGGGCTTCTCTGGCAGCTTAATCGTCGCCGAGTTTGCCAGTTTAGAAGCCGCTCAGGAATGGGCAAAGGCTGACCCATTCATGCTCGGCGGCGTGTACAAGCAGGTTACGATAAAGCCCTTCCGCAAGACATTGCCGTGAGTATAGAACTTTTACGCGAACGCCTAGCCTTACTTCAACCCAGCCGATTGGAAATCGTGGACGACAGCGCCGCACACCGTGGGCACGCTGGCAACACCGGTGGCGGTCACTATACCGTGACCATCGAATGTTCGCTTTTCAGTGGAAAATCAACGATAATTCGGCATCGTTTAATTTATGAAGCGGTAGGCGATTTAATACCCTCCCGCGTTCACGCATTAAGCATTAACGCACTTGCACCGAATCCATAAACCCAGCTAACTCAATGAAGGAAAAATCAATGTACTCTTTTAGTAAACTCTTAGGCGCACTGTTACTCGCTGTCGCCATGAGCGCACACGCCGCCGATCCAGCCACCGTCAACGGCAAGCCCGTCAAACAATCGTTGTTGGATTTCATGGTGAAAGAGATCAGCGCCAGTGGCCAAAAAGTGGATGACGACATGCGTGCCGCACTGGTGAACCGCTTGATTGGTAACGAAGTGGTGTATCAAGAAGCGCAAAAATCTGGCATTGATAAAAGTGCCGACTTTCAGGCTAAGCAAGAACTTACCAGCCGTGAATTGTTGGTCAATACGTTTCTGCAAGATTACATCAAAAAGAATCCAGTAGATGATGCCGCTGTTAAAGCCGAATACGACAAGTTCAAGTCACAATGGGGCAGCAAGGAATACAAGGCTAGTCACATTCTAGTGAAGACTGAGCAAGAAGCTAAAGATGTCATCGCGCAGTTGGATAAAAAGGGTGATTTCTCCAAAATTGCTAAAGAAAAGTCCCTGGATAGCTCCAAAGACAAAGGTGGCGATTTAGGCTGGTTCCCACCAGCACGTATGGTGAAGCCGTTCGCTGATGCCGTAGTTAAGCTGCAAAAAGGTGCTTACACCTCCACCGCAGTTCAAACCCAGTTTGGCTGGCACGTTATCAAGCTGGAAGACACGCGCGACGCGCAACCACCGGCTTTTGAAACCGTTAAAGACGAACTTCGCGCCAATATGCAAAAGCAGAAAATCGTGACTCTGGTGAATGATCTACGCGCCAAGGCCAAGATTGTGGATAACAGCACAGCTAAAGCCAAAAAATAAGCTTTCGCTTTATGCAAAAAGGCATCTGGACTTACGCCAGATGCCTTTTCTACTTTTATAATGCGCTCTCATTTCAGGTCACTTATTTAGGAAACTTAGGCGATGAGTATCAAATCAGACAAATGGATACGCCGCATGGCAGCCGAAACGGGCATGATAGAGCCGTTTGAGCCGAATCAGGTGAAACAGATTAACGGCCAAAAGCTGGTGTCCTACGGTACTTCGAGTTATGGATACGACATCCGCTGCTCTAGCGAATTCAAGCTGTTCACCAACATTAACAGCACCATCGTTGATCCCAAAAATTTCGACCCGAATTCTTTCGTGGAAGTGAACGCAGATTACTGCATCATTCCACCCAACTCCTTCGCACTGGCACGCACTGTGGAGTATTTCCGCATTCCTCGTAATGTGTTGACCATATGCTTAGGAAAATCTACTTATGCGCGCTGCGGTATCATCGTCAACGTCACTCCTTTTGAGCCGGAATGGGAAGGCTATGTAACACTGGAATTCAGTAATACCACACCGCTCCCTGCCAAGATCTACGCCAATGAAGGCTGTGCCCAAGTGCTGTTTTTTGAGGCGGACGACGACGACGTGTGCGAGACCTCTTACAAAGATCGTGGCGGCAAGTACCAAGGCCAGCACGGCGTAACCTTACCCAAGATTTAATCGGCATCGTGAATCCCGGAAAGATCATTTGGCGCGATCCTCAAGGCAAGGTAGTTGCTTGCGTAGAGAAGAACAAAGTGATGCGTGAGAATCTGGAAGAAATCCAGCAAATCTGCCAAGACGCGTTAGAAGACGCTGTGCTGATGGGCTGTGACGAACAACAGTTCCGTGCCGTGTTGCTCGATCTCGTCAATGGTCTAGCCAACCCCTACCCGCCTCTACAATAAGTAACAACATCAGTTGTCACACTTATTCCGTAAACTATTTTCCCATTTAGGGAGGTTCATATGAAATTCCGTTTTCCTGTCGTTATTATTGACGAAGACTTCCGCTCCGAAAACACTTCCGGTCTTGGCATACGCGTACTCGCCAAAGCCATAGAAGAAGAAGGTTTTGAAGTGTTAGGTGTCACCAGCTTTGTCGATATGGCCTCGTTCGCACAACAACAAAGCCGCGCTTCTGCTTTTGTATTAGCCATAGATGACGAAGAGTTTGCTGAAGAATCTCAGGAAGCATTAGCCCGTTTGCGCAAGTTTGTGGATGAAGTACGTTTTCGTAACGAAGAAATTCCCATCTTTTTGCATGGTGAAACCCGTACTTCACGCCACATTCCAAATGAAATTCTGCGCGAACTCAATGGTTTCGTCCACATGTATGAAGACACCCCTGAGTTCATCGCACGTTACATCGTGCGCGAAGCTAAGGCCTATCTGGACTCGTTGCCGCCACCGTTCTTTCGTGCTCTGACCAATTACGCTGCTGATGGTTCCTATTCTTGGCATTGCCCGGGTCATTCTGGTGGCGTAGCTTTCCTGAAATCCCCCGTTGGTCAGATGTTTCACCAGTTTTTTGGGGAAAACATGCTACGTGCAGACGTATGTAACGCAGTAGATGAGCTTGGCCAACTGCTCGACCACACCGGGCCGGTAGCAGCTTCCGAACGCAACGCGGCGCGTATCTTCAACTGTGACCATTTATATTTTGTCACCAACGGCACGTCCACCTCAAACAAAATCGTGTGGAACTCCACCGTTGCCCCGGGTGACGTGGTGGTGGTGGATCGCAATTGCCATAAATCAGTATTGCATTCCATCATGCTGACTGGCGCGATTCCGGTATTTTTGATGCCCACGCGCAATCACTTCGGCATCATCGGGCCGATTCCGAAAGAAGAGTTCGAGTGGGAAAACATCCAAAAGAAAATTGAAAGAAACCCTTTTGCATTGGATAAGAATGCCAAACCACGTGTTCTGACTATCACACAAAGCACCTATGACGGCATTTTGTACAATGTGGAAGAAATCAAAGAAATGCTGGATGGCAAAATAGACACCCTACATTTCGACGAAGCCTGGCTACCGCACGCGTCTTTCCACGACTTTTATGGTGATTACCATGCCATAGGCGCAGACCGCCCGCGCTGCAAGGAATCCATGATTTTCTCCACGCAATCCACACACAAAATGCTAGCGGGTCTGAGTCAAGCCTCGCAGATTCTGGTGCAGGATGCTGAGAATTACCAGCTAGACCGCGATGTATTCAACGAAGCGTATTTGATGCACACCTCCACCAGCCCGCAGTATTCGATCATCGCCTCGTGCGACGTGGCTGCTGCAATGATGGAACCGCCTGGCGGCACAGCGTTGGTGGAAGAATCCATTATGGAAGCGCTGGATTTCCGCCGCGCTATGCGCAAGGTGGACGAAGAGTGGGGTGCGGCATGGTGGTTCAAGGTATGGGGGCCGGACGACCTTTCTGAAGAAGGCATTGAAGACCGAGAAGCATGGATGTTGAAGACCAAAGCGCGTTGGCATGGGTTTGGTAAAGTCGCCAAAGGCTTCAACATGCTAGACCCAATCAAGGCCACGGTGATTACTCCGGGACTGGATGTAGAGGGTGACTTTTCCGATGAGTTCGGCATACCCGCTGCGATTGTCACCAAATATCTTGCAGAACACGGTGTGATTGTTGAGAAAACAGGCTTGTATTCCTTTTTTATCATGTTCACCATCGGCATCACTAAAGGCCGCTGGAATACTCTGGTAGCGGCGCTACAGCAATTTAAAGACGACTACGATAAGAACCAACAGCTGTGGCGCGTACTACCAGAATTCGTAGCCAAGCACCCGATGTATGAAAAGATGGGTTTACGCGATTTATGCACCCAGATTCACGAGGTGTATCGCGCCAATGATGTGGCTAGGCTGACGACAGAGATGTATCTCTCCGACATGATTCCCGCCATGAAACCGGCAGACGCTTTTGCCAAAATGGCGCACCGTGAGATCGAACGTGTTGCAATCGAAAATTTGGAGGGTCGTATTACCAGCGTACTACTTACGCCCTACCCACCTGGCATCCCGCTACTGATTCCCGGTGAGCGCTTTAATGCCATCATCGTGCGCTATCTGAAATTTGCCCGTGAATTTAATGCGCGTTTCCCTGGCTTTGAAACCGATATACACGGACTGGTGAAGGATGACGACGGCGATTACCACGTAGATTGCGTGGCTTAAGACTTGATATAAGTATTAAAGCTGTAAGTTAACCCAGCAGCACTGGTAGCAGAGAGGCTTTCCACCTCTCGCCATTTTGTCTCGTCAATACTAGGGAAATAGGTATCGCCAGAAAAATCCTGATGTATGCGCGTCAGATAAAGCTTATCTGCCAAAGGTAATGCAGCTTTGTATAACTCATTACCACCAATGACAAACACTTCTTCATCCTCTCCGCACAGTGCCAAGGCTTGCTGCAAAGACCCCGCTACCAGCGCTCCTGTAACTTGATATTGCGGATTGCGACTAATCACCACCGTGGTACGCCCAGGCAGCAATCGCCCTAAGGACTCATAAGTCTTGCGACCCATGAGAATGTGATGCCCCATGGTAAGGGCTTTGAAGCGCTTGAGGTCTTCCGGCAAATGCCAAGGCAGCGTGTTATCAAGCCCAATTACCCCGTTGTTGGCAACGGCGGCAATGACTGACAACATCATCGGCAATTCTGGATTGAGTAGGTATCGCCTTCTACAGATGAGCCCAAACTAGAAATCTGGCTAAGCCCTGGGTCCCCTGGTAGCTGCAATGGAACAACATTGTTCGCAGGCGCAATACCAAACTGACCGGCGGAAAGCGTTAGTTCTCCCGCATCATTCTTCACTACGACCTCGCCATCGTGTACACCAACATAGACTGCAGGTGCAATTTCGTCACTTGCCTCGGTTTTGGCTTTGGTATCCACGGTACCTGTGTCATCAATCTTGGCTTGGGTACCCTTAGTACATTTGGTAGTCGAGCAGTCATCCACGTCAAACACTGTGCCGCGAATACCAATGGTCGCCGTTGCTGTATTCATTTTGTAGGCATCACGATTGCCACGTTTGCCTATTAAGCCACTTATCGTGCGTAAGCCACCTTTTAACAGACCTAAAGTAAATTTGTCTTGTTCCGGCTCAGTCTCTGAAAAGTGCTGGTCCTTGATCGCCACCTGAGTGCTCGGCTTGAGCGTCATGATCATGCCATCAGAGAACTTGATTTGCGCGTAAGCACCCTTTTCAGTGGTGATAACGTCACCCTCTTTTACCGTTGATCCACGAGTAAGCGCCAAAATATCTCCGCTACGTTTGGCAGTAATAGTGCCCGCAATTTGAGTCACAGTACCATCAGCCAGAGCTGACAGTGCTATCAAAGCCAAGGAAGTTACCGTCCAAATTTGAAATCCGCGTTTTAGTTGCATGATCCAGCCTCCGTCCGAACAAAATTACCTTGGTCTACAGTTGAATTATTACCCTGACCGATAGTTTTAATGGTGTCTATAAAATCATTTATCAAGTCAAAGCTGCGGGGTGCCGCAGACTTAATGAACGCAGCACCAAATCCGGCACCCGCGCTGCTATCTATGGTGAATTGTGCGCCGTTGTATAGAGTCCAAGAGATAGGATAAGCATTAGTTGTCAATACATTACCGTTGAAGTCAAAACGGCCTGAGCCTTTACCCCCAATCAGTATGATGCCCTCTGGATAGTTTTGGCCACCAATATTAATAGTGCCCGCCGTTCCCGGCGCAAAACCTTGTCCTACATCCAGCTTAATTTCACCTGAATTTATAATGCTGGCATCCACCAAGCCGGGGCCAGAACCCGCCTGCAGTATCAGGTTCGTACCCACCTTGAGAGTCATTGGAGTGATGGGATCAAGTACCGCAACAGCATTGCTCTTGGTGGATCCAGCACCGCCGACAATTGTGCCTCCGGTCACCCTCATTTCACCAGACACATCCAAAGCCTTGCCGTTAATAGCCTGAATAAATGCACTGGCACTGCCAAGAGCATTGGTACCAATCCCTGTGTTATCTACCTGACCACCAGTAATATAAAAATTACCATCAACGGTTAAATCCAATGTATTCGCACGAATAAGCGCGTTTGCCTGCGCCATAGAGTTACTTGCACCCCCAACAAAACTAACCCCTCCTGCACCACCACCAACAACACCTCCAACCTGACTACCACCACCAATCACATTAAAATCACCCGTAGTATGAATAGTGAGCGCACCGGCTGCATCAATGATGGTATTGCTACTTGCAATTGTTGAGCCATTCGCACCAGTAGCTTGACCGCCAGTGACCGTAAAGATATTCGCATCAATATTGATATCGCCAGTAGCCTTAATCACCAAATCGTTGTTTCCATGATCGGTGTAACTAGCAGAAGTGGCATGAGGTCCTACGCCACCGCTAAATGTCACATCATTGGTAAGTGTCAGGTTGATATTGTGCGCCTTCAAGTTTCCAGGCCCCTCAATAGTGATGCCTCCAACGCCTCCTGTTTGCAGTGAAATATCACCAGCACCGGCATCAATATTCAGGGTCGCTGGTGCACCCAACGACAATGTACTCAAGGTGATAGGCCCTTGGGCTCTAAAATCGATACCGCCACCAGCCGCCTGTACAACACCAAATCCACCGACCGCATTGGACGCAAATGTCAACTTACCTGTCCCATTTGCTGAATCCCCAGCATCACGAGAAAGAAGGTCTATGGTTCCCACATCGTTGGCTGTATTGGCAAGAGTAATGTTAGCCCCCGGAGTATTCAGCGTTTTAACCACCAAGTCCCCAAAAGTTCCCATATGTATAGCACCCGATTGCGAAATCGCGCCGGTTGAGACGATATTGGTCAAACTATGCGTCCCTGAAACATTGGAAACATTGTTTATCCCTGCAATGTTCAAAGCACCCACTTTATTGATGTAGATGTGGCCACCATTAGCAGGGTCGGTCGAGTTTGCAATTAAGCCGTTGGTACCCACTGCACCACTATTCAGCGTGCCACCAATATGGATAGGATTCGCCACTGAGCCAATATCATTAAATGCCGTCAGCACGATATTGCCACCCGTTGCCGTTGCAGTATCCAGTAACTCCCCACTCCCAGTAATATTACCGCTCACGGATCTAATGTTCAGGTTGCTAGTGCCTGAAATGTTGCTCTTAAAAGTAACAGTACCCGCCAAGGCAACATCATCGCCATTTATAATTGTAAGGTCGCCTGTTGAGTGAGTAAGTTGAGCCAAACTGCCAAGTGTGAGCAGTCCAGTATGGCTTGTGGGTATCGGCGCTGAAATATTCGCTGCATCTGCGCCTATATACAAACCACCAGAAGTGGTGATGCTATCAAGTTCGGCGAAAGATAATCCTAATCCTCCAGCGCCGGAGCCTACACCTATAGTTTGCGCGCTAGTCTTAGCGAGCAAACTCACAGTAGCACTGCCCCCTGTGATGGTCCCTGCCAAATTCATGTCATCAGCCTGCAATACAATCGCGCCATTGCTGCCACCGTTGGTGATGCTGTGTGCGGCAGCATTGGTCAACAGCCCGGTATTGGCATTAATTGTTACTCCGCCGGGGCCAGTAATAGTACTGTTGTTGGTGATATCCCCGGCATTGCTGATAGAGACCGTATTAGTCGCTCCCACAGCTGTAACTGCGCCACCTACATTAAGTGCACCACCACCGGTTTGGTCAAATTGAACAGATCCAGAACCCGTCGTTAAGGAGTTCAGAGCTACAGCCGTCCCTAGGGTGTTATTGATATGCAAATTACCGCTAGTGGTACTATCAGCAGTGATGGTTCCGGCCGCCAGATTTACCGCTGTGGTATTACCTATGCCGGTAGCCGCGTTCAAATCAACTGTAGCCGCTGTAATTAAGCTGGCACCGTTGATATTACCGCCGGAGTTAATCTGCGCGGTAGTTCCCGTTGTAATCGTATTGCCAAGCGTCACATTGCCGCCGCCATTGGTGGTAATAGTCGTGGCACCGGCACCACTATTTACTGCGCCATTCACCGTCAAGCCACCTGTGCTGTCTATCACGTCCAAGCCAGTGCTAGTGAAAGCTCCCAGATTCGTCAATTTATTAGCATTGGTCAAAGTAACAGTATTGGCGGTATTACCGGTCAAGGTGCCGGTATCAATAAGGCCAGTCTGGGTAACCGCGCCGGTAATGTCACCGCCCACACCAAGCACTACGGTGCCCGTGCCGCCGGTAGTCACATTAGCCAAAGCTACCGTACTTGCGTTATGTACTTTCACCGCAGTAGCATTATTGCTAGTGGTGGTAATAGCACCACCCAAGCTGATTGCACCTGCAGTGCCATCCACCGTTACTTTGCCACTACCTGGGTTGAGCGTACCTGCTGCCGAAGAACTAACGCCCAGACCTGTCAAATCCAGATTGCCGCTCGAACTAGCGATGGCCGCATTAGCGGTCAACAGGCCTGCCGCATTGAGTGTGACATCGCCTGAGCCGTTAGCGGTAACTGCATTGCTAAGCGTGATAGCGCCAGCCGTGGTGCTGACATCAATATTGCCATTGCCCGCCGTGGTAACCGTGTTACCAGTGGTGATG
>JAIOOY010000027.1 GCA_021414145.1 Methylophilales bacterium | reverse complement strand
AACTCTCGGACCAGACACGTCAACATCAAAACGCCGGAACCCTAGTTAACCTTAAGTGCATGTGGCGATAACTTCATCGCTTTCTCGCAGTTGAACCAAAAGCAACTGTTATGCCATATTTGCAACAATATGATTTTTAATAATAATATGATGTTTTTCAAATGGTCTCGGGATGCAACCACGAATTTATGCACTCATGTTGTGCGATGTCTTGGCCGGATGCACATATGAGGTGAATGTCGGGTGTGCTTTAACTGATGTCGTTATCGGACTAAACTGTCGGTGAGCGATTGGCACAATCGGTACTCTGAGTCTAAGCTATACAGGTAAAGGAATATCATGCCCTACTTACACGCTATTGGCCTTGAAACCTACCACTTCAGTGACCTTAAAACTCTGATGGCAAAAGCTACGCCTGCACGATCTGGCGATTTTCTTGCTGGCGTGGCCGCAGAAACCTATGCCGAGCGGATGGCGGCGAGAATGTGCTTGGCTGAAGTACCACTGAAACGTTTTCTGGAGGAGTTGCTGATTCCTTATGAAGAAGACGAAGTGACACGGTTGATTGTGGACACGCATGACGCCACCGCCTTCGCTGAGATAGCCCATTTGACAGTGGGTGATTTCCGTAATTGGTTGCTCTCCGACCACACGGATAGCGCCACATTAGAACGAGTAGCACCCGGCATCACGCCCGAAATGACGGCTGCGGTGAGCAAGCTGATGCGCAACCAGGATCTGATTCTGGTGGCGCGAAAATGCCATGTCACCACTAAATTCCGTAACACCATCGGCTTGCCCGGACATCTTTCGGTGCGCTTGCAACCCAATCACCCCACCGACGACCCGCGCGGTATCGCGGCCTCTATCATCGATGGTTTGCTCTATGGCTCTGGTGACGCAGTGATCGGCATTAACCCGGCTACGGATAGCATCCCTGCTTTGATAGACCTTTACTACTTAGTTGATGAATTCATCACGGGATTTAACATTCCCACCCAATCCTGCATCCTCACGCACGTCACCAATCAAATCAAAGTGATGGAAAAGGGCGCACCTGTTGACCTCGTTTTCCAGTCCATCGCTGGTACAGAAAAAGCCAACACCGGGTTTGGCATCAACTTAGGGATTCTGCGTGAAGCTCAGCAAGCTGCGCTGGCCTTAAATCGCGGTACCGTCGGCAATAACGTGATGTATTTTGAGACCGGCCAGGGCTCTGCGCTCTCGGCCAATGCCAATTTCGGTATGGATCAACAAACCTGCGAGGCTCGTGCCTATGCTGTAGCGCGGGAATTTTCACCCTTACTTAGCAACACGGTGGTGGGATTTATCGGACCAGAATATCTCTACGACGGTAAACAAATCACGCGCGCGGGTCTGGAAGACCACTTCTGCGGCAAGTTGCTAGGACTGCCTTTGGGCTGCGACGTGTGCTACACCAATCATGCCGAAGCTGATCAGGACGATATGGATAACTTGATGACCTTACTCGCCACGGCTGGATTGACCTTTATTATGGGTATCCCGGGTGCTGACGACATCATGCTCAACTATCAAACCACATCATTCCATGATGCGCTTTACTTAAGAAACGTGCTGAACTTGAAACCCGCGCCAGAGTTCGAGCTATGGTTAAAACAAATGAACATCATGGATAGCAACGGCCGTGTGCAACCCATCGCCGCCAACCAGTTACTGTTAGATAAACTGCCTCGTGCATTGAAGGCCGCAGCATGAAGCGCGAACTCGTATCACAAGACGCTTGGAGCCATCTCAAACAGTACACCCAAGCCAGAATTTCCTTGGGACGGGCAGGTAGCAGCTTGCCCACACATGAGATCCTCAATTTCGGTGCGGCCCATGCCTTAGCCAGAGATGCCGTACATACACGTTTTGATTCCTTGCAACTCGCCACATCCCTTACAGCTTCTGGCTTCAGAACGCTACAAGTGCAAAGTCGTGCGCCTGATCGCCACACTTATTTATTGCGTCCTGATATGGGAAGAAGTTTGAGTGAATCCAGTGCCAACCACCTGCTGGATCATCCAGAAAAAGAATTTGATTTGTTATTGGTGGTAGGCGATGGATTATCTTCATTGGCCGTGCATAACCACGCACAACCATTGATAGAGGCAGTTCACGGCCTGGTTCCTAAGCATT
>JAIOOY010000026.1 GCA_021414145.1 Methylophilales bacterium | reverse complement strand
CTTGCTGATAAATCCGCCCGCCCCGCCGCTTCCAAATCTCCCAGCACGCTCTTTTCCATGAACGGCTTGATAAGCAAGGCATAAGCGTTATCCAACGCCAGATTTTTTGCATCGATATCCAAGCGAGTGATGCTGTTGCTTGGTAAAGCCAACTCGCCATTAAATTTAACAGCACCCACGCTGGCAATACTCATCAAGCCTTGTGTGACAGTGAGCTTATCTTCGCTCCACTGACCGCTCGCCTCCAATGCATGTCCTCCATTGGCAAAATAAAGTGGCTGCCAGAACAACTCGCCATCACGCCAGTTGAGTGCAGCTTTCCAAGCCCACGCTGCATCCTTGCGTTGCGCTTTGATGTTGAAGTTACCTGCCAGCTTGTCGGCAGCTTTCGAACCCTCAATATTACTGAACGCGGTATCACGCAGATTCAAATCGGCTTTGATTTGTTGCGGTTGATTGTCTTTTCCTGCAAACGCCAGCTTGCCTTGCAGAGAGCCCTTGCTGAATTTGACGGGTAAGTTGGGTGCAAGCTGATTGAGGTCGGTTTGCTTGATGTTGGCGCTGCCATACCAGTTGCCATCGGCATCGAGGGTAGCAACAACATTTTCCAGCTGAGCCTGAGGGTGATGTATTTCACCGATGCGGATTTCAAGGTGGCTAGCTGCAGAAGGCATCACCGGCATCATGAGCAGGCAGTAACAACATAGCCGCTTGAAGCGGCTCAAACTCATTCCGGAAAAACTCCCGTGGAAAGGTAACGGTCGCCACGGTCGCATACAATAGAAACGATGACCGCATTTTCAACTTCTTTACTTAACTGCAACGCTGCTACCAGAGCACCGCCGGAAGAAAGTCCTGCAAAAATGCCTTCCTCCCGTGCTAAACGGCGAGTCATGTCCTCGGCATCACTTTGACCAACGTAAATCATGCGATCTATGCGCGAAAAGTCGCAAATCTTGGGTAGATATTCTTTCGGCCATTTGCGGATACCGGGTATCTGCGCCCCGTCTTCGGGCTGTACACCAATGATTTGGATGCTGGGGTTGTGCTTTTTCAAGTAGCGCGAAGTGCCCATGATGGTTCCGGTAGTGCCCATGCTGGAGACGAAATGGGTTATTTTCCCCTGTGTATCGTGCCAAAGTTCTGGCCCAGTAGTTTCGAAGTGCGCCAACGGGTTATCTTGATTAGCAAATTGGTCAAGAATTATGCCTTTGCCCTCTGCTTGCAGCCTATCCGCCATATCACGTGCACCTTCCATACTTGCTTCCTTTGAGGTCAGCACCAACTCTGCACCGTAGGCTTTCATGGTCTGGCGGCGCTCCAAGCTTTGGCTCTCCGGCATTACCAAAATCATCTTATAGCCCTTGATAGCGGCAGCCATTGCCAGCGCGATACCGGTATTGCCAGAAGTTGCTTCAATCAAGGTATCGCCGGGTTTGATATCGCCACGTGCTTCGGCATGTTGGATCATGGATAGCGCAGGTCTGTCTTTCACCGAACCGGCAGGATTATTGCCTTCTAGCTTGACCAGAATGGTATTGCTGGTTTTTCCGGGAATGCGTTGCAGCTTCACCAGTGGGGTGTCGCCGACAAAGTCCTCCAGCGTCTTGTATTCACTCATTTTCGGCGGAGTAACATGATTGCGAAGAACCCTAGGATGACGAATGCGGCCAGCGACATCTGAGGAATAGTGAACCCAAACAAAGTCCAGCCAATCTCTGAGCACTCGCCCGTGCCTTTGAAAATCAGTTGCATCGCGCGGCTGGCGGGAAAAGTATGGATAAGATAGTCGAATCCTGCCCCACATTCACTCATCACCTTGTCGGGATTGGCCTGTATCCAAATGTGACGCGAAGCAATACCCGCGCCGATGAGTGCGGCGATAACTTGCAGTGCTGCATAAATCTTGCGAGCCAATTTTTGTGGGTTATGCAGCGCCGCCAGTAAAAACATCACTCCCAAACCCATAAAAGCGATGCGCTGAGAAATGCACAACGGGCAAGGGTCAAGATTGAATTTTTGCTGCAAAAATAGGGCCAGCCCTACTAGCCCAAAACTCACCGCAAAACCGAGGAAATATCCCCTACGCCCTGAAATCATCTTCTCAAACATGGTGTTTCCTTAGCAAATCGCATACATAAAAGCACAAGTATAATAGACCTCATGGATTTTCTGCCCATCTTCATCAATATTCGTCAGCAACCTTGCGTCGTGGTTGGCGGGGGCGATGTTGCGGCACGAAAGGTGACGATGCTGCTCAAGGCACAAGCCATAGTTACAGTGGTTGCGCCAGAAATCTGCAACGCCTTGCAGAATGCCGATATCAAGCGCATCCCTACCCAATTCCAGCCATCCCATCTGGATGATGCCAGATTGGTGATCGCAGCGACCGATGACCATGCGGTCAATCTGGCGGTCTATACCGCCGCACAGATACGCAACATCCCAGTCAACGTCGTAGACACGCCCAAACTCTGTTCGTTCGTGATGCCCGCCATCATCGACCGTTCACCCATTGTGGTGGCGGTTTCCAGCGGAGGTGCCGCACCGGTACTGGCACGGCTGTTAAGGGCGCGGCTGGAAACCATGATTCCGTCGGGTTATGGGCGACTTGCGAGCTTGGCAGCAAGATTCCGCGATCAGGTCAAACAAAAACTGGGCGAAGGCCTGCCGCGACGCGCATTCTGGGAAAACGTGTTCGAGGGTGCTATTGGCGAAGATATGCTGGCCGGGCGTGAAGAGCTAGCACATCAACGCCTGCAATATACGCTGGACACTGCCAAACCCACAACGACGGGAGAAGTCTATTTGGTGGGCGCAGGCCCCGGCGACCCTGACCTGCTGACGTTCCGGGCGCTCCGGCTGATGCAAAAAGCCGACGTAGTGCTTTACGACAATCTGGTGTCCGAGGGAGTAATGGAGTTGGTGCGCCGCGATGCCGAGCGCATCTATGTTGGCAAAAAGCGCGCCGACCACACCATGCCGCAGGAAGGCATCAACGATTTATTAGTGCGCCTCGCGCTGGAGGGTAAAAGAGTGCTGAGGCTCAAGGGCGGCGACCCTTTCATCTTCGGGCGCGGCGGGGAGGAGATCGAAACCCTTGCGGAACATGGCATCCCATTCCAGGTCGTGCCCGGCATCTCCGCCGCCAATGGTGTGGCGAGCTACGCGGGCATACCGTTAACCCACCGCGACTATGCCCAGTCCGTGGTATTCACCACCGGCCACCTGCGCGACGACACACTGGATTTAGACTGGATGGCACTTACCCGCCCGCAGCAAACCGTGGTGATCTACATGGGGCTGACCGGATTGGCAGAGATATGCCGCCAACTCGTCGCCCACGGGCTTCCAGCCACGCACCCCGCCGCAGTTGTTCAGCAAGGCACTACGCATCAGCAGCGCGTGATGGTGGCAACCTTAGGAGATTTGGCAGAGAAGGTCGAAGCGGCTGGATTCAAGGCGCCGACGCTAACGATTGTGGGCGAAGTAGTGCAATTAAGAGACAAACTAGCTTGGTTCAAGCCTGATGCTTGAAAAGTAGTGCTACAACAGGCTCAGTCCCACACCTGATTTACAGCGCGCCACTTGCCTCAGTAAAGGTTCAGGAATAGCCACCTCCCCCGCAATAGCTTGCTCTATCCAGCGTGCCGTCGTCACCGCATCCATCGCCGCTGGTAATTCAGGGATGCTGGCCACGCTACCTTCCTCGGCCTCCACCACGCTTTGCAGCATGCCATCTGCAAAGATTTCCATGCGCGGCACACGCTTGGGGTTGGCGTACACCTCGCCCTCCGTGCCGCGCAGCAACATACCTTTAGTCCCACTATTAATGAAGAATGCCCCCATACGACTGATGTAGTCGGGGTGGGTGACGCTGACGATACGGAACGACTGACCTGAGAACGGATCAGCCAGTTTGGCCAAGGTATGGGTGCTATTACGCACACCCAAGCGCCAACGTAGATTCAATAAGTAATCCAATTGTGGCGACAAGGCTGAAATCGGCATGAATACTGGTAGCCCCTCATTCATACGTTGCTCGGCTTCGCTAGCTGTGGTCGTCCACGGAATTCCTAATTCCTTGAACACCTCAGCACTGGTCACACGCTTGAGATCAGATGTCACGCCATGTACCAGTACCGGAATCCCTTCCCGTGCCAGTAGCAAGGCTAATAATGGTGTCAAATTGGCTTGTCGGCGTGCGCCGTTATAGGTGGAGATTACAACGGGTAACGACTTCCCCGCAGGGGCTTGCAGCTTCATCACCCGTTCGTCCATGGCTTGGTAGAAGCCCTGCATCTCGGCTTCCGACTCAGCCTTGATGCGAAACGCCACCAGAATTGCCCCTAACTCGAAATCAGGAACCTTGCCATCCAGCATATTGCCGTAAAGCTCGTAGGCCACGGCCTGGTCGAGATCGCCAGCACCATCCTTACCACGGCCGATTTCCTTGATGATTTGTGTGTAGTCCATTGCTGCATTTTAACGGCATAATGCCTGCATGTCCGACGAGCTATTTACTACTCCGCCCCAAGTCTTTTCTGTCACCCAACTCAATCGCATGATCCGCGAGTTACTGGAAGGTGCGATTCCGCTGCTGTGGGTTAGTGGCGAGATATCCAACTTGACCCGCGCGGCTTCCGGTCACTGGTATTTTTCGCTAAAGGATGCCAACGCCCAGGTGCGCTGCGTGATGTTCCGGCAGCGCAATGCCTATCTCGGCTGGCACCCGCAAGAGGGAGACAAGGTTGAGGCGCGGGCTCTGGTCTCCCTTTATGAAGCGCGTGGGGAATTCCAACTCACTGTGGAATTCCTGCAAAAAGCCGGGCTAGGCGCGTTGTTCGAGGCCTTCGAGAAGCTGAAGCAAAAGCTGGAGCTTGAAGGACTGTTTGCTCCAGAAAAGAAACGTCCGTTACCCGCATTCCCCAAGCAGATCGGCATTGTGACTTCCCCCGATGCCGCCGCCTTGCACGACGTTTTAACCACCTTAAGGCGCCGCATGCCGAGCATTCCTATCGTGCTGTACCCCACCCCGGTGCAAGGCAAAGGCTCGGCGGAGACCATAGTCGCCGCCATCAACCAAGCCAGCCAACGCAGTGAGTGCGATGTGTTGATTGTGTGCCGCGGCGGGGGCAGCATGGAAGACTTATGGAGTTTCAATGAAGAGATCGTCGCCCGCGCCATTGCCGCC
>JAIOOY010000025.1 GCA_021414145.1 Methylophilales bacterium | reverse complement strand
TTATCCAAACTCACGGGTTTAGGTCACGCTTTTTACGGCTCCGATGGGGCGTCAGCCACCGAGATCGCACTCAAGATGAGCTTTCACTACTGGCGCAATGCCGGCCAACCGGAAAAGACCCATTTCATCAGCCTGCAAAACAGCTATCACGGCGAGACCGTAGGTGCGCTTTCGGTGACAGACGTAGCGCTGTTCAAAGATACTTATGCACCGTTGCTGCGCCAAAGCACTCAAGTGCCTAGCCCGGATTGGCGTCTGGCTGAAACGGGTGAATCACCTGAACACTATGCTTTACGCTGTGCAGATGCTTTAGAAAAACATCTGCAAGCGCATCATCAGACTACCGCGGCCTTGATCGTAGAGCCGCTCATACAAGCCGCGGCAGGCATGGCCATGTACCATCCGGCCTATTTGCAGCGTGCCAGAGAGCTGTGCGACCAATATCAAATTCACTTGATCGCGGATGAGATCGCCGTCGGTTTTGGGCGTACCGGCACCATGTTCGCCTGTGAGCAAGCCGGAATCAAGCCTGATTTCATGTGTCTGTCCAAAGGCCTCACCGGCGGCTATCTGCCTTTGTCTGCAGTGCTAACCACGGACGAGGTCTATGCCGCCTTTTACGACGACCAGACCACGCGCGGCTTCCTGCATTCCCATAGTTACACTGGCAATGCACTGGCCTGCAGGGCGGCGCTGGCGACATTGGATATTTTTGAGAGCGACAATGTGATCAAGGCCAATCGCCTCAAGGCGGCGCGCATGAATGAGTTAATCACGCCCGTCATTGCGCACCACAAAGTGAAGAATTTCCGTCATCTCGGCATGATTTGGGCGTTTGAAGTGGAAAGTAGCAACCCAGCATTCTCGCGAGACTTTCACCAAGGCGCATTGGCGAATGGTCTGCTTATCAGACCAATAGACAACAGCGTGTATTTGATGCCGCCTTACGTCATCAACGAAGACGAAATGGCGCAGTTGAGTGCCGGAGTGCTAAAACTTCTTAAAGGGGTTTGAGGGCGCTTGGAAGGGATTGATGGCGGGTTTCTGAGTGGTTGTGTTCATGGGTTTGAATGCAACCAGTGGCTCCAGCGGGTCTCCGTGTAACAGCGTTTCGTAACCGGCGCGATAATCCTCGTATTGCAGCTTGAATTCCAGCGCACGCATCCGGAAATTACTCAGGCGTTTCCCACCCTTGACTTCTGGTTCAGTCAGTTTGCTCACATCCACTTTTAAACGCTTAGCCAACCATTGCAACACTTTCCACTGCGGCGCGGGGCGGCTGTCGGTAACGATGTAGCAATCCTCTATAGGCTCGTGGTCGGGGTTATTTTCTAATATTCGCGCAATCAAGAACGCAATAAAACTGGCGGCATCGTCGCGGTGGATGCGGTTGGTCCACACATTTTGCGTGGGCCATTTTTTCGGGTCTTTGGCCATTTCCACCATGCGCGTGCGGCCTGCCGCGTAGATGCCGGAAAGCCGCAATGCGGTGCCAGGGCAGGGTAAATTTTTAAGCAAATTTTCCGCTTCTAATAGCCGCATTCCTCCGAAGTCACTGGGTTGCGCAGGGATGCTTTCATTCAGCACGCCGTCAGTTTTTTGCCCATAGACGCGGGTACTGGAAACGAAAAATACATGCTTGAGGCTATTAACAGGGATGAGCGCTTGCAGCACGTTTCGCAGTCCTTCCACATAGATCGCGCGGTAGTTTTCATCGCTTTGTTCGCTGGCTGCCACGCAGTACACAAGAAAGTCAGGTTTGAGCGTTGGTAGTGCAGTGAGTGTTTCCGGTTTGGTCACGTCGCCGTATAGTCCCAGTACGCCTTTAGGCATGGCGCTGTCGCTGCGGCGTAAGCCTCTGACCTGATGTCCGTGCGCGGCTAGATTTGCCGCAAGAATCGAACCTAAATCGCCGCAACCGACGATGAGTATTTGTGCTTGTTGCTTGGGGAAGGCCATAATGCGTTCATGCGAATTTTATTGCTCATTTTAACTTGGTTTGCATCTTTTGCCGCGCTGGCGGCAGATTTACCTGCATCTGTGGTTTCAGCCTTGCGCGAGGCAGGCATTCCACAAAGCGCCGTAGGAGTTTGGGTGCAACAGGTAGATGCGAAAAAGCCGCTCATCCAACAAAACTCTAATCGCGCCATGAATCCGGCTTCTACCATGAAGCTGCTCACCACCAGTGCCGCATTGAATACATTAAGTCCAGCCTACACTTGGCATACCGAGGCGCTAACCAACGCCAGCCAGCAGGGCGATGTTCTGCAAGGGGATTTGGTGTTGAAAGGTGGGGGTGATCCGGCACTGACGTTAGAGCGGTTTTGGATGTTGTTGCGCGACTTACGGCAACAGGGCATACGCGAGATTGCGGGCGATTTGGTGCTGGATGATAGCGTATTTGAAGTGGGTAGTAGTGACACGCTGGACGGCCAGTCAGATCGCGCCTACAACGCGCCACCCAGCGCCTTGCTGGTGAATTTTCGCGCGCACAATATCAGCTTCAAACCGGAGGCAGAAAAAGTATTCGTCTCGATTGACCCTGCGTTACCCGCATTGCGCCTGGTGAATCAATTGCGCGTCGTGGAGGGGCCATGTGAAGACTGGAAAGGACGTATCAAGCGCGATGTGGTACGAGAGGGTGACAACGTCACAGTGGCTTTCAGTGGCGCTTATCCGCGTGATTGCGGCGAAAAAACGCTGGAGCTCAGTGTGCTGGATAACACCACTTACGTGGGACAATTTTTCACCCAGCTATGGCGTGGACAAGGCGGTGTTTTCAATGGCAAGGTACGTGCTGGAACAGCGCCGACTGAATCGCGATTATTGCTGCGTGGAGAATCACTACCGCTGGGAGACGTGATTAAACTCATCAACAAAAACAGTAACAACGTCATGGCGAGGCAGTTGTTACTGACCCTGGGGGCGGAAAAGTCCGGTATCCCTTCAACACCAGAAAAAGGCGTGCAAGTGGTACGTGCTTGGCTCGACGAGAACAAGCGCGATTTTCCGGAACTGGTGTTGGAAAACGGTGCGGGATTATCTAGAAATGAACGCATCAGTGCGGAGCACATGGGACAGTTGCTCACCGACCAATGGCGCAGTTCCACCATGCCAGAATTCATGTCCTCGCTCCCCATCGTCGCGGTTGATGGCACTATGAAAAAGCGCCTGAATAGCAGCAGCGTAGCGGGTCAGGCGCACATCAAAACCGGTTTGCTGGATGGGGTTAAGTGTATGGCGGGCTATGTGCTGGACAGAAAAGGTCAGCGCTGGGCGGTGGTGATGTTGGTAAACCACGCACAAGCCACAAAAGCGGGGGTGGCGATGGATGCGTTACTGGAGTGGTTATATAGTCGTTAGCAGCACCTTTGTTCCCAGCGCATACAACAAAATCGCAAACAGTTTTTTCAGTGTATCTGCCGGCAGACGATGGGTCAGTGCGGCCCCCAGCGGCGCGGTGAAGATACTGGCGAGGGTGATACCCGCCAATGCTGGTAGATACACAAATCCTAGACTGTGAGCGGGTAGGGCGCTGATAGATAGTCCGTTGAAAATAAATCCGGCGCTGCCGAAAATGGCGATAGGCAAGCCTATGGCGGAGGCTGTGCCTACGGCTAGTCGCATATCTTTGTTACACCACACCATCCACGGTACGGAAAGTGTGCCGCCGCCTATGCCGATGAGGCTGGAAAACGCTCCGATTAAGCTTCCGGCCAAAGTCACACCTAAATTTTCAGGTAAGCCTCGGCTGGGGTTGGGAGTGAAGCCCAGCAACAATTGGGTGCCTACATAAAACTGAAATATAGCTAAGATAATCTTCAGCGCTTCGGTTTCAAGTCGTGCGGCGAACCACGCGCCAACCAAGCAGCCCATAGCGATGCCTGGCGTGATACGTTGTACCAGTGGCCAATCTACAGTGCCGCGTGTGTGATGGGCGCGTAGCGAGGAGATGGCGGTGGGAATGATCGTGGCGAGTGAGGTACCGATGGCGAGATGCATGATGTGGCTTGAGACGATACCTTGTGCTGCCAATATCCACGCCAAAATAGGCACAATGACCAACCCGCCACCCACACCTAGCAAGCCGGCGAGTAATCCGGCAAAAGCCCCGGTGGCAAGGTAGAGCGCAAAGTAACTCAGCTTTTGCTCCGTCGGGCAAGTTTTTTAAGAGCACTTTGCAAGGGGGAGTCTGGCAGCTTTTTTGCTAGCTCGAGCAGGTTTTGCGCCGCACTTGGAGTGATGCGCAGCGCTACCCTAGCATGGGGGCGGGGTTGCGATTTTACTTGCACTTCGACGCGAATTGCAGTAACTTCAAACCCTTCATTTTGTAGATTTTTGAGCAGTTGCGAGGTGAGTAATTTGAGTTTGGCTGCGACCGCGCTGCTACTGGTGTAAACGGTGATTTGGCCGTCGCGGATTGGACCCGCGTGACTGTACTGATTAAGAGGGGGCGGCGCTACCCGCCCCCATATTTTTTGTGTGTATGCAATTTTTTCCGCTCGAGCGGACAGGCTTTTGAGTTCAGCATCGCTACTCAATAAGGTGTTTAGTCTGCGCATAGGGGAAAGTGTTGCGCTGATGCAACGACGGATACAACAAAAGTAAGACCAAAGAATATGAACATAATTTTTGTTTCTAAAAATATGGCTAAGGCCAGAACACTCAATCTGTGGCAAGCCGCAGCGTTGTTGTTCGCGCTCATCACAGTGCCACTGGTGCTGTTGTCGCTGTTCATTCTGCCACAAGACGGTGCGACATTGCGCGTGGCCAATCCGGTTCAGCTGCTGCCCGCCAAGTTTCGTCCCCATTTTATGGAAGAAACCCAAGAGCACATCAATGCCCTAGCGTTGCAATTAGGCCAGATTCAGGCGCGGATGATACGGTTGGACGCACTGAGCGATAGGTTGGCAAAGTTAGCAGGAGTGAAAGAAAAAGATTTGGCCGCGGATGCCAAGCCAGGGCAAGGGGGCCCGCTGACGCAGGCTTACAATCTGGATGCCAAGGAGCTGGAAGAGCAGATGACGGCCTTGATGGCCGCGCTGGATCAAAAATCTGATCGCATGAACTTACTGGAATCCATGCTGTTACAGCAAAGCGTGAGTAAGGATATGTTGCCAAGCAAAATGCCGGTAGCAGTGGCCTATAACTCCTCTAGCTACGGCTGGCGCGTTGATCCTTTCACCGGGCAAATGGCTTTCCATGAAGGGCTGGATTTTCTGGCTGAAACGGGTACTCCCATCCGTGCTGCTGCTTCTGGTATCGTGCTGTCAGCAGAAAGAACGCCTGATTATGGTAATATCGTCAAGATTGATCATGGCTCTGGGGTTGAAACGCGTTACGCACATACTTCCAAGATGCTGGTCAAGCCGGGTGATCGCGTGGAAAAAGGTCAGGTAATTGCCGAAGTGGGTAGTACAGGTCGTTCCACCGGGTCGCATTTGCATTTTGAAGTCAGACTTAATGGTGCTTCTTTAGATCCACGTAAATACTTAAAATCTCAAGGGTAGTTTTTCAATTTTTTGAGCTTCCGCCAATGCCGGAGGCGATGTGTCCATGTTCTCCAATTTAATCAAGAAAATCCTCGGTAGCCGTAACGATAGGCTAGTTAAACAGTACTCACGCACAGTGTTGCAAATCAACGCGCTAGAGCCGGCAATGGAGGCCTTGAGCGACGATGCCTTGCGCACCAAAACCGAAGAATTCAAACAACGCTACTCTGCTGGAGAATCGCTGGATAAATTGTTGCCAGAAGCTTTTGCGGTAGTGCGTGAAGCGGGTAAACGTGTACTTGAAATGCGCCATTTTGACGTGCAGCTCATAGGCGGCATGGTGCAACACGCTGGCAAGATTTCTGAAATGCGTACCGGCGAAGGCAAGACCTTGGTCGCTACGCTATCTGCCTACCTCAATGCACTATCTGGCAAGGGTGTCCACGTTATCACGGTGAATGATTATCTGGCTGCGCGCGATGCGGCATGGATGGGCAAGCTATATAATTTTTTGGGCCTGTCTTGCGGCGTGAATCTGTCGCAGATGGCGCACGAAGTGAAGCAGAACGCCTATGTTTGCGACATTACCTACGGCACCAACAACGAGTTCGGCTTTGATTATCTGCGCGACAACATGGTCTACACCGTGGAGCAGCGTGTACAGCGTGGCTTGAATTTTGCCATCGTGGACGAAGTGGACTCCATTCTCATTGACGAAGCACGCACACCGTTGATTATTTCCGGTCAAGCCGACGAAACCGGCGAACTCTACACCCGTATCAACAAGCTTGTACCCAGCCTGATTCGCCAAACTGAAGAAAATGGTGCCGGTGATTATTGGGTAGACGAAAAAGCTCACCAAGTGGTTCTGTCAGAAGCCGGCCACGAGCGTGCCGAAGAGCTAATGACCAGTTCTAGACTGTTGCCTGAAGGTAGCAGTTTGTATGACCCAGCCAACATTACGCTGATTCACCATCTTTACGCCTGTTTGCGAGCTCATACATTATTCCATCTCGACCAGCACTATGTGGTGCGCGATGGGGAGATCGTCATTGTGGACGAATTTACAGGCCGCATGATGACGGGTCGTCGCTGGTCTGAGGGCCTGCACCAAGCGGTGGAAGCTAAAGAGGGCGTCGCGATACAAAAAGAAAACCAGACACTGGCGGGCATTACTTTCCAGAACTATTTCCGTATGTACGCCAAACTTTCCGGTATGACCGGCACGGCGGATACCGAAGCTTACGAATTCAACAATATCTACGGACTCGAAACTGTAGTGATTCCGCCGCATCGCCCCACCATCCGCATAGACCAGATGGATAAGGTGTATCGCACCGCCAAAGAACGCTATCAAGCGGTGCTGGAAGATATTCAGGACTGTCATCATCGCGGTCAGCCGGTGCTTGTTGGCACGACATCAATTGAAAATTCAGAATTAGTTGCTGCCTTGCTGGAAAAAGCCAAACTGCCGCATCAGGTGTTGAACGCCAAACAGCACGAGCGTGAAGCGCAGATCATTGTGCAAGCCGGTCGCCCTGGCATGATTACTATTGCCACCAACATGGCCGGTAGAGGAACCGACATCGTGTTGGGGGGTAATCCGGAACCAGAGATTTCTGCAGTTAAAGCCGATGAATCCTTAACTGAAGTACAAAAAACCACCAAAATCGCCGACATAAAAGCTAACTGGCAAAAACTACACGATGCAGTGCTGGCTGCGGGCGGTTTGCACATCATCGGTACTGAACGCCATGAATCGCGTCGTGTGGATAACCAGCTGCGTGGCCGTTCAGGCCGCCAAGGTGACCCCGGCTCTAGCCGTTTTTACTTGTCATTGGACGACCCATTGATGCGTATCTTCGCTTCTGATCGCGTTGCCAATATTATGGAAAAACTCAAGATGCCCGAAGGTGAAGCCATTGAGCATCCTTGGGTCACGCGTGCCATCGAAAACGCCCAGCGCAAGGTCGAAGGCCGCAACTTCGACATTCGTAAGCAATTGCTGGAATATGACGACGTAGCCAATGACCAGCGCCGCGTCATCTACCAACAGCGCAACGAATTGCTGGAAGCCACCGATGTCAATGACACTATCACCGCCATGCGTAATGATGTGATTACTGGTGTTTTTGCTTTGCATATTCCACCTGGTAGTCTGGAAGAGCAGTGGGATATTCCTTCACTGGAAACAGCCTTGAAAGCCGAATTTGGCTTGGAAGTTCCGCTGCAACAATGGCTGGAAAAAGAGCCCGATCTGCACGAGGAGACATTGATTGAGCGCGTGATTGAAGCGGCACAAGCCAGCTACGCGGCCAAAGAGCAACAAGCCTCGCCTGATGCCATGCGCCAGTTTGAGCGCTCGGTCATGCTGCAAAGCGTGGATAGTCACTGGCGTGAACACTTGGGGGCGCTCGACCATCTGCGTCAAGGCATCCACCTACGATCCTATGCGCAGAAAAACCCCAAGCAGGAATATAAGCGCGAAGCTTTTGAACTGTTCGGTAACTTGCTGGAAACCGTGAAGCACGAAGTGACACAAATCACCATGATGGTACAAATTCGCGCGGCAGAAGACGTGGAGGCGATGGAAAAACCTGTTGAGCCAGAGAATGTGCAATATCAGCACCCTAGTTTTCGAGAAGAGCTGGTGGATGGCGAAGAATTGGAGGCACCGCCCCCTATGCCAGTTGAACGCGATGGCATGAAAGTGGGCCGCAACGATCCTTGCCCCTGTGGATCGGGCAAAAAGTACAAACAGTGCCACGGCAAGCTGGCGTAAAGGTTTTGTATGGCAGCAGTGGCATCTCCCTGTATCAATGTCTGTCAGATAAACGAAGCGACTCAGCAATGTTTGGGTTGTTATCGTACTGTTGAAGAGATTACCAACTGGTGGGACATGAGCACGGATGAACAGCGTGTGCTCTTGGTCGTACTCGAGCAGCGCCAGATTGAAGCTCTTACCTTCAATTAAGTCATCCAAACCTCCTTGGCTTTGAATCTGCCAACGCGAGTGGCATCATGCATGCCATGAGCAATGAAATCCTAATCCCGGAATCTGAAATCGAAGTGATCTTCGTCCGCGCCCAAGGTGCAGGCGGACAAAACGTCAACAAGGTTTCCAGCGCGGCGCATTTGCGATTTGATGTTGTGGAGTCTTCTTTGCCGCAAGAGATTAAGGAACGCATACGAACCTTGCGCGATCGTCGCATTACAACGGATGGTGTCATCATCATCAAAGCCCAGCGTTATCGTAGTCAGGACAGGAACCGGCAGGATGCGATCTTGCGTTTGCATGTTTTGGTGAATCGCGTGGCCAATCCAACTATCGTACGTCGACCAACCAAGCCCACGCGCGGTTCACAGATAAAACGTGTGGAGAGCAAGATTAAGCGTGGGCAGATTAAGACTGCCCGTGGCAAAATACTGCCTGAATGAAACTCCTCGCATTAGATACCTCAACCGAATACCTCTCGCTTGCCCTGTGGCAGGATGGCGCTGTGACCGTGCGCGAGATGTTGGCGCAGCAGAAGCATTCAAGTCTGATTTTGCCTTTGTTACGTGAGGTGTTGGATGAAGCTGGTATGCAGCTGTCCGGGCTAGACGGTATAGCATTTGGCGCAGGTCCCGGCTCGTTCACGGGCTTGCGGATTGCTTGTGGGGTGGCGCAGGGCTTGGCATTTGGCGTGCGCTTACCTGTGGTGGGCGTGTGTACGCTGGAAGCGCTTGCAGAGCAATCGGGTGCTGATAAGGTCATCGCTTGCCTGGATGCACGCATGGGCGAGGTGTATCACGCAGCTTATGTACGCGAAGGTGACCAATGGCAGACAGTGTGCGCGCCCAGTTTGTGTCAGCCGACCGCGGTACCGAAGTTAGAAGGTAATGGCTGGTACGGTATAGGCAGTGGTTGGGATGTTTATGCTGATATTCTGAACACGGCTTATCCTACCACCCATGTCATTCCCAAAGCATTTCCGTTGGCACGGCACATTGCTACGCTAGCCGCACCAGTATTTGAGCGTGGCGAAGGAAAGCTTGCCCATGAGGCCCATCCACTCTATATCCGCAACAAAGTAGCCTTCACTACTGAAGAGCGTGCGGTTAAATGAATGCTGTGTTAAAGCCTGTCGTGCCGCAATTGCGCAAGATGCAAAGGGCGGACTTGGATGTGGTGATGGCGATAGAACCCACGCTGTACAGCCATCCGTGGACGCGTGGCAACTTTACCGACTCTCTTAAATCCGGCTATCGCTGCCATGTTTTTGAGTTGGCGGGCGAAATCATCGGATATGCAGTATTGATGCTGGTACTGGACGAAGCGCACGTGCTGAATATCAGTATTGCCAAGCCCCATCAGGGACAAGGATGGGGTCGGAGTTTGCTTAATGAAATGGCCGCTATTGCACGTAAAAATAAGGCACAGACCATTTTTTTGGAAGTGCGATCTTCAAATAAGGTGGCAATCGGGTTGTATGAAAGTATGGGCTTCAATGAATTTTCAGTACGCAAAGGTTATTACCCGGCAGTGAATGGGCGGGAAGACGCAATTTTAATGGGGTTAGCGCTATGAGTTTGACGCGTGAAGATAAATTGCGTGAGTTGGAGTTATTGCCAGCGTGGAGGCTACGCGTTGCAAGAGCTGGCAAGGTTGCAGAATCAGTAGCAGATGTCACGCCAGTCGTACTTCAACCAGATGTGTCGGCGATAAGCTGGGATGCCTTGCAGCAAGTGGTATCGGGTTGCCAAGCTTGCAGTCTCGCCAAAACTCGCACGCAGACGGTGTTTGGAGTGGGCGATCCCAACGCGGATTGGCTGTTCGTGGGGGAGGCACCAGGAGCAGAAGAAGATAAACAGGGTCAGCCTTTCGTCGGCGCAGCGGGACAGTTGCTGGATAATATGTTGGCCGCTGTCCAGCTTAAACGTGGTAACAATGTCTATATTGCCAACGTGCTGAAATGCCGCCCGCCGCAGAATCGAGATCCGCAAGGCGAAGAAGTAGTGAAATGCGATCCTTATTTGAAGCGCCAAGTGGCATTGATACAGCCCAAACTCATCATCGCGTTGGGCAAGTTTGCAGCGCAATCATTGTTGGGCAGTGATGACACGATCGGGGCCATGCGCGGTAAGCTTCATGATTACCAAGGGGTCCCGGTCATCGTTACTTATCATCCTGCCTATCTGTTGCGCAGCTTGAATGAGAAAGCCAAGGCTTGGGAAGACTTGTGTTTCGCCCGCGCCACCATGCGGCAGTTGCAATCGGCGTAATCGCCCCCATCTTGATACCACCATATTCTTACAATCGGGAGTAGTCTCATGCGTAAACTCGTCACCGTTTTTCTTCTGACCGCAACCTTGGCGCTGTCCGGTTGCGGCTATAACACTTTCCAGACCCAGGATGAGCAGGTTACCGCCAGTTGGTCTGAGGTGATCAACCAATATCAACGCCGTGCAGACTTGGTGCCCAATCTGGTGAGTACCGTTAAGGGTTACGCGAGCCACGAAAAAGAAGTACTGGAGGCAGTCACCATTGCGCGTTCCAAGGTAGGTGGCATACAAGCTACGCCGGAACTGGTGAATGATGAAAAGGCCTTCGCCAAGTTCCAAGCGGCACAGGGCGAGTTGACCTCAGCCTTGTCACGTTTGCTGGTGGTGTCCGAAAATTACCCGCAGCTCAAGGCTGACGCCAATTTTCGCGATCTGCAGGCGCAACTGGAAGGTACCGAAAACCGCATCACTGTGGCGCGCAACCGCTATATCAAGTCGGTGCAGGATTACAACGTGACGGTACGTTCTTTCCCCAGCAACCTGACCGCGATGATGTTCAGCTACAAGGCTAAGCCTAATTTCTCGGTGGAGAATGAAAAGGCTATATCTTCGGCACCTAAAGTTGAGTTCAATTAAACGCAGATGATCCGCTGGATTACCATCCTTACACTCTGCCTGATGCCGCTTCTGGCATCGGCAGAAGTGACTGTCCCACCGTTGCAACACCGCGTTACCGACCTTACTGCAACACTTACCAGCGAACAACAGGCTGATTTAGAATCTCGACTGACAGCATTCGAAGCCAAAAAAGGCAGCCAGATCGCCATCCTCATCGTTCCCACTACGCAACCGGAAGACATTGCCCAGTATTCTATACGGGTGGTGGAGGCTTGGAAGCTGGGACGGAAAGGGGTGGATGACGGTGTGCTGGTTTTACTAGCCAAGGATGATCATCGCTCACGCATTGAAGTCGGTTATGGGCTCGAAGGCGCGTTGCCCGATGTTATTGCCAAACGCATTCTCAACGACGTGATGATGCCATATTTCAAGCAGGCCGATTTTTATGGAGGGTTGGTTGCGGGAACGGGCAAGATTGCGTCCGTGATAGATGGCGAACCTTTACCGGAAGTGCAAAGTACTAGAGAAAATGGGCTGGGGGCTAATACCATCTTTATGGCTTTGATTGGTGCCATCGTGGTTGGAGGTATATTACGTAGCCTACTGGGCAGATTCGTCGGTGGGCTGGCAAGTGGTGGCTTGGCGGCGGTATTGTTGTACTTTCTGGGAGCCGGTGTTTTGATTGCCATCGTGCTGGGTATCCTTGCATTTTTCATGACGCTGGTAAGCGGTCAAAGACTACCCATGGGTTATGGTGGTGGCGGCTTTGGGGGTGGTTCTGGCGGTGGCGGATTCTCGGGTGGCGGGGGTGGTTTTGGCGGCGGTGGGGCATCTGGAAATTGGTGATGAATCAACTGAAACGAACACTTAAGCATTTATTGGCTGGCCGCTGGCAAGTCAGGCGGCGGTTTCCGGCAGTTTCCATGCAGGCGATAGAGGATGCCATTCAACGCTCCGAAACCAGCCACATGGGCGAACTGCGTTTCGCTGTAGAAGCGGGGCTAGACTGGCATGAGCTATGGCACGGTATCTCGCCGCGTCAGCGTGCCATCGAAGCGTTTTCTCAGTTACGGTTATGGGATACCGAACATAATTCAGGAGTGTTGATTTACCTGTTATTGGCGGATAGGCGGGTGGAAATTATCGCCGATCGAGGCATACACGCCAGAGTCGGTGACGATGGTTGGGGCAGTATCTGTCGTGAGATGGAAGCTGCTTTCCGTGCAGGAAATTTCGAGCAAGGCGTACTGACGGGGATTGCGCGGATTTCGACACTGCTGGCCGAGCATTTTCCGGCTATGGCGAGCAACAGCAATGAACTTTCAAACAAGCCGGTGACGCTTTAACCCCTTATTCAAGCTGACTTGCCACGCATTTCCCTATAAAATCCAAGGCTTAATTGTTGTGGAAAGAATTCCCCATGCGTGTTTCACAGTTTTTTCTCTCTACCCTCAAAGAAGCTCCAAACGAAGCAGAACTGATTTCGCATCAGCTTATGCTGCGCGCTGGCTTGATTAAACGCCTAGGTGCAGGGCTTTATAGCTGGATGCCGCTGGGTTTGCGCGTGTTGCGCAAAGTCGAAACAATCGTACGTGAAGAGATGAACAAAGCGGGTGCGCTTGAGTTGCTGATGCCCGCCGTCACCCCCGCCGAATTGTGGCAAGAAACCGGGCGTTGGGATGTGTTCGGTCCGCAAATGTTGAAAATCAAAGATAGGCACGAACGCGATTTCTGTTTTGGCCCGACACATGAAGAAGTCATTACCGACATCGCGCGTAAAGAAATCAAAAGCTACAAACAATTACCACTCAACTTTTACCAGATTCAAACCAAGTTCCGCGACGAAATCCGCCCGCGTTTCGGCGTGATGCGCGCACGTGAGTTTTTGATGAAAGACGCTTACAGCTTTCACACCAGTCACGCCAGCCTTGAGCAAACCTATGCTGTCATGCGTGAGGCTTACGTTAAGGTGTTCACTCGTCTGGGACTGAAATTTCGCGCAGTAGCAGCAGATACGGGGGCGATTGGTGGCACGGGGTCGCACGAGTTTCATGTGTTGGCGGATTCAGGTGAGGATGCGATCGCCTTTTGCCCCGATTCTGATTACGCCGCCAATGTGGAAATGGCTGAGGCAGTGGCACCTTCTCCTCGTGCCGTACCTATGGAGAACATGCGTGACGTAGAAACCCCTAAGCAAACGACCTGTGAAGCCGTAGCTGAACTGCTCGGCATTCCATTGCAAAAAACCGTTAAGTTGCTGGCGGTGGTGGCGGAAGAAAAATTGCAGGTATTGCTGATACGCGGTGATCATCACTTAAATGAGATCAAAGCTGCCAAGATTGCCGGTTTAGCAGATTTCAGGTTTGCCACCGAAGAAGAAATCCGTGCCACCTTCAATTGTCCGCCTGGATTTTTGGGTGCTGTGGGGCTGGATCGTAGCAAAATTCGCGTCATTGCCGACCGTACCGTGGCACAGATGAGCGATTTCGTCTGTGGTGCGAATAAGCCTAAGTATCACATCGCAGGGGTGAATTGGGGGCGTGATTTGCCAGAACCGGACTTAATCGCTGACATTCGTAATGTGGTTGAGGGTGACCCCAGCCCAGATGGCAAGGGCACATTGGAAATTTGTCGCGGCATTGAAGTCGGGCATATCTTTCAGCTTGGTAATAAGTATTCCGAAGCTATGCAAGCGACTTACTTGGATGAGAATGGCCAGCATCAAACCATGACCATGGGTTGCTATGGCATAGGAGTATCGCGCATTGTAGGAGCGGCAATTGAGCAGGGTTGCGATGAAAGAGGCATTATTTTCCCGCTTGCCATGGCGCCGTTCACCGTGGCGATTGCTGCGATTGGCTTTGAGCGTAGCGAAGAAGTCCGTGACGCTGCATTAAAGCTGCACGATGATTTGCAAGCCGCTGGGGTAGATGTGTTGCTGGATGACAGGGGCGAACGTCCCGGTGTCATGTTTGCGGATTTGGAGTTGATAGGTATTCCATATCGCATAACAGTGGGCGAGCGGGGCTTGAAGGAGGGCGTTGTGGAGGTCAAAGCCCGCACGGAAAGTGACTCGAAGAACATAGCGCTGACTGACATCGTGGAGCTGATGAAAGCCCAATGCGCGGGTTAATTTTATGGCTGTTATTGCTTTCGACAAACGCGTTTGCGGGTGCACAGATTGAAGAGCCACTCTCCGCCAGCGTCAAGGCTG
>JAIOOY010000030.1 GCA_021414145.1 Methylophilales bacterium | reverse complement strand
GACGCGCTTAGGCACTGAGAAATTCATGCTCGATGGCCGTCACACCGGAACGGGCGGTGGTAACCACGTGACACTGGGTGGCATCACGCCAGCCGATAGTCCCATTCTGCGCCGCCCAGATTTGTTGAGAAGTTTGGTTACTTACTGGCAGCAGCATCCGGCTTTATCTTACCTTTTCTCTGGATTGTTCATCGGCCCCACCAGCCAAGCACCACGGGTAGATGAAGCCAGAAACGACAGTCTGTATGAACTCGAAATCGCTTTTCAGCAAATGCCCGTAGGCGAGGTACCAGAACCTTGGCTGGTAGACCGTTTGTTACGCAATCTGCTGGTGGATATGACTGGCAACACTCATCGCAGTGAATTTTGCATAGACAAACTCTACGCTCCCGGCACGGATGCTGGTCGACTAGGTCTGTTAGAGCTCCGTGCCTTCGAGATGCCGCCGCATGCGCAAATGAGCCTGATGCAAATACTGCTGCTGCGGACGTTGGTGGCATGGTTCTGGAAAACGCCTTACCAAAAACCACTGGTACGCTGGGGTACACAACTGCATGACCGTTTCATGTTGCCGCATTTTATCGAGTCTGACATTTGCGATGTTGCCCGTGATCTGAAAGCGGCGGGCTATGATTTTAAGCCGGAATGGTTCGCACCATTTCTCGAATTTCGCTTTCCTCGTTGCGGCACGCTGCAAGTGGGGGACCTCCAGTTGGATTTGCATACTGCCATCGAGCCTTGGCATGTACTAGGCGAAGAAATTACCAGCAGTGGCATGGCGAGATATGTAGACTCATCGGTGGAACGCTTGCAAGTCCGGCTGACCGGCGCCACGGGTGAGCGTTATGCAGTCACCTGTAATGGTCGTCGCTTACCGCTGCGTGCGACAGCTAATCAGGGCGAGATGGTGGCGGGTATCCGCTTCCGTGCATGGAATCCCCCTTCTGCGCTCCACCCCAGCATAGGTGTACAAGCACCGCTGGTATTTGATATTTTCGACACATGGAACAATCGCGTGGTTGGAGGATGCACTTATCATGTGAGCCATCCCGGTGGTCGCAATTACGACACTCTGCCTGTCAATGCCAATGAAGCTGAAGGCCGCCGTATCAGCCGCTTTTGGGGGCATGGACATACACCGCAAAAGGTTGCCAAAGAGTTGCCGCCAGAAGAGATCAATAAGGACTATCCGTTTACGTTGGATTTAAGGTGGAACGCAAGATAGTGTTTGGCTTAGTGTTGCTTGGCCAGTAGGAAAAACTTAGCGCGCAAGCAGGGTGGTAATGAGTTCTTCGCAAAATACAGGTTTTCCGTGAAGATAACCTTGGAATAATTGGCAACCACTGGCTTTCAGGTAATCCAATTGCTCTTCTTTTTCGATACCTTCAGCCACTACTTCCAAGTTCAGATTCCTTGCGAGTGCGAGGATTGATCCTACTATCGCCCCATCATCCAAATCCAGCGGCAATCCATCTACAAAACTTTTATCTATCTTTAGTTCCCGTAGTGGCAGAAGTTTGAGGTAACTTAATGAGGAATAACCGGTTCCAAAGTCGTCTATAGAGAAACCGATACCTAGGGATTGCAATTCCACCATGCGTGCAATGACTTCGTGGACGTTCTCCATCAGCAGGCTTTCGGTAATTTCCAGGATCAGTTTCTGTGGATCGGCACCAGTCACCTTCAGCGTTTCTTTTATCTGTTTTACAAAATCCTGTTGACGAAATTGTCTTGGACTTACATTGACGGAAATGCGCATTTGCTGATTATCAGCATCTAGCCTTGTGATAATGGAACATGCTTGGTACAACAGCCATTTTCCAATTGCGACTATCAAACCAGTATTTTCTGCAACCGGGATGAACAGGGCGGGTGACATCAACCCGTGTTTTGGATGTTGCCAGCGTAACAAACATTCTGCACCTACTATTTTTCCCTTCTTATCAATCTGTGGTTGCAGAAATAATCTTAGTTCTTCTCTGCTCAGTGCTTTACGTAAGTCTTGCTCTATCGCCAAACGCGTATTCACTTCTTCCTGCATATGTGTTTCAAATAACGAGACTACGTTGCGACCCGTATCTTTAGATTGGAACAAGGCAGTATCAGCTTGTCTCAGCATGTCGCTTAGTGTGATTTTAGCTGTGCCTCTCGAATAGATTGAGACACCAATACTGGCGCTAGAATGATAGAAGTCATTGCCAAAATCAAATGGGACAGCCAATGCTCCTCTAATCTGTTCCGCCAAACCCAACACAGCCTCACTGACAGCTTCAATCTCGCCCTTTAATTCAGGCAGGACGATTCCAAATTCATCCCCACCAGGCCTGGCTAATGTGGCTTCGTCAGGGAGGAATTGTTTTATTCGGGTAGCGGTTTCCTTAATTAATCTATCGCCAATTTCGTGACCATAGGTATCGTTAAGCGTCTTGAAATGGTCAATATCAATGAATAAAAGTGCTGCATGGAGATGCCGGTCAGATGCATCTTGCATGCTTTGGGACATTTTTTTGAGAAGCATGCGGCGATTAGGTAAGCCAGTGAGTTCGTCGTAGTAGCTTAATCGTTCAATTTCCGTCTGGGCTTGTATGAGTTCAATCGCCTTATCAGACTGCTGAGTCTCTCTGTTTTCTAAGTGCAGGATGATGTTAGCAATCAGCAATAATCCTGTACTGGTCAATATGACATACAGAGGATTGAGAGGTAATATCTCGACTAGACTCCAAGTGAAAATAAGATAGAGCGCGCAGGCCAGAATAATACTCAGAACGTTTTTTTTTCTGGAGATCATAATTAGCTTAATTGCTTTGGGGAAACATCAAGCAATTACCCGTGTGATTATTAGTGAACAATAATACTATTGTATGCAATTAAATTGATACTATTGTATGCAATTATTTGCACTATTATTTTTAATGTTTTTAAAATCAAATGGTTAAACTAATGTTTGGCTTTTGCCTAATGTTTGGCGAGGGCTTGATTGTTGCAGGATAGAATCACGTAAGACTAATGCGTTATTCGCATTTTTTTTCGTGGATTGATTTCAAAATTTCCCAAGAAGGTATGTTAAGTGCAGAAGCAATTTTCTCAATTGTAACGAGACTTGGACTACGAATCCCTCGCTCTAGCATTGAGATATATGTCCTATGAAGCCCCGTAAGTTTTGCGAGACCCTCCTGTGAAATGCCTTTGCGTTTTCGCAGCATTTTAATTGTTGCATGAATATTCATTCTTGCTTTCAGTTTCCAAATTATCCTGCATTTCCAGCTTCAAACACGTTGAAGACAAGAGTAATAGGGCATATGAAACATTAAAACAATACGAATATCTGTTAATTAGTTACATTTTTATTAAATTTTGCGTTTTTGCATTAGGGGCATCCGTTAATGCATTTCAATCAAGCGAGTTGACTTGCACATTCACCAGCATCATAGGCGTCACTAAACCTGTTGCAATGAAACTGCCAGAGACGGGTGGAATTGCTTGAGGATCCCGCGCAACGGCAACTGCGATGTGTCGGTTGCCGGTGACCTCACCTGAAGTGGGGTCGAAGCCTTTCCATCCGGTGCCCGGCAAATAGACCTCCACCCAAGCATGGGTCGTGGCATTGCCGACTTCTGTGGCTGGGGCGTGCAGGTATCCGCTGACAAAACGGCTTGCCAGCCCAAGGTGGCGACAGGCCTCAATGAACAGCGTGGCGTAATCGCGACATGAGCCACTGCGCTGGGCGAGAGTATAGGCGGGCGATTGCACACCCGGTTCTTCTCGAATTTGATAGCGAAACTGGTTACATATCGCCTGATTCATCTTTACCAGCAAGCTAAAAGTCTGCATGCCGTAAATCCCAAGTTGTTGCAGCCAGTCATTGACCATTGTTTGGTCGTTAAAGAAAATCGGTCGCTGAAATACGGCCAGATCTACTTGATCGCCTATCTCATAGGTAAATGGATAATTAACCGCATACTCTTCAAGCAGGAAATCAAAAGGTGCTTGCTCGTAATGCTGGATAATTACTTCGCTGGCAATGGTGAGCTTGTCCGATGGTTCTAGAAAGGTGACTACTCCCAAAGAATTATCGAATACGTCACGTTGCCATTTGATCTTGTAGCTGGGGCAGATGTCCAGCTTGGAAGATTCGATCCGAACGTCATGCCCTTCTCGTGGACGCAGCAACAGCCGGTGCTGGTTGAGCGTCACCTGGGTGGGAAAAAGGTATTCCGTCAGATGTTGAATACGTAATCTTTGCATCACATCTAATCCGGCGCTGTATCTAGCATCTCAACGCGCACTGACATCTCGCGAGGAAATAATGCTGGGCCAAATTGGTTAAAAATGGCGACATCAGCTGCGTCACGACCATAGGCTACGGTGACTCTGCCTCCTATTGGCTGGGCTTGGGTGGCATCAAAAGTATGCCAGCGACCTCCAACGTAGGCCTCAAACCAGGCATGAAAGTCCATAGGATGTAATCCATAGAGATAGCCGACCACCATACGTGCCGGAATGCATAAGCCGCGACATAGGGCGATACCCAGATGGGTAAGTTCTCTACAGACGCCTTCTCGCTGTTGGTTAACTTCTACCGCCGATAGCTGGAAATGGATGGAGTCTGGATTGAAGCGGATATTCTCGCGTATCCAAGCGACAATGGTGGCTACCTGATCGTAACCGGGTGTGACACCAGCCACAATCTCTTGCCCCAAATCTATGAATCTATCGGACTCGCAATAACGGGTTGGTAACAGATACGTGAGAACTGCATCGGGTAGGTTCTGTACTTCATCAAAAGGAGCACCAATATTGATGTCAATCTCATCTGCCGTCAGGATGTCTGCTGAAGTGCGTATACAGAACTCCCCCGGCGGGGCAATGAGTCGTTGACAAAGATTGCCGTAATTGTCGGTATATTCCACCACAGGCACACTGGGTTTAAGGGTGTACGACTCGCGTGCAACCCATTGGCTTGCCCCGCTACGTGGGCGCAGCATGAGGATAAATGGCGTATCTAAGCTCACGTCAAAGGTGATGTCACAACCGGTACGGAGCCACACAGTAATTTCCTTTTTTGGAATGGGATGGTTAGGGTGAGCGGCGGGTTAACAGCGACAGCAGTTAGTGCCCGAGACGCTCTACTTCAACTGAGACTTTGAGTTCATGGTTGTGCCCACCAAAGATGACCCCCTTGAGCGGAGTCACATCGCCATAGTCACGTCCCCAGGCAATGGTGATGTGCTGGTCGCTAGGTACCTGATTGTTGGTGGGGTCGAAATCCATCCATCCCACTTCCGGCAAGTAAACTGAAAACCAAGCATGCGAAGCATCGGAGCCGACTAGCTTTTCCTTGCCCGGTGCTGGCAGTGTTTCGATATAGCCACTGACATAGCGCGCAGCTAGACCTTGAGAGCGGATAGAGCCGATAGCGAGGTGGGCAAAGTCTTGGCATACGCCGCGACGGTGTTCCAGGACATCAGTCAGTGGTGTAGCAAGTGTCGTAAACTCTGGGTCGAAAATAAAGTCGCGATAGATGCGCTCCATGAGCTCATGTACAGCTTCCAGCAACGGCCTTCCTATTGTGAATGAGGTTTTGGCGTACGCAGTAAGCGATGGGGTGATCTCAATAAATGGTGAATCCAATGTATATTGCCGGGCATCTTGAATTTCTCGTCTACGATCTTTTTCCAGAGTCTCTTTTACGGTTTCCCATGATGCCCCTTCAGCAAAATTCAATTGTTGCGCCGAACTGAATATCTGTATCTCACTAATCGCGGTGACGGAAAATTCTCGGTGTGGCTCAGGGACAGAGAAATACGCTACCTGATTACCAAAAAAGTCCTCTCGGATTCGATAGTCAGCTTCTCTCGGACTGATCTCTAGGTGAGTCGAGATGATGTTCTGGTGATAGCACAAGCGCGGCAATAAGCGTGCTTCATTGTAGGATTGCCCGACTATTTCGGTGTATTCGTATTCTGTCTTGTGTGTCACTCGGTAACGCATACGGGTCTTTTTACAGTGGTTGTGGACTGCTGCCGTGACGGAAGTAGTCGGCGGTAATCGTCTCAGACAGTGTGCTGAGCAGGTAATACAGGCGACTCAGTTGTTGGTCTAGATTTTCGCGGATATTGTCTTTTGACACGACAAGAAAATCGTCAAGATTGGCAAGGCTAAGTATGGAGCTTGCTTCCAGCATCAGTCTTTCTTCTCCGCTCAAACGTAAGCCATGGCGGGTGTGTGGTAGTTTCGCCACGTGTTCTTGCAAACTTGCTATTTGGTAAGCGAGGGAACGTGGGTTGTTGGTATCCAGTAGTAGTAATTCCAAGAATGAAGGTAATTCAAAGTAGTTACGGTAATGTTGGCGATAGCAGATGGTATTGTCGCTGGTATCTAGCAAGGATTCGATAAGTTGTGTCTCAACTGCATCGTTCTGACGCACTGAGAATGCGGTGCGTAACGTTGAAATGAGCAGTAGGCTACGTTCTAACCTGCGTCCAATGTCGAGGAACAACCAGCCATTGCCCCGAGTCATGTTTTCCATTACCAACCCACTAAAGGCGCACAACGTAGTGATGAGATGGTCCAGATGATCCTGCATATGCCATAGTGTGCCTTCATCATGGGGTTGAGAGCGATTCAAATGGTCTTCCATCTCATCCATCACGCGCCAGGTGTCAGATGACCACAGGTCACGCACAGCAAAGCCAGATTGCACCAAGCAACGCAACGAATTGGCGATGCTGCCGGAACGCTGTTCATTTAGCACAACGGACAGTAATTCTTTATCCGGGGATTGCAGCATTACCTCAGGGTCTTCTGAAAAAAATCCAGGCCACGTGCCAGTGAGATTAGTTACACCTCGAAGGAGGGAATGCAGGCTATCTTCGTAGATTGGATTATCTCTGTCGGGGTTGATGTATAGTTTTTTAATGGTGGCACGCAACAGTCTAATGCTGCCTTCAGCACGTTCTGCATAACGACCAACCCAAAAAATGTTATCCGCCGCGCGGCTGGGTAAAGCGTTGTTGTGATTGGGGTTGCTGTCGCCAACATGTTCCGGCTTATTGCTGGTTGGAACATGTTGGGGTTCGCTGGCGATAACCCAGGTATCTTTGCTGATACCCCCCATTTGGTTGGAGATGGGAATGTCACCCTTTTCTGGAGCGCTGCGGGTAAGTCCGCCCGGCATCACTGTATAACCTTCGGCGCGTGCCACGAGAAAGCATCTCAATAGTGTCTGTCGAGGCTCGTATCCGTTACCAACCAATGAAGGTACCGTAGAAAAGCTTTCATGTTCCTGACCTACAAAAAATGCTGGATTTGCACGGATACGCGCCCGCCATTCCGAGAGTTCCTGCTTGCTTAAAAGGTGACCAAAAACAGAACGCACCCCTGGTTTACGGTAGATAGGTTTGATAACCAACTGATGGATGTTGGAAATAACATACTCAAGTTCTCGGGGTTGACCGCACCACCAGGTAGCAATGGAAGGCAATTTCAAGCTTTGACCGAGAAAGTGTTGCGCAATACCTGGTAGGAAAGGTTGGATTCCTGGATTTTCCAGAATGCTGCTGCCCAATGGGTTGGCGATGGCGACGTTGCCACGGCGAGCCACTTCAAGCAAGCCGGGCACGCCTAAGCGAGAGTCTTCACGCAGTTCCAATGGGTCGCAATAATTATCATCCACGCGCCGCAGAATGACATCTACCCGCTGCAGACCGGTGAGAGACTTTAGCCATACGTGACCATCACGCACAGTGAGGTCGTCGCCTTGCACCAAAGGGTAGCCAAGATGTGAGGCAAGATAGGCATGCTCGAAGAAAGTTTCGTTGAATGGCCCTGGAGTTAGAACTGCCACGCGAGGTACATCGGTCTGGTCTGGTGCGATGGCATTGAGACCGGCGCGCAATGACTGGAAGAATGGTTCCAACCGGTGCACTTGTGCATTGCGAAGCAGAGTGGGTAGCACACGCGACATTGCTAGCCGATTTTCCAGCGCATACCCGCTACCAGAAGGCGCTTGTGTACGATCCCCTAGCACCCACATTTTTTGGTCTGGACCACGTGCCAAATCTGCTGCATACAGTACCAGTTGATGGCGACCATTGAGTCTGATTTGGTCACATGCGCGTAGAAATCCACCGTGGTTGTAGACTAGCTCCATCGGCAGCAGACCTTTGCGTATCAGTTCACGTGGCCCGTAAAGGTCAGTCAGGATGAGATTGAGAAGTTCTGCGCGTTGTAGTAACCCAGCTTCTATACCAACCCATTCATCTCCGGAGATTGGCAGCGGTACCGGATCGAGTTTCCATGGGCGATTTGTCCCGTTTGGATCACCATACACATTGTAGGTGACCCCGTTTTCACGCAGTAGCTTGAGAGATTCTTTGTGGCGTAGCGTGACCTCTTCCGTGCCCAGCTCATTCAGCGCGTGCATCAGGTAAGCCCAGTGAGGGCGTACCTGTCCATTACCATCAAGCATCTCATCGTAGCTGTTTACGTTGGATGGATAAGATTGGAATTGAGTTTCTGTGATGCTTTGCGGTTTCATGGAGTTCAGTTTACGCCGAGCTGGTTCAAATTCAATCCAATTTCTCTTGTTCAGCCGGTATTTCTTAAACCGGCGGCGATGCCGTTGATAGTCAGATGAATGTTGCGCTTGACGCGTTCATCCGTGACACCGGAACGATAGCGTCTAATTAATTCTACTTGCAAGTGATTCAGGGGATCCAGATAAGGTAGACGACGTTTCAGAGATTCGGCAAGAGCAGAATTGGAAACCAGTCTTGTTGTGCTCTTAACTATCAAGTTGAGTGCTTCGGTAGTGAGTCTGAACTCTTGCTCTATTCTTTTGAAAACCATGTCGCGCAAAGCTTTATTTTCGACCAACTGCGCATATCGTGATGTGATAGTCAGATCAGTTTTGGCCAGTACCATATCCATGTTGGAGAGTAGTGTCTTGAACAGAGGCCACTCGTGATACATTTGGCGTAGAGTCTCTACACGTGAGGCTTTCTCCGAACTATTCGTCGCAGCACTTAAAAATTGGTCGATTGCACTGCCGAAGCCATACCAACCCGGCAAGAGAAGACGACATTGCCCCCAGGAAAATCCCCAAGGGATGGCGCGTAGATCTTCGATGCGTTGCGTGGCTTTACGCGAAGATGGACGACTGCCTATATTGAGCTCGGCAATCTCGTTGATTGGAGTTGCGCTGAAGAAATATTCAGCGAAGCCAGGAGTTTCATAGACCAGATTCCGATATTCGGCCATGGCTGTAGAAGAAAGGGAATCCATCAGCATCTCATAGGAGCGACGTTGAGGGGCTGAAAGCGTATCTTGTGGAAAGAGGGTGGCATCTATGGTGGCGGCAATCAAGGTCTCCAAGTTACGTCTGGCGACTTTGGGGTCAGAAAATTTGTTGGCGATGATTTCGCCTTGCTCGGTAAGACGTATCTGTCCATCCACGGTACCCTGAGGCTGCGCCATGATGGCCTGATAGGTCGGGCCACCACCGCGTCCGACAGTTCCACCACGCCCATGGAAGAGGCGTAATCTGACCTTGGCTTGCTGGAATAACTCAACTAGACAGACTTCTGCCTTATACAACTCCCAGTTAGAAGTGAGAAAGCCACCATCCTTGTTGCTATCAGAGTAACCCAGCATGACTTCTTGCTGAATATCCTGATAGCGTAACAGGTGACGCATACCTGGCAGACTAAGCCACTCACTCATGATGCGGGGTGCATTACGCAGATCTTCTATGGTTTCAAACAGGGGGACGATATTGAGATCCATCTGTAGTTTTGCATTGCCCCATCTTCCCCGCATCAAGCCCGCTTCTTTTTGCAGCAAAGCCACCTCCATCAGGTCAGATAATGTCTCGGTATGCGAGATGATGTATTGGCGTATCGCTCTCGGGCCGAACCGTTGCCTAACCTCGAGCGCTTTTCTGACTACACCAATCTCTGACTCTACTAAAGATGAATATTTCTGGAACGGGGAGTACAGCAAGCGTGGCTGTTTTAATTCTTCCAGTAGTATCTTTACCTTCTCACTTTCATCGAGTTCGGCATAATTAAAGTCGACTCCTGCATTGGTGAATAACTCAGTGATGACTGCTTCGTGCACGTCCGAACTTTGACGTAAGTCTATTGTGGCGAGATGGAACCCGAATGTTTCAACTGCTTTGATGAGTTTTCCAAGTCGAGGATATACCAATGCATGGGCATTATTATCGGTCAATGAGTTAGCAACAATATTGAGATCGGCAAGATAGGCTTCGCAGTGCTCATAGGCGGATAGTTCTTTTTCATCTTTGCTGATGTTTTGATGGTGGATCAAGTTTTTCTGACACTGTTGCAGTTTTTCCAGTATCGCCATCAATGCCAGCCGGTAAGGTTCATCTTGGTGGTGTGGTGATTGGTCTGGTGAATTGTCTGCAAGCTTTTTCAGTTTTGGCGACACTGTTACCAGTTTGGTCGTCAATGAGAGTTCAGAACGTAAGGTGTTGGTTTCTTTAATATAGTAGTCAAATACAGTGGTTGCATGTTGGCGTATGGCCTGTTCCAATGTGGCCGCATTGACATTGGGGTTTCCATCCCTATCACCACCTATCCAGCTACCCATCTGGAAAAAACTTGGCAAATGTACTTGTTGCCCAGCCTCACCAAATTCCTTGCTGATTTCAAGTTCCATATCCTGAAGCAACTCGGGAACGGTATCCAGCAAACTCATACGATAGTAGGAAAGGGCGTTATCTATCTCGTCATTGACGGTCAGGCGCGAGAAACGCAGTATCCGGCTCTGCCATAACAGCGTGATTGCGGCATAAAGCATGCGTGCATTGCGTTCGCTCTCATTGCGTGAGAGATTGATGTTTCTGTTGATCAGTAGTGCAGAGATGGCACGTTCGGTATCCAGTAGGCTTTTACGCTGTACTTCTGTCGGATGGGCTGTCAACACTGGTGATATCAGGGCCGTGGCAAAAAAGGCTTCGATCCTCTCTAGGCTTACCTTCTTTTGTTTGAAGGAATTCAGCGAATAGGATAGTTGGCCAGCTTCCACTCCCTCTTCCTGCGACATCTGTGCGTGGGTTGATAAATCTTCTGCGATGTTTACAAGATGTTTGAAATAGCTGAAGGCGCGTGCAACTGCGATTGCTTCATCGATATCTAATGCTTTCAATAAGCGATCCAGCTCAGTTGCCGAAGTCTGATTACCGTCACGATGAAATCTCACTGCGGTTTGTCGTATGGTTTCTATGGCCTGATATGTTTTTTCGCCTTCCTTATCCTTAATGACCTCACCCAGTACGCGTCCAAGAAAGCGAATGTTTTCTTTGAGTGATTTTTCGGGAGATGTTGAAACGGAGCTCATAGACTAATTCTTTCGGTATTGTTTTTAAGAACAAATAGTTTGGATATACAAGCAACTATCAAGCCAGTCAGTAGCCGTTTGCATGCTATTGTTTAAGGAGAGCGGGGCGGCTATGATGGAGGCTGACTCTTAATATCTGTTTTCCCCCAGAATAATGACTTATTGCGTAGGTTTACTGCTTGAAACTGGTTTGGTGATGGCTTCCGATTCCCGCACCAATGCCGGTGTGGATCACGTCGCGACGTTTCCAAAAATGACAAATTTCTCCATAGCCGGCGAACGCGTGCTGGTGGTGCTGACTTCGGGAAATTTGGCCATTTCACAAGCGGTTGTCAGTCATCTACATAAAGCTATTGCCGAAAATATAGAACCCAATCTGCATAGTGTGACGAACATGTTCGATGCTGCCCGAATTGTGGGCGACGCGTTACGTGCAGTGCACCATGAAGATGCGGAGCACCTGAGAAAGCATCAGGCGGAATTTAATCAGGCTATCTTGCTGGGTGGACAGATACAAGGGGAAAGCCCTCGACTATTCAATATTTATGCCGCAGGAAATTTTATCGAGGCGTGTGCCGAAACACCCTATTTTCAGATTGGTGAGACCAAGTATGGCAAGCCGATTTTAGATCGCGTCATTGAAAACCGCAGCGACCTGAACGAGGCTGCCAAATGCACTTTGATATCTTTCGACTCCACTATCCGCAGTAATCTCTCTGTTGGAACACCGATTGACCTGATGGTCTATAAAAGTGGCAGCTTCACCACGGATTGTATCCAGCGCATAACAGATAGCGACCCTTATTTCAGCATGTTGCGTAAAAGCTGGGCGGAAGGATTGCGTCGTGTCTTTGCCGAAATCCCTAATCCAGACTGGTGCCGGTAGAGTTCGCCTGTGAGCGGTTAGTGTGAGAGAGCTGGCCGATATATTCGGCGAAGATGGTGCGCTTGCCCAAGCGACTCCCGGTTTTCGCCAGCGCGCGCAACAGTTGGAAATGGCGCAGGCTATTAACGATGCTATCCGTGACAACAGTGTGTTGGTGACCGAGGCGGGTACTGGCACCGGCAAGACCTTCGCCTATCTTGTCCCCGCATTACTTTCCGGCGGTAAAGTCATCATATCTACCGGTACTAAGACCCTTCAAGACCAGCTCTTCAATCGTGATCTGCCAACCGTGCGCGATGCACTGAAAGCCCCAGTGACGGTCGCTATACTAAAAGGTCGTGCTAATTATGTGTGTCATTACCACATGAAACGCGCAGTAAACGAAGGCCGCTTTATGAGCCGCGACGATGCCAAATATGTGCATCTTATTAAGCGCTTTGCTGAGACTAGTCGCAGTGGTGATAAGAACGAACTGCCCGAGGTGCCAGAAAATGCGACAGTATGGCTCAGTGTAACTTCTACTCGTGATAATTGCCTGGGCTCGGAATGCCCGGATTACAAGGAATGTTTTGTGATGGAGGCACGGAAAAAGGCCTTGGCGGCTGAAGTGGTGGTGGTGAATCACCATCTGTTCTTTGCTGATGTCATGTTGCGGGATGAGGGTGTGGCCGAGCTTCTGCCTTCTGCCAACACGGTGATTTTTGACGAGGCGCACCAACTGCCAGAGACTGCCGGATTGTTTTTTGGCGAAGACCTCACTACCAGCTACTTTATGGATCTCGCTCGCGATGCCCACAATGAATTTCTGACCGATGCTAAAGATTGTGTTGATTTACCCACATTGACGGCAGCACTGGAAAAAGCCACCAAGGACTTCCGTCTAGTATTCGGCCAAGACAGTTCCAGAATGCCCGTTCAGAGAGCGTTGAGCTTCAAAGAATTCACGCCTAGCTTACAAAACATAGGCGAAAAGCTGGTGGATTTAACTAGTCTTCTGGAAACTCAGGCCGAGCGTGGGCCAGGGCTGGAAAACTGCTGGCAGAGGGCGATGGCGCTCACTCAGCAGCTCAAAAGTTGGCTTTTAGGAGCAGATGACAATTTGGTGCGTTGGGTAGAAGTGTTCACGCATTCGGTGGTGTTGCATGCCACACCGCTCTCTATCGCAGAAATTTTTAGCAAGCAGATTGACGCTAAAGCCTGCGCCTGGGTGTTCACATCCGCCACGTTGGCGGTGAAAGATGACTTCAGCCACTATCTAGGACAAATGGGTTTGCTGGAGGCAAAAACGCGCCGCTGGGAAAGCCCGTTTGACTATGACAATCAAGCTTTGCTCTACGCTCCACAGGGGCTGCCAGACCCCAACAGTCCCGACTATATATTGGCGGTCTCAGAAGCCGTGCTGCCCGTCATCAAGGCCAGCCGTGGCCGTGCTTTTGTGTTGTGTACCAGCTTGAAAGCCATGCGCCAAATCCATGAATGGCTAGCGGCTGCGTTTGACCGAGAGGGGTTGACTTATCCGTTGCTGATGCAGGGTGATAGCACCCGTACAGAACTGTTAGAACGTTTTCGACAATTGGGTAACGCGGTTCTGGTGGGCAGTCAGAGTTTTTGGGAGGGCGTGGATGTGAAAGGCGA
>JAIOOY010000046.1 GCA_021414145.1 Methylophilales bacterium | reverse complement strand
GTTCTTTACATAGTCGGCGTGGCCTGGGCAGTCTACGTGGGCGTAGTGGCGGTTGGCGGTTTCGTATTCTACGTGGGCAGTGTTAATGGTAATGCCGCGTGCCTTTTCTTCTGGCGCTGCGTCAATTTGGTCATACGCCTTGGCTTCGCCGCCAAACTTCTTTGAAAGTATAGTAGTAATAGCCGCCGTTAACGTCGTCTTACCATGATCTACGTGACCAATCGTGCCCACGTTCACGTGGGGCTTAGTACGCTCAAATTTGCCTTTTGCCATGATTCGCCTCTTTCTACTAAATAATTATTTCTTGTTAATGATTGCGTCCGCAACATTGCGCGGCGCTTCAGTGTAGTGCTTAAATTCCATGCTGTAGCTAGCGCGGCCTTGCGACAGAGAGCGCACCACGGTGGAGTAACCAAACATCTCAGCCAATGGCACTTCAGCGCGAATCACCTTGCCGCTAGCATTATCTTCCATGCCTTGTATCATGCCGCGGCGTGAGGACAAGTCGCCCATCACGTCACCCATGTAGTCTTCAGGCGTTTCTACTTCCACCGCCATCATAGGCTCCAGAATCACTGGATCCGCCTTACGCATACCGTCTTTGAAACCAATGGAAGCCGCCATCTTAAAAGCGTTTTCGTTGGAGTCAACATCATGGTAGGAGCCATCAAACAATGTAACCTTGACATCCACTACAGGGAATCCAGCCAACACGCCATTAGGCAAGGTTTCTTTCAAGCCCTTTTCTACCGCCGGGATGAATTCGCGCGGCACAGTACCACCCTTGATAGAATCGATAAACTCGAAGCCTTTGCCCGGCTCGTTAGGCTCCATGATCAACCATACGTGACCATATTGACCCTTACCACCGGACTGCTTGACGAACTTACCTTCGACTTCAACCTTCTTCTTGATAGCTTCACGATAGGCCACTTGCGGTGCGCCTACATTGGCCTCTACGTTGAATTCGCGACGCATACGATCCACCAGAATTTCCAAATGCAACTCACCCATGCCAGAAATAATGGTTTGGTTGGTTTCTTCGTCGGTACGCACACGGAAAGACGGGTCTTCTTGCGCCAAACGATTCAGCGCCACACCCATTTTTTCTTGGTCAGCCTTGGTTTTAGGCTCAACCGCCACGTGAATCACGGGCTCTGGGAATATCATACGCTCTAGGATCACCTCATGCGTCAAATCGCACAAAGTGTCGCCAGTCGTAGCATCCTTCAAGCCCACCGCTGCGGCAATATCACCGGCGTACACTTCTTTAATTTCTTCGCGCTGGTTGGCGTGCATTTGCAGAATGCGGCCCAGACGCTCTTTTTTACCCTTGATCGGGTTGTAGATGGTGTCACCAGACTTCACGACACCTGAATAAACGCGGAAGAAAATCAGCTGGCCCACGAACGGGTCGGTCATGATTTTGAATGCGAGTGCCGAGAACGGCTCTTTATCGTCAGCCTTACGGAATACTTCCTGACCCCTGTCACCCTCACCTTTCACTGGCGGAACGTCGGTGGGTGCAGGCATCAGCTCAATCACCTTATCCAACATGGCTTGTACGCCCTTGTTCTTGAATGCAGAACCGCACAACATAGGCACAATTTCAAAAGCGATGGTACGCAGACGCAGACCTGCCAGAATTTCTTCTTCTGTCAAATCTCCACCTTCGAGGTATTTATTCATCAACTCTTCATTAGCTTCGGCTGCGGCTTCCACCATATTCTCGCGCCACTTGTCGCACTCAGCCTTCAATTCGGCTGGAATGTCGCGATAGTCAAACTTCATGCCCTGAGAAGCCTCGTCCCAGTAGATAGCTTTCATCTTGATGAGGTCAACCACGCCTTCAAACTTTTCTTCAGCTCCGATTGGCACTTGCAAAGGCACTGGGTTGGCCTTCAAGCGCGACTTCATCTGGTCATAGACCTTGAAGAAGTTAGCGCCTTGCCTATCCATCTTGTTGACAAAAGCCAGACGCGGCACTTTGTATTTATTAGCTTGCCGCCACACGGTCTCGGATTGCGGCTGTACGCCACCCACCGCGCAATACACCATGCAAGCCCCATCCAGCACACGCATGGAGCGCTCCACCTCAATGGTGAAGTCCACGTGACCTGGGGTGTCAATAATATTGATGCGATGCTGCGGAAACTGCCCGCCCATACCCTTCCAGAAGCAGGTGGTAGCCGCAGAGGTAATGGTAATGCCGCGCTCTTGCTCTTGCTCCATCCAGTCCATGGTGGCAGCGCCGTCATGGACCTCACCGATTTTATGGTTCACACCGGTATAAAACAGGATACGCTCGGTGGTGGTGGTCTTACCAGCGTCAATGTGCGCGCTGATGCCAATATTACGGTAGCGCTCAATGGGGGTTATGCGAGGCACAGGATTACCTTTTTACTTAAATAACTAAATTTAGAATCTGAAATGCGAGAATGCTTTGTTGGCTTCTGCCATACGATGCACTTCTTCACGTTTTTTCATGGCAGAACCGCGACCTTCTGAGGCTTCAACCAATTCAGCAGCTAGACGTAAACCCATAGACTTTTCGCCGCGTTTACGTGCCGCATCGCGCAACCAACGCATAGCCAATGCGGTACGACGCGAAGGGCGCACTTCAACAGGGACTTGGTAGTTAGCACCACCCACACGGCGACTTTTGACTTCCACCAATGGGCGTAGATTGCTAATCGCCAGGCTGAATGTCTCCAGCGGATCCTTGCCCGCTTTTTGCGTCACTTGATCGAACGCGCCATACAAAATGCGTTCAGCAACCGACTTTTTACCGCCAGTCATCAGCACGTTGACGAACTTGGACACCTCTTGGCTACCGAACTTAGGATCAGGCAGGATGTCGCGCTTGGGAACTTCTCTACGTCTTGGCATGGTTTATAACCTCTAATAAAGCCAGCAGTTACGCTGCTTTGGCGCGCTTGGCACCGTATTTGGAACGACACTGCTTACGATCTTTCACCCCTGCAGTATCCAGACTACCGCGCACCATGTGGTAACGCACACCCGGCAAGTCTTTCACACGACCACCACGAAGCAAAACCACCGAGTGCTCTTGTAGGTTATGGCCTTCACCGCCGATGTAGCTAATCACTTCAAAGCCGTTGGTGAGACGCACTTTTGCCACTTGTCGCAGCGCAGAGTTAGGCTTTTTCGGTGTAGTGGTGTAAACACGTGTACATACGCCTCGCTTTTGAGGACAAGCTTCCAACGCGGGCACCTTACTCTTACTGATAATTTGCTGGCGGCCTTTACGCACCAGCTGGTTGATCGTAGGCATTTATCATTCTCTTTCAAAAATTACGGGATGGCGCTTAGGTCTTTTCAGACTTCGGAGGCCACCCCGGAAAAGCCGAGCATTCTATTGATGCCCTGCACTAATGTCAAGCCGTTTCAGCACTGCCAGCCGGGGTTTCAATAGCCACCTCGACAATCATTTCTACAGGCGCTTCCACAAACACTTCCAAGGCCTCTTCCTCCTCCAGCATCGGCTCTATTAACGCTGCTGGCGCAGCATCTAAGCCAGCCGCTTGGCGTTTACGATTTTCGTGATACGCCAAACCGGTTCCCGCAGGAATCAAACGACCAACGATGACGTTTTCTTTGAGGCCACGCAAATCGTCACGCTTGCCGAGAATTGCTGCTTCGGTCAGCACGCGCGTAGTCTCTTGGAAAGATGCCGCAGAGATGAATGAATCGGTAGACAGCGATGCCTTGGTAATGCCCAGCAATACGTACTCATAGAGCGCGGGATCTTTACCTTCGGCAACAGCCAAGTCATTGGCCTCCAGCAAATCTGCGCGCTCCACTTGCTCGCCCTGGATGAAGTTGGTGCTCCCTGAGTCGGTAACACGTACCCGACGCAACATTTGACGCACGATGACTTCGATGTGCTTGTCGTTAATCTTTACGCCTTGCAAGCGGTACACGTCTTGCACTTCGTCTATGATGTAACGTGCCAGCGCCTCAACGCCTTGCAAGCGCAGAATATCTTGCGGGTCAGCAGGGCCGTCCACAATAGATTCACCCTTGGTCACCACTTGACCATCATGCGCGGTCACGTGCTTGTCCTTTGGAATCAAAAACTCTTCCTGCACGCCGTCCAAGTCGGTAATGACGAGACGTTGCTTGCCCTTGGTGTCTTTGCCAAAGCTGACAGTCCCCGTAGTTTCCGCCAACATGCCGGCATCCTTGGGCGAACGCGCCTCGAACAACTCAGCCACACGTGGCAGACCGCCAGTAATGTCACGGGTTTTGGAGGACTCTTGAGGAATCCGTGCCAGCACTTCACCCACGCCCACTTCTTGGCCATCTTTGACGGTAATGATGCAGCCCAGCTGGAAAGTGATGTTGACTGAAGTCTCACCACCCGCCACTTTGACTTCATTGCCCGCTTCATCCAGCAGTTTTACCTGTGGACGCAAGCCCTTGGATTGCTGCCCACTACGTTGCTTAGGATCAATCACCACCAAGGTGGAAAGCCCCGTCACATCGTCGATTTGCTTGGCGACCGTAACGCCTTCTTCCACGTTCTCGAATTTCACACGACCTGCATATTCCGTGATAATCGGACGGGTATGCGGATCCCATATCGCCATCGCCTGACCTGCTTTGACTGTCTTACCGTCTGCGGTTTGCAGTGTCGCACCGTAAGGCACTTTATGACGCTCACGTTCACGGCCTTGCTCATCGGTAATCATCACTTCGCCATTGCGCGAAATCACGATTTGTTCGTTACGCGCAGTGGTGACATAACGCATGGTGGAAGTGAATCTCACCACACCGTTGGACTTACTTTCCACTTGAGAAACTGAAGCGGTGCGCGATACTGCACCACCGATGTGGAAGGTACGCATAGTCAACTGAGTTCCAGGCTCACCGATGGACTGTGCTGCAATAACGCCCACTGCTTCACCCATGCTAATGAGTTTGCCGCGACCCAAGTCACGACCATAGCACTTGGAGCAGATACCGTAGCGTGTTTCACAGGTTAGCGCGGTACGCACTTTCACTTCATCAATACCCAAAGACTCAATATGCTCGACTTCATCTTCGGTGAGCAATGTGCCAGCCTCATAGACTGTTTCTTGGGTTTCTGGATTGATGACATCCAATGCAGCCACACGACCTAAAATACGGTCATGCAATGGTTCAACCACTTCACCACCCTTGACCAAAGCCTTGGTCACCAGGCCATTAGCAGTACCACAATCAAACTCGGTGACCACCAAGTCCTGAGTCACATCGACCAAACGACGGGTCAGGTAACCGGAGTTCGCAGTCTTCAAAGCGGTATCGGCCAGACCCTTACGGGCACCGTGAGTAGAAATAAAGTACTGCAACACATTTAAACCATCACGGAAGTTTGCGGTAATAGGAGTTTCGATGATGGAACCGTCCGGCTTCGCCATCAAGCCACGCATACCGGCCAATTGGCGAACCTGCGCGGCAGAACCACGCGCGCCGGAATCCGCCATCATGTAAATAGCGTTGAAGGATTCTTGACGTACAGCCTTGCCGTCCTTCATCACTTGCTTGCCATCATCATCTAGTACAGGCTCTTCGCGCAATTGCTTCATCATGGCATCGGCTACCTTATCGCCAGCACGACCCCAGATATCCACTACCTTGTTGTAACGCTCGCCTTGAGTTACCAAACCGGAGGTGTATTGATCTTCTATCTCTTTGACTTCGGCTTCAGCATCGGCAATCAACTGACCTTTTTCTGGCGGAACCAGCATGTCGTTGACGGAAATGGAAATACCGGCACGCGTTGCGTAACGATAACCGGTGTACATCAGCTTATCGGCAAAAATCACCGTTTCACGTATGCCAACACGGCGGAAACTAGCGTTGATGAGCTTGGAAATTTCTTTTTTCTTCAATGCCTTATCAATAAAGCTGAACGGCAAGCCCGCAGGTAGAATTTCCGACAATAACGCACGTCCAATGGTGGTTTCGTAACGCACAATTTTGTCGGACTCAATTTCTGGATCCCACTCTTTCAAACGAATGGTGACTTTGGCGTGCAAGTCCACCAACCCGCAATCGTAGGCGCGTTGCGCTTCCTTGATATCGGAGAATTTCATGCCTTCGCCGCGTGCAGCGACTTTTTCGCGGGTCATGTAGTACAGACCCAGCACGATGTCTTGCGAAGGAACAATGATAGGTTCGCCGTTGGCAGGACTCAGCACGTTATTGGAAGCCAACATCAAAGTGCGCGCTTCCATCTGCGCCTCCAGACTCAACGGTACGTGTACCGCCATCTGGTCACCGTCAAAGTCGGCGTTGAACGCGGCGCACACCAATGGGTGCAGTTGGATTGCCTTACCTTCGATGAGGATAGGTTCAAACGCTTGAATGCCCAAGCGGTGCAATGTTGGTGCGCGGTTCAGCATCACCGGATGCTCACGAATCACATCTTCCAGAATGTCCCAAACTTCTGGACCTTCTTCCTCGACCTTTTTCTTGGCGGCCTTGATAGTGGTCGCCAGCCCCAGCACTTCCAGTTTGTGGAAGATGAAGGGCTTGAACAGTTCCAGTGCCATCTTCTTGGGCAGACCGCATTGATGCAACTTGAGTTGCGGGCCCACCACAATAACGGAACGACCAGAATAGTCCACGCGCTTACCCAATAGGTTCTGACGGAAACGACCGCCCTTACCTTTGATCATGTCAGCCAGAGACTTCAGCGGACGCTTATTAGCACCGGTCATTGCCTTACCACGACGGCCGTTATCTAATAGTGAGTCAACCGCTTCTTGCAGCATGCGCTTTTCGTTACGCACAATGATTTCAGGAGCCTTCAGTTCCAGCAGGCGCTTCAAACGGTTATTACGATTGATGACGCGACGATACAAATCGTTCAAATCGGAAGTCGCAAAACGACCACCATCCAGCGGCACCAGCGGGCGCAGCTCAGGCGGCAGAACAGGTAGAACTTCCAGGATCATCCATTCTGGTTTGATGCCAGATTTTTGGAATGCTTCCAGCACTTTCAGACGCTTGGCGATCTTCTTGATCTTGGCTTCAGAGCCAGTTTCGCTCAGATCTTTGCGTAGATTTTCAATTTCAGAATGACCATCCATGGTGCGCAACAGCTCACGCACACCTTCCGCCCCCATGCTGGCGGAGAACTCGTCACCGTATTCCTCCACCTTGGCCAAATAGTCTTCTTCGGACAGCAATTGGCCACGGGTAAGTGGGGTCATGCCTGGATTCACCACCATGTAAGCTTCAAAGTAGAGCACGCGTTCGATATCGCGCAAAGCAATATCCAGCACCATACCCAGACGACTCGGCAGACTCTTCAGGAACCAGATATGGGCGACAGGAGATGCCAGGTCGATGTGACCCATACGCTCACGACGTACCTTGGACAAAGTAACTTCTACGCCGCATTTCTCACAGATGACACCGCGATGTTTGAGGCGCTTGTACTTGCCGCACAGACATTCGTAGTCCTTAACCGGGCCAAATATTTTGGAACAGAACAACCCGTCTCGCTCCGGCTTAAAAGTACGGTAATTAATGGTTTCCGGCTTTTTGACTTCGCCGTATGACCAAGAACGAATTTTTTCGGGGGAAGCTAAAGCGATCTTGATCGCGTCAAATTCTTCTTCCTGCGTAACTTGCTTGAATAGGTCTAATAGTGCTTTCACCTGATTCTCCTTAATTGCGTTCTAGGTCAATATCAATAGCGAGGGAACGGATTTCCTTCACCAACACGTTGAATGATTCCGGCATGCCGGCATCAATCTTGTGCTCGCCCTTGACGATGTTTTCATACACTTTGGTACGGCCGGAAACGTCATCGGATTTGACCGTGAGCATTTCTTGCAGCGTGTAAGCCGCACCATATGCCTCCAGTGCCCACACTTCCATTTCACCGAAGCGCTGACCACCGAACTGGGCTTTACCGCCCAACGGCTGTTGCGTCACTAATGAATATGGACCGGTGGAACGCGCATGCATCTTGTCATCCACCAAATGGTGCAACTTCAGCACATGCATATAACCCACGGTGACCGGACGCTCAAATTCCTCGCCGGTACGACCATCACGCAATACGGCTTGGATCTTGTCTTTGGTAAGTCGCATTTTCGCCGCCATGTCATCGGGGAAGGCTAAGTCCAACATGGCTTTAATGTCGCTCTCAGCGGCGCCGTCAAATACCGGTGTGGCAAACGGCACACCGTTTTTGAGATTGGTTGCCAACTCCAAAATTTCAGCATCAGTAAGCGACTTCAAGTCTTCTATCTTGCCGGTGTTGTTGTAAATTTTGTCTAGCAACTTACGGATTTCCGCCACCTTGACTTCGGCTTCCAGCATTTCCTGGATGCGTAAGCCCAAACCCTTGGCCGCCCATCCCAGATGCACTTCCAGAATCTGACCGATGTTCATCCGTGAAGGCACACCCAGCGGATTCAACACGATATCCATAGGCGTACCATCCGCCATGTGCGGCATGTCTTCTACCGGCACAATTTTGGACACCACACCCTTGTTACCGTGACGGCCTGCCATCTTATCGCCAGGCTGCAAGCGGCGTTTCACCGCCACATACACTTTGACCATCTTTTGCACACCCGGAGGCAATTCGTCCCCTTGTGTCAATTTGCGCTTTTTCTCTTCGTACATCGCATCGAAGTTGACGCGCGATTGCGCCAAGCTGTCTTTGACTTGTTCCAATTGGCGCGCCACATCCTCATCGCTTAAGCGAATATCGAACCAATCGTGACGGTTTAATGCATCCAGATAAGCTGCTGTCACTGCCTCACCCTTCTTCAACTTGTTCGGGCCACCATTGACAGTTTTGCCCTCGATCAAGCGACGGATACGACCAAATGCATCGTCTTCCACAATACGCATCTGGTCGCCCAAATCCAGCTTGTAGTGCTTGAGTTGGTCGTCAATAATTTGCTGCGCACGCGAATCACGGTCAATACCTTCACGCGTAAACACTTGCACGTCAATAACTGTGCCTGACATGCCGGATGGAATGCGCAAGGAAGTGTCTTTTACGTCACTTGCTTTTTCACCGAAAATTGCACGCAGCAGCTTTTCTTCTGGGGTCAGTTGCGTTTCGCCCTTAGGGGTTACCTTACCGACTAGAACGTCACCGGCTTCCACTTCGGCACCGATGTAGATAATGCCAGATTCATCCAAACGACCCAGCATGCGCTCGGACAAGTTGGAAATGTCGCGGGTAATTTCTTCTGCGCCCAGCTTAGTATCACGCGCTACAACGGTCAGCTCTTCAATATGAATTGACGTGTAGCGATCATCTGCCACCACGCGCTCGGAGATCAGAATCGAGTCTTCGAAGTTATAACCATTCCATGGCATGAAGCCGACTAACATGTTTTGACCCAGAGCCAACTCGCCCATATCGGTCGAAGCGCCGTCAGCAATAATGTCGCCGCGAACTATCGCGTCACCCATCTTGACCAGCGGACGCTGATTGATGTTGGTATTTTGGTTAGATCGGGTGTACTTGATCAGATTGTAGATGTCCACGCCAACTTCGCCAGCACTAGCTTCGTCGTCGTTCACACGCACCACAATACGGCCTGCATCCACGTAATCCACGATACCGCCACGATAAGCGCGCACCACGGTGCCAGAGTCCGCAGCAACAGTACGCTCAATGCCTGTTCCCACCACAGCTTTTTCAGCCCTTAAGCACGGCACAGCTTGGCGTTGCATGTTGGCACCCATCAATGCACGGTTCGCATCGTCGTGCTCCAAAAATGGAATAAGCGATGCAGCCACAGACACAATTTGACTAGGCGCCACGTCCATATACTGAACTTCGCCAGGAGCCTTCATGGTGAACTCGTTGTGATGACGGCAAGACACTAAAATATCTTGGAATTTGTTGTTTTTATCCAATTCAGCATTGGCCTGCGCGATCACATACTGCGCCTCTTCAATCGCTGACAAAAAGTCTATTTTGTCTGACACCTTGCTGCCTTCGACACGGCGGTATGGAGTTTCCATAAAACCGTATTTATTGGTACGCGAATAAAGCGCCAGAGAGTTAATCAGGCCGATGTTTGGGCCTTCAGGGGTTTCAATCGGGCATACACGACCATAGTGGGTCGGATGTACGTCACGCACCTCAAAACCTGCACGCTCACGCGTCAAACCACCTGGTCCCAATGCCGACACACGGCGTTTGTGGGTGATTTCAGACAGCGGATTGGTTTGATCCATAAACTGCGAGAGTTGGCTTGAGCCAAAGAACTCACGGATAGCGCTAGAAACTGGCTTAGCGTTAATCAGGTCATGCGGCATCAGGTTGTCAGATTCAGCTTGACCCAAACGCTCTTTGACCGCACGCTCAACTCGTACCAAACCAGCACGGAATTGGTTCTCAGCCAATTCGCCAACGGAACGTACGCGACGATTGCCCAAATGGTCAATATCGTCAATCTCGCCACGACCATTGCGTAGCTCAACCAACACCCCCACCACAGCCAGAATGTCGTCATTGGAGAGTACCGTAGCACCTTCTTCACCCATAGGGCCGACGCGCTCATAGAAGCGCTTCAGCCAATTGGCGATACGCTCTTCAATTTTTTCTGGGTAGGCGCGACGATTAAATTTCATCCGACCAACCACGGATAAATCGTAGGAGTCTTCGCTAAAGAATAAGCGATTGAAGAGCAGCTCTACTGCATCTTCGGTAGGTGGTTCACCTGGGCGCATCATGCGGTAGATGGCTACTTTTGCTGCATATTGATCAGCAATTTCATCAATGCGTAAGGTTTGCGAAATGTAATCGCCGTGATCTAGATCGTTGGAATACAACACCGTGACTTTAGCCAGACCAGACTCACGCAACTTCTCCATCAACGTATCGGTAATTTCGTCGTTTGCATTAGCAATAACTTCACCAGACTCTTTATCCACCAAGTTGTTGGCGATGGTACGACCCAGCATAAACTCATCCGGCACAGCGATTTTGCTGATACCGGCTTTTTCCATATCGCGGATATGCTTGATAGTGACACGTTTGTCTTTAGCAACAATAACGTTGCCAGCCTTGTCCGCAATGTCAAACTTGGCCACTTCGCCACGAAGCCGCTCCGGTACCAACTCCATTTGGATGCCTTTTTTGGCAATATGGAAAGTATCTACGTCGTAGAACATTTGCAAAATTTGCTCTGGCGTATAGCCCAGCGATTTCAGCAATATCGTCACTGGCATTTTGCGACGACGGTCTACACGGAAATACAAATAGTCCTTGGGGTCAAACTCAAAATCCAGCCAAGAGCCGCGGTAAGGAATGATGCGCGCTGAGAACAGCAATTTGCCGGAGGAGTGGGTCTTGCCACGGTCATGCTCGAAAAATACACCGGGAGACCGATGCAATTGCGACACAATCACACGCTCAGTACCGTTAATGACGAACGAACCATTCTCGGTCATGAGCGGCAATTCGCCCATGTACACTTCCTGCTCTTTGACTTCCTTCACCACGTTTGGCTTGGAAGCCTCTTTATCGAATATAGTCAGACGCACTTTAGCTCGCAGTGGCGAAGCGTAGGTCAAGCCACGTTGCTGGCACTCTTTCACGTCAAATGGCACTTGCCCAAGTTGATAGCTGACATAATCCAGTTTCGCAAAACCATTATGGCTAGTCACGGGGAATACCGAGCTGAATGTGGCTTGCAGACCAGAATGCTTGCGCTGCTCTGGCGGAACATCGGCCTGTAAAAAGTCACGATAGGATTCCAGTTGCATCGCCAGCAGGTAAGGTACTTCCTGCACGCTTTCGCGCTTGGCAAAACTTTTACGGATGCGTTTTTTTTCGGTAAACGAATAGCTCATTAGCAATTCTCCACAGGGCAGAATTAGAGGGCAAATGACGGTGGCTTTTGGCTACCGTCTTAAGGACACTTCTCTAAATTCAATACTGGACTTAGCTTCCAGCGCTGAACTTACACAAATGCCCATCATCCCTTCTTAAAAAAGGCGAAGGCTGGCGGAGAAAATCTCCGCCAGCCCATGCCTAAAACAACAATTACTTGATTTCGCCAGTTGCGCCAGCTTCAATCAGTTTTTTCAATGCAGCCTCAGCATCAGCCTTGGAAACACCTTCCTTAACAGGCTTAGGTGCACCGTCAACCAAATCTTTCGCTTCCTTCAAACCCAGAGCGGTGATTTCGCGGACGGCTTTAATCGCGCCAACCTTGTTATCGCCAGCACCGGTGATGATCACGTCAAACTCGGTTTGCTCTTCAGCGGCAGCAGCGCCACCGCCACCAGCTGCAGGTGCAGCTGCTACAGCAACAGCCGCTGCAGCGGCGGATACGCCGAACTTTTCTTCCATTTCTTTGATCAGTTCAGATAAATCCAGAACCGTCATTTTTGCAATTGCGTCAAGAATATCTGCTTTAGATAAAGCCATTTCGTTCTCCAATTAAAAACTTGTATAAGATTAAGCGGTTTGCTTTTGGTCTCGCACTGCAGCTAAGCCACGCACGAACTTGGTTGGAACCTCGTTCAATGTGCGTACAAACTTGGCAACAGGTGCTTGCATCGTACCCATCAGCTTGGACAACAACTCATCGCGGCTAGGCATAGATGCCAACGCTTGAATGCCTTTGGCATCCATCACGTAGTTAGGCATAGCCCCACCTTTGATTACGAACAAATCGTTGGTTTTAGCGAAATCACTGAGCACTTTGGCAGCATTCACCGGGTCGGGTGAAATCCCGAACACCAATGGCCCCACCATTTTGGAACCAAGGTCAGCAAATACGGTGCCTTCAACAGCACGACGCACCAGCGTGTTTTTGAGCACACGCAGATACACTCCAGATTGACGTGCTTGAACACGCAATTTGGTCATATCGCCCACTTGCATACCACGATACTCAGCGAGGATGATGGATTGAGCGTTAGCAACTTCTGCGCTCACTTCAGCAACCACTGCTTTTTTCTCTTCAAGATTTAGACTCAAAGTCTTCCTCCTTCCGTTGATTAACCCTTTGCCGTCTTACGACAACAAAAGTCCTGAACGGCGAACCTAGACTAAACTGGTCTGGGACACGCCATCTGCGTAGGGTTCAGAAGACAGAAGACAGAGGATTGAAGACAGAAACACCTTCTTTCACCCATCATTCGTCCGCTTACATTAAATCCTTGCGGATACCTACGGTCTTTGATAACTCTGCCACCGATGCTGCCAGTGACAGACCCAAAGTCCTTCGCATCAAGGCTTCAGCCATGATGCCTATTGCTTTACGCGGTCAGGCTGGACTGATCCACACGTACACCGGCTCCCATAGTGCTGGAGACGGACACTTTCTTTAAGAACACACCTTTGCTGCTGGCTGGTTTGGACTTGCTCAATGCATCCACCAGTGCCAGCATATTGCCCTTGAGCGCTTCCACGTCAAACGAAGCACGGCCTATGGTGCAATGCACGATACCCGCTTTGTCAGTACGGTACTGCACTTGACCTGCCTTGGCATTTTTCACTGCTTCCGTCACGTTAGGCGTAACCGTTCCCACTTTGGGGTTAGGCATCAAACCGCGTGGGCCGAGAATCTGGCCCAGAGTGCCGACGATACGCATGGCATCAGGCGTGGCGATCACCACATCAAAATCCATCATGCCGCCCTTGATTTGTTCAGCCAAATCCTCAAAACCAACAATGTCTGCACCCGCCGCCTTGGCCGCCTCGGCGTTAGCACCTTGAGCAAACACCGCGATACGGGAAGTTTTACCGGTGCCGTGTGGCAATACCAACGCGCCACGCACCAATTGGTCAGACTTACGTGCGTCAATACCGAGATTGACCACGGCATCCACAGACTCATCAAACTTGGCGGTGGCAGTTTCTTTAACCAAAGCCAGCGCATCGTTCAAAGGATATAGTTTGTCGCGGTCAACCTTAGATAGCGCCGCTTGCATACGTTTAGAATTAGCCATGTTATACACCCTCCACTTCAATACCCATGCTACGCGCGCTACCAGCGATGGTACGCACGGCTGCATCCATATCCGCTGCCGTCAGATCCGGCATCTTGGTCTTGGCGATTTCTTCGGCTTGTGCACGAGAAATCTTGCCTACCTTATCGGTATGGGGACGGGGAGAACCTTTATCAATCTTGGCCGCCTTTTTAATCAGCACGGTAGCTGGCGGGGTCTTCATGATGAAGGTGAAACTCTTGTCTGCAAACGCGGTAATCACTACCGGTACTGGCAGACCAGGCTCTACGCTCTGCGTGGCAGCATTAAACGCTTTGCAGAATTCCATAATGTTCAAACCACGCTGACCCAATGCAGGGCCTACAGGCGGGCTAGGATTGGCTTTGCCTGCAGGAATCTGCAGTTTGATATAGCCGATGATTTTCTTTGCCATCTTTATACTCCGTGGGTGCAAGCGCCAGTGTGTGCTGGCTCCCCTATTTAGTTACTTACCAATCGCCCCGAATCCAAATACCTGACTCCGTGGCACCTTTACTACAAAAGCTGTTAAGCTAGATTAGGCTTTTTCTACCTGACTGAAATCCAGTTCTACTGGCGTTGCACGACCGAAAATAGTTACGGTCACGCGCATCTTGCTCTTTTCATAATTGACATCTTCCACCGTGCCATTGAAGTCGGTAAATGGGCCTTCCTTGACCCGGACCATCTCGCCATTCTCGAACAACACCTTAGGACGCGGCTTTTCAACGCCCTCTTGCATTTGATGCATGATACTGGCGACTTCTTTTTCGGTGATAGGCGTTGGCTTCAGCGCGCTACCACCAACAAAACCCGTTACTTTTGGCGTGTTCTTGACCAAGTGCCAAGTATCGTCGTTCATTTCCATCTGCACTAACACGTAGCCAGGAAAAAACTTGCGTTCGGAGATGGACTTTTGGCCACCCTTCATCTCCACCACTTCCTCTACCGGCACCAGAATATCGCCGAAAAAATCTTTCATCTCAGCGCGCTCAATACGCTCCAACAGTCCACGTTGCACTGATTTCTCGAAGCCGGAATAGGCGTGCACCACATACCAACGCATAGCCATCAATCACCCCGCCCCATAATAATTTTCAAAAACCACAACAAGGAAAAATCAACGATCCACAAAATAATCGCCATCACTACCACCAGTGCAAACACAATACCAGTGGTTTGTATGGTTTCCTTGCGGCTAGGCCATACCACCTTTCGTGCCTCGGCAATCGCCTCCTTCAGAAACGAATAAGCTTCCTGACCTACGGGTGTGGTACGCATCACCGCAATTGCGGCTCCCAAACCTGCCAAGATAACCAGCAAACGCACTACCGTCGGCAAGTCTCCGAATAAATAAAAACCACTTATTCCAGCGGCAATTAACGCAACAGCAAATGCAACTTTAAATTGATTCATATAATTACGCTGTCGTACCTAAAAGGTGGCAGGCCAGGAGGGCCTCGAACCCCCAACCTTCGGTTTTGGAGACCGACACTCTGCCAATTGAGCTACTGGCCTAAATACAGTCACTAGTTGTTAATCGCTGTTTTTAGTTAGCGCCCTGACTAACGTGGGGTTTGCTTTTACTATCGACCAACGACTTACGCCTAATAACTGTTTTTTTACTCGATAATTTTAGCTACCACACCAGCACCGACGGTACGACCACCTTCACGAATCGCGAAGCGCAGGCCGTCTTCCATCGCGATAGGCGCAATCAAAGCAACCGTGATGGAAACGTTGTCACCTGGCATCACCATC
>JAIOOY010000001.1 GCA_021414145.1 Methylophilales bacterium | reverse complement strand
GATGGGGAATCGTGCGTGACCGAATATGAATTCATCTAGGCCGAAACGGATGATGGTACCCAGGATGCTGAAAAACCGGAAAATCTGCATGGACAGAATTATCCTAATTTTTCTATGCGTTTGGTAAGCCGTTCGGTGTCATCGCGTAACTTGTCTACATCTGCGGTAAATGCTTCCAGATGGCGGCGTTTGACGATCAGCGGGTCTTCTTCTTGCCAGAATTCAGCCATCATGCCTGCGATGCTTTCCACTTGACGTTGCCCTTCAGCAAACATTTTTTTGCCAAATTTCACCAAAGAGTTCGCAGGGATATCCCCGATTACGCGGCTCAAGTCTTCTTCCATATCCCACGACAGGTTACGCAAAATATCCCCAACACCTTGCGCGAGTTCGGTGTCGCCGCTAATGTCGATTTGCGAGGTATCCAGTTTTCCCGACAACGCAAACTGCAGTGCCGCAGCAGCAGGTAACGTTAACATCGCTTCAAGGGCGGAGTTTTCTTCGCGAGGAATGAATTCACCGTTGCTGGCTATACTCAGATCCAACGTGACGGGTGGCACGGAAAGTCGCAAAGTTTTCCCTGCAAAGCGGCACAACTGGTCGCGCGCCCAAGGTTGCTGGTGGAGCAAATGGTTGAGGATGCCGATGTTGATGCGTTGTAGTTTCATGCTTTCCAGCCTTTATGTAGAGCCACAGTTCCGGCGCTCAAGTTGTGATAGTCCACTTTATCAAATCCCGCGGCCAGCATCATCGTTTTCAGCGTTTCCTGATCGGGATGCATACGGATGGATTCAGCTAGATAACGGTAACTTGCTTCGTCCTTGGCAATCAATTTACCCATGAGCGGCAACAGTTTGAAGGAATAGGCATCGTAGACCTTAGCCAGCGGTTTCCATACTTTGGAAAACTCCAGCACCAGCAAACGTCCGCCTGGTTTGAGTACCCGTTGCATCTCGGTTAAAGCCAATTCTTTGTGCGTCATATTGCGCAGCCCAAACGCTACAATCACGCAGTCGAAATAGTTGCTGGCAAACGGCAGTTTTTCTGCATCGCATTGCAAAGCGGGGACAGACAAGCCTTCGTCCATCAGTCGATCTCGCCCAACCCCCAGCATGGAGGCATTGATGTCGGTCAGCACCACTTGTCCGCTTTCACCCACTTTTTTAGCGAACAGCTTTGATAGGTCACCGCTACCCCCCGCCACGTCCAGTACTCTGTTACCTTTCCGTACACCGCTGGTTTCCACTGCAAAGCGCTTCCAGAAACGATGCAGACCGGCAGACATGACATCGTTCATCACATCATATCGGCTGGCGACAGAGTGGAAAACCTCGCCTACTTTGCTGGATTTTTGTTCTTCTGGAACGGTTTCAAAGCCGAAATGCGTATCACTCATGGTGTGCGTTTCCCTCCTGCAACTGCTAGTTTTTCAAGATAGTCTTGCCACAGCTCATCCTGCCTTGAACCTAGCTCGTAGAGATAATCCCAAGAATAAAGGCCGGTGTCGTGTCCGTCAGAAAAGGTGAGTTTTAGTGCGTAAAGTCCAACAGGTTCTATGCCCACCACGTTGACCAGTTCTTTGCCGGTTTGTAACGTTTCCTGACCGTGGCCGTGGCCACGCACTTCGGCGGATGGCGAATAGACGCGCAGATATTCGCAAGGCAGCTTGAATTTCGCGCCATCGTCAAAATCCATCTCCAGTACACGGGAGATTTGGTGCAGCTTGATGTCGGTAGGGCGGGGGCTGGATTTGTTGAGTCCGGTCATGATGTTTAAGCCGTAAATGTGGCTTAAATCATACCAGATTTGGCTGTGCAGCTAGAGTGCCGCTGAGATTAAAACTTTGGCTGCAGCACGAGCATGGTCAATCGCGCCAGAGCCCCGCTGCATTTGCTCGGCCATCGCAGCACCTTCAATGAGTAAAGAGAGTTGCATGGCAAGAATCTCAGGTTTTTTAACACCAGAACTTGCCGCACTTTTAGCAATGGTATTGCGTAGAGCTTGAGCGAACTCCACCGACACTTGATTGACAGCACTTTCCGCTTGGGGAAATTCAACAAAGGCGTTGATGAAGGAGAAGCCTTTGAATTCAGGGTCTGCAATCCATTCCATTACAGCGTTGATGAGCGTGTTGAGCTGGTTATCTTTGTTTGCATCCAAGCGATCAAACAAGCCTTGGCGTAGATTGTCATCGTGCTTTTGCAAATATTCAACGATCAACTGCTCTTTGGATTTGAAGTATTTGTACAACGTCATTTTGGCAATGCCTGCCTGCGCCACGATAGTATCAACACCAGTGGCGTTGATACCGCGTGTGGCAAACAAATCGGAAGCCACCTCTAAAATGTGGTCGCGCATAGATGTGGTCGCTTGATTTGCCATTAGCTCATTCCTTTTCTAACCCAGACTGTATTGATATGGTCATTGGTGTGGTGTGGGTAACATTCAGTGGCATGTATCGTGCTGAACCAGGTCATAAAGGCTCGGATATTGGCTTCATCAGCAACGGGGTCATCTGGTTTTCTGAATTCAATCACATTCATATAAGCCGACATTTGGCCTTGCGGCAGCATGGCCAGATGCGGTGCTCGGCACTCTCCGCTCAGGATCTGGCTATGTAGGGCGAGCACCGCTTCCACCTCATCTGGACTTAAGTGATTGGCTTGTACGATGTGCAAGGGATAGCCTGCAACATGCATGATGGGAGCATTGTCGTTGGGCATGAGCAATTTCCAGCCCAAAAAGCAGGCCATCACACTAGCGGCGAATCCGCCCAAGTAGGCGTAGTGCTTGGTGTGGTTACGTTTACAAGCCATATCAATCAATACTTGGGCGGCGTGCATCGCCTCTTCCATCACCGGTGATTGCGGGTTGCGTTGCTGTTCGGTGATGGCTCCAATCAACAATAGTGATAGTTGATTGGAAAGTACGGCAGGGTTGGTGGCTTTTGCAGCTTCAGCCAAACGAGTGAGAAATTGGGAAAGATGCTGGATGCTTTGGTGCGCCGCAGCATTGATCTCGAGCGAGAATTGTTCGCCTATGCCGGGTGCAGCAAGCCAATCGCGACTGATAGAAAATACTGCCAGAAGCCTCTGTTTAGGGGAGCTTCCGCGTTTTTCAACCATACTGAAGAACCAAGGACTGGCGAGTAAATTCATGATGACCTCATGAGCGTTAATGTACTGACCTGTATAGTACGCTCAATTGATAAATATTGCATAAAAAAACGGCTACGCTGAAAGTTCAGGTAGCCGTTTTTTGGGCAAACAAGAAATTAAGCAGAAACCATCAACGCCTTCATTTTTTGCATGGCTTTTTGCTCAATTTGGCGTATGCGTTCTGCTGAAACGCCATATTCCGCTGCCAAGTCATGTAATGTGGCGTTTTTGTCCTCGTTCAACCAGCGCGCTTGCACAATATGGCGGCTACGCTCATCCAAGCTGTTTAAGGCTGATTCTAATCCTGTGGTTTGCAGTATTTCGGTTTGCAAATCCGCTAAGGCTTCAGATGGCTCTGGTCGCGTGTCTTCCAAATAGGCGATCGGGCTGAAATGCGCATCTTCATCGCTATCGTCAGATTCAAGCGCTACATCGTAACCACCCATGCGCTTTTCCATCTCAACCACTTCTTCAGGTTTCACTCTCAACTCACGCGCGATTTCGTTGACTTCATCTGGTTGCAGTGTGCCGGCGTGCGTCTTCATGCTACGCAGATTAAAGAATAGTTTGCGCTGAGCCTTGGTGGTGGCGAGTTTGACCATGCGCCAGTTGCGCAG
>JAIOOY010000009.1 GCA_021414145.1 Methylophilales bacterium | reverse complement strand
ATGTGGTTTTCCTTGATCAAGATGCCGTCATATAGACCAAAGCGTTGATTTGCGCCACCACCCACAGTAACAGCATATTTCTGCGCTAGACGCAGGCCGGGCAAGGTTTTGCGGGTGTCCATGACCACGGCTTTGGTGCCGATGATAGCGTCTGCATACCGTCGAGTCAGTGTGGCGGTGGCGGATAAGGTTTGCAGGAAGTTGAGCGCGCAACGTTCTGCGGTAAGCATCGCGCGGGCATTGCCGTGAATGCGACATACGTTTTGGTTGGGCGTGAGCATTGCGCCCTCAGGCGCCAGCCATGTAATTTCCACATTTGCATCAAGCTGGCGGAAGCACGCCTCGAACCAGGCTTGCCCACATAGCACCGCAGTTTCGCGACACATGACTTGAGCCGTAGATGCTTGTGTGGCGGGGATGAGCGCCGCAGTGAGGTCGCCGGTTTGCACGTCTTCGGCAAGCGCGGCGGCGACTTGTTGTTGGATATTGTCGTCAGGTATGAGCATCCCTGCATTATAATCGCAGCCGCTATCGTTATTTTTAGTCCGGAGAATTATGAAGCTTTTTATTACGCCCAACAGTCCTTACGCCCGCAAAGTACGCGTGGTGCTTACCGAAAAACGTATTGATTGCGAACTGGTTGAAGTGGTTTTGTCTGCACCAGATTGTCCCGTAAACGAATTTAACCCACTGGGTAAAGTGCCCACATTGGTGTTGGATGACGGTACGGCGCTATATGACTCTTCTGTTATCAATGACTATCTGGACAAAAAAACACCAGTAGCACACTTGATTCCCCAAGCTAAGCGCATTGAAGTGAAACGCTGGGAAGCTTTGGCTGATGGCGTTTGCGATGCCGCAGTGGCGATCATGCTGGAAGGTCGCCGTGAGGCTCAAGATGCCAGCGTGATAGAGCGCCAGCAACTCAAGGTGGATCGTGGCTTGGCACAACTATCTAAGGATTTGGGCGAGTCGAAATTTTGTGTGGGCAATGCATTGAGTCTGGCAGACATCGCGCTTTGTTGCACCTTGGCCTATGTCGGCATGCGTTTGCCACAGACTGATTGGCGCAACAGTTACCCTAATCTGGCCAGCTTGTTTGATCAGGTGACACAACGTCCTTCGTTTACTGGCTCTTTGCCACCCGGATATTCAGCGTAATCTGACGAATCTTTGCAGCAAATTTTCAAGGGCGCTACGGCGCCCTTGGTTTTTTTGTTCCTTAAGTTTCACTTAAGAAATGCGGAATACATTGCATCTACGTTCATTCACACGGAGGTGCAAAATGGAAACCCTGACGTATCGTAGACAAAAGGTCTACGACCCGATTCTACGAATCATCCATGCATGGAATGGTTTTGCCATCCTGCTACTCATACTCACTGTCTCTCTGGCTGATTTTACTGAAAAGGGAGCCGGCGAGAATCTCGTCTGGCAACTTCACATTTATCTGGGTTATGCGCTCATTCTCGGTCTGGTTGCGAGATTGGTGTGGGGCATCGTGGGTCCGGCACATGCACGGATTTCCGATATGTGGCATCCAGCCGCGTGGTGGAATGCTATCCGACAATTCAGTTTTCGCTCCACGCCGCGCTTCGGGCATGACAGGCTGGCCAGCGGCGTATATCTGGCTGTCTATGGCTTGTTGGTAGTGATGGCATTTACCGGGTTGGGTTTGGCAGCGGCTGAACATAGCGTTGGTCCGCTTAATGCCTGGTTCGGTGATATGGCTTGGGAGAAAGATCTGTTTGAAGAACCGCACGAGTTTATCTACGGCTTGTTGATTGGGTTTGTGGTGCTGCACATAGCGGCTCTGATTTGGCATGAATGGAAAGACAAGACTCCGCTCGCGCAAGGCATGGTGTCCGGCTACAAATATCAGCTTGAAAGTGAAAAGGAGAATGATCATGCGTAATACGATCACGATACTGGGAATGTTGGTCAGCCTTAACTTATGGGCTGCCACACCGCAGGAGTTGCTCAAGCAATATGACACGCAGGCTAGGCAAGAAAATCCGGCATTTAACGGGTTCTCAGCGGATCGTGGTGCTAGCTTTTTCCGCACTGAACACACCCGTGGTGACGGACAGAAGGTCAGCTGCGCCAGTTGCCACACTTCCGACCCCAAAGGGCAAGGCAAGACGCGTGCAAATAAGGTCATAGAGCCTATGGCGCCAATCATGAACCCGCAACGTTTCACCGATCAGGCCAAGGTGGAGAAATGGTTCGGGCGTAACTGCAAGGATGTGCTGGAGCGCACCTGTACTGCTCAGGAAAAGGGCGACTACATCCAGTA
>JAIOOY010000018.1 GCA_021414145.1 Methylophilales bacterium | reverse complement strand
GTGATCTTGTCGCAGTTGGAGATGCACACCAGCGCATCGGCGCAGTGGGCGTTGACCATGTATTCCACGCTATCGGCGATCAGGTCACGCGAAGGCAGCGAATAAAGCATGCCGCCGTGGCCCATGGCGATGCCGTCATCCACAGCGATGGTGTTGAATTCCTTGGCGACGCCGCCAGCGCGTTCAATCTCGCGCGCCACCAGTTGCCCCATATCTTTCAGATGCACATGGCCGGGCACGAACTGCGTAAAGGAGTTAGATACCGCGATGATCGGTTTGCTGAAATCCTCATCTTTCATACCCGTGGCACGCCACAAGGCACGTGCTCCGGCCATATTGCGGCCTTGGGTGGTGGTGTGGGAACGATAACGCGGCATAATAAGCTCCAGAAAACGTACAATACTTCAATTTTAACCCATTCAGGCGGTGAACCCTAATGCTCATCCATCCCCATTTTGACCCTGTCGCCATACACCTAGGAAGCTTCGGTATCCATTGGTACGGCCTGATGTACTTGACTGCCTTTATGGCCTTTTTGTTTCTTGCACGGTGGCGGATTCGCCAGTTTCCCCATAGTGGCTGGACGGATAAACATATCGACGACATGCTGTTCTATGGCGCGCTAGGCGTAGTGTTGGGCGGGCGACTGGGCTACGTACTGTTTTACCAGCCTAGTTATTTCATGGCGCATCCCGCAGAAATTTTGGCGGTGTGGCAAGGTGGCATGTCCTTCCACGGTGGCTTTTTGGGGGTGCTGGTAGCGATGTTGTGGTTTGCACGTAAAGAAGGTAAACCCTGGCTAGCGTTGATGGATTTTATTGCACCCCTTGTGCCGCCGGGTTTGGCCGCCGGACGCATGGGCAATTTCATAAATGGTGAACTGTGGGGACGCGCCACCGATGTGCCTTGGGGCATGGTGTTTCCGCAAGTGGACAACATCCCGCGCCACCCTTCACAGCTCTATGAATTCGGGCTGGAAGGCATCGTGTTATTTTTGATCTTATGGATTTATTCCAGCAAGCCCCGCCCTGTGGGAGCGGTTTCCGGCTTGTTTTTAATCGGTTACGGTAGCTTTAGGTTTTTGCTGGAATACACCCGTGAACCGGATGGCTATTTAGGCTTGCTGGCGCTGGGCTTCAGTATGGGGCAATGGCTGAGTTTACCGATGGTGCTGGTGGGCATCTGGATGATGCGAAAAAGTCTAAAAAAAACCGCGTGATAGAATGCACCTTGAAGCTGGCCAGACAGTCGCCGCCCGTGCAAACGGGGGGAGGAAAGTCCGGGCTGCATAGAGCGGGATGACGGCTAACGGCCGGACGCAGCAAGGTTGCAAAACCCCAAGGCGAGGAATAGGGCCACAGAGACGAGTCGGTGCGACCAACGAGCTTGCGAGTTCGCGTCGCAACGGGTGAAACGCGGTAACCTCCATCCGCAGCAAGACCAAATAGGCTGGTAATAGCGTGGCTCGCGCTGCCAGCGGGTAGGTTGCTTGAGCGTACGAGTAATTGTGCGCCTAGAGGAATGACTGTCATGTCGTCGCAAGACGATTACAAAACCCGGCTTATCGGCCAGCTTCTTTTCATTCCGCTATTTTTAAGCGCCCCACCACTCCTCTTAAATTACTTTCACTTGTTTTTGTATCTATCTATTTTTTAAGGATTTTTTATTTATCAACAAAACAATGTAAGTCTTTGATGCAAAAAGAAAAAACATGAAAAAAGTGCTTGCAAAGCACTTTTTTTTTATCTATAGTGCCGGCTAGTGGGGAAAAGTGGGGTTTTGTGGGAGTCGTTGCTTGAAGCTAAGGGCGAGTGGCGACTCCCTTTTGTTAACCCACTTTTACGTTTTGCGTGATTGATAGGGGAGCTCAGCAGAAGTGTTTCGTGGCGCTACATCGTTAAATCTGGATGCCAAAGGTCGGCTAGCTGTGCCTAGTCGGTACAGAGACGCCTTAATGAGCCAGTCTGCCGGTCGCTTGGTGCTGACCGCACATCCTCATGGCTGCCTGCTGCTGTATCCGCAACCGGCTTGGGAGCCGATCCAGGCCAAGCTCACCTCCCTTTCCAGTTTTAACAAACAATCTAGCGCCTTACAGCGGCTATTGGTAGGTCATGCAGAAGACATCGAGATGGATAGCGCCGGGCGCTTGTTGGTGTCACCCACCTTGCGCGAATTCGCCAATCTGGACAAGCAAACCATGCTGGTCGGCCAAGGCAGTCACTTTGAATTATGGAACATGGAAGCTTGGAAAGCCCAATTGGCGGGCGTGATGACGGGTGACGATGTGGCATTACCGGACGAGCTGGAGGGCTTTTCCTTGTGAGCGCTGAGCGCTCTGCTCAACACCTACCGGTTTTGCTGCAACAAGCTATTGATGCTCTAAATATCAAGCCTAGCGGACTCTATGTGGATGGCACGTTTGGGCGCGGTGGGCATAGTCGGGCGATTCTTGAACGCTTAAACAAGGCCGGTCGGTTGGTCGCTTTGGATAGAGATTTAAGTGCAGTGAAAGCTGCGCAAACACTGGATGACGTGCGCTTTTCCATCATCCACAGCCCGTTTAGCCACATTCAAGCAGCGCTGGCTGAACGCAACATCAGTCAAGTGGATGGTGTGCTGCTGGATATTGGTGTGTCGTCGCCACAGATTGACGAAGCCCAGCGAGGCTTCAGTTTCAGGAGTGATGGTCCTTTGGATATGCGTATGGATCAGTCGCGCGGGCAGACGGCGGCGGAATTTTTAGCAACAGCAACAGAGCAACAACTTCAGGAGGTGATAAAAAACTATGGTGAAGAACGGTTTGCTAAACAGATTGCAAGGACGCTTGTTAAGGCTCGCACAGACGGGGAGCCCCTCCGCACAACTCGACAACTTGCCACGCTCGTGGCAAGCGCTGTCCACAAGGTCGAGCCTGGGCAGGACCCGGCGACACGCACCTTTCAAGCTTTACGGATTTTCCTCAATCAGGAGCTTGAGGAATTGTCGCTGACGTTACCCCAGTGCGCCAATCTGCTCAAACACGGCGGGCGGCTCGCCGTGATTAGCTTTCATTCTCTTGAAGACCGCATCGTGAAACGCTTTATCCGCTCACAACAAGACCGCGACGACCTTCCCAGCAACTTTCCTGTACGTGCGGTTGATTTACCACCACCTCGCTTGATGGCGATCGGCAAAGCGATCCGTGCAAATCCTCAGGAAATTAAAGCTAATTCGCGATCCAGAAGCGCGGTATTACGCGTGGCTGAAAGAACCTCCGCGCCATGACTAAACTCAATCTCATCTTGTTCGCCGTGTTACTCGTTTGCGCCTTGAGCGTCGTCACCTCACAACACAAGGCGCGCAAGCTCTACATCGAACTGCAAGCGCAACAAAACCAAGCCAAGCAATATGAAATTGAGTGGGGACAATTGCAGTTAGAACAAAGCACTTGGGCGACTCACGCACGGATCGAACAAATCGCCGCTACACATTTACAAATGAAAGTGCCAGAAACCGGACGTACACAAGTGATACAGCCGGAGGGAGTGCGCTAATGGCTCAAGCTCAAGCCTTGGCGATGCGACTTCCGTCTTGGCGCAGACGCTGGCTGCTCATTGGTTTACTGGCATGCTTTGGGCTGTTGCTGGGGCGCTCGATCTACTTACAAGGGATGCACCGCGACTTCCTGCAACAAAAAGGTGACCAGCGCTATAGCCGGACCATCAGTCTGTTCGCCCACCGCGGCATGATTACTGATCGCAACAAAGAACCGCTAGCTATCAGTACGCCGGTGGAATCAGTTTGGGCAAGTCCGGCGGATGTGGAAATCGCCCCGAATCTAACCAAAAAGCTGGCCGAACTGCTGAAATTAAAACCTGCCGACATCAATAAGAAACTTAAAAACGATGACAAGGAATTCGTCTACCTGAAACGCCGTATGTCGCCTGAAGACGCAGCGCGAGTGATGCAACTCGGCATTCCAGGTGTGTTTTTACAGCGCGAATATCGTCGTTTTTATCCTGAGGGCGATAACGCAGCACATCTGATAGGTTTCACCGGCGTGGATGACCAAGGGCAAGAAGGCGTGGAATTGGTGTATCAAAACTGGTTGGCTGGCAAGTTGGGTAGCCGCCGTGTCATCAAAGACCGCCAAGGCCATATTATTGAAGACTTAGAAGCCGTTAAAGTACCGCAAGAAGGCCGCGATTTGGTGCTTTCCATAGACCGCCGCATTCAATATCTTGCGCACCGTGAGTTGGCCAAAGCCATTGAAATCAACAAGGCCAAGGCGGGCGGCATCATCGTTATAGATTCACGCACCGGCGAAGTGTTGGCGCTGGCCAATCAGCCTACCTACAACCCCAACCACCCAGTCAATATCGCAGGAAAATCGCGCAATCGTGCCATTGTGGACACTTTTGAGCCGGGCTCCACTCTTAAGCCTTTCACCATCGCCACCGTGCTGGATAACGGCTCTTTCAAGCCCGACACCATGATCAATACTGGCAACGGCAAGCTCAACATTGGCCCTGCCACCATCAGTGACTCTCATCCCGCTGGCATCATCAGCGTGGCGCAAGTAATACAGAAATCCTCCAACGTGGGTGCGGCGAAAATAGCACTAACCTTGCGTCCACAAGCGATGTGGGGAACATTCAATCAAGTCGGCTTTGGCTCGACCGCCCACGTAGGCTTTCCGGGTGAAGCTTCGGGTCGCTTGCGTCCCTGGCAGCATTGGCGACCTATTGAACAGGCCACCATGTCCTATGGACATGGCATTTCACTCAGCTTGATGCAGTTGGTGCGTGCTTATACCGTATTTGCCAATGACGGTGAATTGAAGCCCATTTCCTTAGTAAAAATCAAAGACGCGCCCATAGGTCAGCATGTGTTTTCAGCGCAAACTGCACATGAAGTACGTGACATGCTGGAATTGGTGGTGCAAGCGGGTGGCACCGCGCCGCTAGCGCAAGTATCCGGCTATCGTGTGGCAGGCAAGACCGGTACCGCACATAAATTAGTGGGCGGCCAATACGCCGAAAATCTTTATGTATCCTCATTCATTGGTATGGCCCCAGCCAGTAATCCTCGTCTCATCATCGCGGTGATGGTGGATGAACCCAGCGCTGGCCAATACTACGGGGGCGCGGTAGCCGCTCCGGTATTCCGCGAGGTCATGGCTGGCGCACTAAGAATTTTGTCTGTACCACAAGATGCTGCGGGCAAGACCATACAGCCTGGCGGCGCTTTCCCTGAAGTGAAGGAGAGCGTATGAGTACGATCTTGCAACAGATGGCGAACTTGGGCTTAGCACCCACACGCTTGGTGAGCGACAGTCGCCAAGTGCAAACGGGAGATACTTTTATCGCCTACCCTGGCGAGGCGGTAGATGGCCGACACTTTATCGCCCAAGCGATAGAAAACGGTGCCTCCAGCGTAGTGTGGGATGAAGACGATTTTAGTTGGAATGTACAGCATCACACACCCAACTTTGCAGTGCATAACTTACGCGAACAAGTGGGCGAAATCGCCAGCGAATTTTACGGTGAGCCCTCGCAAAAGTTGTGGGTCATCGGCGTGACCGGTACTAATGGCAAAACCTCTTGTAGCCATTGGTTGGCGCAGGCACTGAATCACCTAGGGCGCAAAACCGCGGTCATCGGTACGCTCGGCAACGGATTCCCAGAGAATCTGACAAAAGCCATCAACACCACGCCCGATCCTATTCTGCTGCAGCGCTCATTGGCAAATTATTTGACCGCGGGCGCTAATAGCATCGCCATGGAAGTGTCCTCCCATGCCTTGGTGCAAGGTCGCGTCAATGGTATGAAATTCGACGTGGCGCTACTCACTAATCTATCGCGCGATCACCTGGATTTTCATGGGGATATGAATGCCTACGCGGCTGCCAAGCGCATTCTGTTTACATGGCCGAACTTGCAAACGGCGGTCCTGAATGCCGATGATGCGTTTGGCGCATCGCTTGCGAGCGAACTTGATGCCGTAAAAGTGCTGACTTACGGCTTTAATCAAGCGGATGTGTGTGGCAGCAAGCTGAAACTTTCAGACACTGGACTCAGCATGAAGGTGACCACACCCCAAGGCCAGACTGAGCTGCAAGCCAATGTCCTAGGGCGTTTCAACGCTTATAACTTACTTGCAGTGTTAGCAGCTTTGCTTGCTTCTGATGTCGATTTACAGGATGCCGTCAAGGCATTGGCGCAGGTAAAGTCCGTGACAGGTCGTATGCAAACCTTAGGCGGCGGCGACTTGCCCTTAGTCGTGGTGGATTACGCCCATACGCCCGATGCACTTGAAAAAGTATTAAACACTTTACGAGAGCAGTGCCGTGGACAACTCGTTTGCGTGTTTGGTTGTGGTGGTAACCGCGACCAAGGTAAGCGCCCGCTCATGGGGAAAACAGCTTCTGACCTAGCCGATTTCACTATTGTCACTTCAGACAACCCGCGCCAAGAAGATCCCTTGGCCATCATCGGGCAAGTGGTAAAGGGTGTTCAAGGCCAGCATCGTATTGAGACAGACCGTGCAACAGCGATTCGCTTCGCCATCAACATGGCGAATTCGGGCGACATCGTACTGTTAGCGGGCAAAGGTCACGAAGATACGCAGCACATCGGCGACACCCTATTCCCTTTTAATGACGCATTGATCGCCAGCCATGCGCTTAACAGCAAGGATGCAACATGAACGCACAGCATGAAGTCATTCATTTAGCGGAGGCACTGCCCATGATGACGCTACAAGAGGCCGCGACGGCGGTTGAAGGCACATTGATAGGTGCAGACACCCATTTCAGAGGCATCAGCACTGATAGCCGGAAAATCACGCCGGGTGATTTGTTCATCGCACTGCGCGGTGAGAACTTTGACGGGCATGAATTCGTAAACGAGTGCTTAGGGCAAGGTGCAGTAGCGGCAATGGTCAGTCAAATGCCAGAGGGTAGAAGGCGGAAGACAGATAAGCCACTATTGCTTGTGAAGGATGCGCGCTTGGCGCTTGGCCACCTAGCCGCGCATTGGCGTAGCAAGTTTGTGATTCCGCTGGCGGCAATCACTGGCAGCAACGGCAAAACCTCAGTAAAGGAAATGCTAGCAAGTATTCTGGCAGTCGAAGCAGGTGCGGACAACGTCATGGCGACGATAGGCAATCTGAATAACGATATTGGCCTGCCGCTGACCCTGTTGCGGCTTCGTAAAAATCACCGCTATGCCATCACCGAAATGGGTATGAATCACGCAGGTGAGATCGACTATATGACGCACCTCGCCAAACCCACCGTGGCACTGGTCAATAATGCCCAAGCCGCGCACCTACAGGGTTTAGGAAGTTTAGATGCGATCGCCAGCGCCAAAGGCGAGATTTTTGCTGGTTTGGCAGAAGACGGTATCGCAGTGATCAACGCCGACGACGTTTACGCCAATTATTGGAAAGTTATCGCTGGCGCACACCGTGTCATGACATTCGGTATGAATAATGGCGCAGATGTAGGAGCGACAGTAGAAAGTTTGCAACTCACTGGAAGTCGTCTATGTTTGAAATCGCAGTTGGATGAAATCGGTATCCAGTTACAAGTTCCTGGTTTGCACAACGTACGCAATGCATTAGCAGCAGCCACAGTGGCGATTGCGATGGGACTTTCGCTCGACACTATTAAAGCAGGGCTGGAGAGTTTCACGGGCGTGAAAGGCCGTCTGCAACACAAAGTGGGCAAGGGTGGTTGCACCATTATTGACGATAGCTACAACGCCAATCCCAACTCCATGCGCGCCGCGATTGATGTGCTCGCCACCTGTGGAGTTCCCAAGATTCTGGTGATGGGTGATATGGGTGAGCTGGGTGAAACTGCCGCAAAACTGCATCAAGAAATCGGCACCTATGCCAAGAACGCCGGTATCACACAATTATTCGCGCTAGGCGAATTAAGCAAACATACGGTGCAAGCTTTCGGCACTGGCGCAACTCATTTCAATAACCCTCAAGCGTTAGCGGCAATGCTGGAGAGTTATCTCGTGCCGCAAGCTACAGTGTTGGTAAAAGGATCGCGGTTTATGCAAATGGAACGTCTAGTTGCACTCATCACCAATGGTCATAGCAATGGTAACGGGGGGGCACACTGATGTTACTAGAACTCTTCCGCTGGTTAGCGCACGACGTACGCACCTTCAATGTATTCAACTACATAACCCTGCGCGCAGTCATGGCCACACTCACTGCGCTGATGATTTCCTTTGTGGTCGGTCCGGTAATGATACGCAAGTTGACGCAATATAAAGTCGGCCAATCGGTGCGCGATGACGGTCCTCAAACACACTTGATTAAAGCCGGAACGCCGACCATGGGCGGCGCACTGATTTTAGTCGCCATCGTCATCTCCACTCTGTTGTGGGCGGATCTGACCAATAGGTACGTGTGGGTAGTACTCATTGTCACCTTGGGGTTTGGCATCGTCGGCTGGGTAGATGACTGGCGCAAAGTAGTGTATCGCAACCCCAAAGGTTTATCGGCCAGGGAGAAATACTTTTGGCAGACGGTACTGGGTTTTGGCGCAGCGTTTTATCTATTTCACACCGCCACCTTACCGTCAGAAACCACACTTATTTTCCCATTTTTCAAGCACATCATGCTGCCACTCGGCGCGGTGGGATTCATCCTGCTTACCTATCTCGTCATTGTTGGCAGCAGTAATGCTGTCAACCTCACCGACGGCTTAGACGGCCTCGCCATCATGCCCACGGTGCTGGTTGCCAGCGCTTTGGCAATATTTGCCTACGCCGCAGGCCACTTATATTTTTCTAAATACTTAGGTATTCCCTACGTGCCTGGAGCCGGCGAACTTGCTGTGTTCTGCACCGCGATTGCCGGAGCAGGTTTGGGATTTCTATGGTTTAACGCTTATCCGGCTGAAGTATTTATGGGTGACGTAGGCGCATTGGCGCTAGGGGCAGCACTGGGCGTGGTGGCCGTGATAGTCCGCCAGGAAATAGTGCTCTTCATCATGGGTGGCGTATTCGTGGTGGAAACCTTATCCGTAGCCGCACAAGTGAGCTATTTCAAATATACAAAATACAGATTCGGCGAGGGTAAGCGCATATTTTTAATGGCCCCGCTGCATCACCACTATGAGCAAAAAGGCTGGAAAGAAACGCAAGTAGTCGTGCGGTTTTGGATCATTACCATGATGCTGGTGCTGGTTGGGCTATCTACATTGAAACTGAGATGACACTGGAACTTAAAAACAAGCAAGTATTAGTGCTAGGACTGGGTGATACCGGTCTGTCGGCGCTGCGCTGGTTGAAAAGCCAAGGTGCACGTTTGTCTGTGGCTGACACCCGTGAAACACCGCCATCTTTGGATGTATTAAGGCGCGAATTACCCGATGTCATCACGCACCTAGGGGAGTTCAAAGACAACGCTTTCATCCAACCCGATCTCATCGTTATCAGTCCAGGCGTACCCCTCTCCACACCACAAGTACAAACCGCGATTGCGCGGGGCATTCCGGTGGTGGGCGATGTAGAGTTGTTTGCCCAGCACCGACCAAAATCCGCCAAAGTCATTGCCATTACTGGTTCTAACGGTAAAAGCACAGTGACAACTTTGGTCGGCGAAATGTGCAAAGACGCAGGACTCAAGACCATTGTCGCAGGCAATATCGGTCTACCCGTGCTGGATACCTTGGCAATGACAACACCAGATGTTTATGTACTGGAGCTTTCCAGTTTTCAATTGGAGACCACCAGCAGCCTCAATGCCGACAGCGCCACTGTGCTGAATGTGACCGAAGACCACCTAGATCGCTACGAAACTCTTGCCCAATACGCCGCAGCTAAAGCTCGCATATTCAAGGGCTCTGGTATCCAAGTGTTAAATCGCCAAGATGATTTCAGTCGCAACATGGCCTTGAACGCCCGCCCACAATTGAGTTTTGGGCTCAATACACCTATCGAAGAGCATGAGTTTGGTATTACTCAACAGCATTTTTCCCAAGGAAAAACCATGTTAATGGCGGTGTCAAACATGAAAATCGCCGGTTTGCACAATGCAAGTAATGCACTGGCAGCTTTGGCTTTATGCCATTCCCTCAAGCTGGAATACGCTACTTTGCTCAACACGTTAAGCCAGTTCAAAGGCCTGCCACATCGCGTGGAATGGGTGTCAGAAGTGCATGGTGTTACGTTTTATGACGACTCCAAAGGCACCAATGTGGGGGCAACTTGCGCCGCCTTGGCGGGTTTGCCGCAGAAAGTGGTATTGATTGCGGGCGGCGATGGCAAAGGTCAGGACTTTAGTCCGCTACGTAGTGCTGTGTCCGAAAACTCCCGCGCCGTGATATTGCTGGGACGTGATGCACCATTAATTGCAAAAGCACTACAAGACTCCGGTGTGCCGCTGATTCACGTCAGCACAATGGAAGAGGCTGTAACTCAAGCTTATCAAGCAGCCCAAAAAGGCGATGCGGTATTGCTCTCCCCCGCCTGTGCCAGTTTTGACATGTTTCGTAATTATCAGCACCGCGCTGAAAGCTTTATCGCGGCGGTGCACGATTTAGAAAATGAAAGTCGAGCCGCAGCATGATGCAGATGCTAAAAGGCCACAACAAAATCGTAGCCGCCACTTACGACCAAAGTCTGCTGTGGACGGTGTTGTTACTACTCGGATTCGGGCTGGTGATGGTGTATTCCGCATCCATCGCCATGGCAGAGTCCGACAAGGCGTTCGGCCATCAATCCACCTATTTTTTGGTACGCCACGCTATCTTTTTAGTTGTCGGCATGGTCGCCGCACTTATCAGCTTTCAAATCCCCACCAAAGTATGGCAACGCGCCGCACCTATGTTGTTTTTAATAGGCTTAGCGCTACTGGTCATAGTTTTGATTCCAGGTTTGGGGCGCGAAGTCAACGGCAGTCGGCGCTGGATTCCGTTAATTTTCATCACGCTGCAACCCTCCGAACTCATGAAGCTTTTCGCCGCCATGTACGTAGCCGACTATACCGTGCGTAAAGCCGCATTTTTGCAAAGTTTTACCAAAGGATTTTTGCCAATGCTGGGCGTAATGCTACTGGTCGCGGCACTGTTACTGCGTGAACCAGACTTTGGCGCATTTGCCGTCATCGCCGCGATTTCCGTCTCCATTTTATGGCTGGGCGGCATCAACGCACGTATTTTCGTAGGACTCCTCGGTATGCTGGTAGTGGGCTTTGTGCTATTGATTTTGAGTTCGCCCTACCGCTTGCAACGCATCGTCGGCTTTATGGATCCTTGGGCTGATCCTTATGGCAAGGGCTATCAACTCTCCCACGCTTTAATTGCCTTTGGAAGAGGCGAATGGCTAGGCGTAGGCCTGGGCGGTAGTGTAGAAAAATTGTTGTATTTACCCGAGGCACATACTGACTTTTTGCTGGCGGTAATTGCTGAAGAATTAGGCTTTATGGGTGTTCTGGTAGTGGTAGCACTATTTACATGGCTGGTGATGCGAGCGTTCGCTATCGCTAAAGAGGCTGCGCTGTATGACCGCAATTTTTCTGCGCTGCTGGCTCAAGGTATAGGTGTGTGGCTGGGCGTGCAATCCTTCATCAACATGGGGGTCAACATGGGACTGCTGCCCACCAAAGGTTTGACTCTGCCTCTGCTCTCATTCGGCGGTAGCGGTATCGTGGCCAATTGCGTGGCGCTGGCTGTTCTGCTGCGAATTGACTACGAAAACCGAAGATTGGCGAAAGGGTTACCCGCATGAGCCGCATCTCGCCGACTCTTATGGTGATGGCCGGAGGTACAGGCGGTCACGTATTTCCCGCTATCGCCGTAGCCGACTGGCTAAAAACTAAAGGCTGGAATATCGCGTGGCTAGTAACCGAAGGCGGTATGGAAAACCAGTTAATCACAGGCAAGGGCTATGCCAGCAGCATGATTAAGATGAAAGGGGTTCGCGGCAAAGGCATATTTCGTAAGCTTGCCGCACCCTTCCAAGTCCTGTTCGCCTGTCAACAAAGCCTACAAGCCTTGCGTCACCATAAGCCAGATGTGGTGCTGGGTATGGGCGGCTATGCTGCGTTGCCCGGTGGCTTGATGGCTTGGATTTTACGTAAACCACTGGTGATTCATGAACAAAACTCGGTGGCAGGTTTAACCAACCGCGTGCTATCAATTTTTGCCAAACGCGTGTTGGCGGCATTCCCCAGTGCCTTTGGTGATAAAGCCACACTCGTTGGAAACCCTGTCCGTGCCGACATTGCAGCTTTGCCTGAACCCAAACAACGGTTCAATAACCGTGACGGGGCGCTACGTGTGTTGGTCATCGGCGGAAGCCTAGGCGCACAAATACTTAACGAAACTGTGCCGCAAGCACTCAGTCAACTTGCCGTCGAACTGCGTCCACAGGTCATTCATCAAGCGGGTGCTAAGCATATTAAGCAACTGCAAACCCACTACCAAAATGCCAACGTCAGCGCCGATGCCCGCGCTTTTATTGATGATATGGCCGTCATGTACGCATGGTGCGACGTAGTGATTTGCCGTGCTGGAGCGCTCACTGTGGCCGAGTTGGCCGCCGCCGGTGTGGCCAGCATTCTGGTGCCGTTTCCTCACGCGGTGGACGACCACCAAACAGGTAACGCGAAGTATTTAGCTGATAACGGCGCGGCCTTACTGTTGCCGCAAAGCTCACTAAATGCAAGCACTTTGGCGAAAGTGATCGCTGGCCTCACACATGAAAGTCTGCTTGCAATGGCGATCAAGGCACGTGCTTTAGGCAAGCCCGAGGCCACGGCAGATGTGGCACAAGTTTGTATGGAATTGGCGAAATGAAACATATACAGCATGCGAAGCAAATGCGATGAAACATAAAGTTAAGCACATCCACTTTGTAGGTATTGGCGGCTCTGGTATGAGCGGTATTGCCGAGGTATTACTGAATTTGGGCTTTAGTGTGAGCGGCTCCGACTTGGCAGATAACGCTATCACTCAGCACCTTAAAGCTTTGGGTGCAAGCGTGCATCAAGGCCACGCCGCGAGCAATCTAAATGCTGCAGATGTAGTGGTGGTTTCCACTGCGGTAAAAGAAGACAACCCAGAGGTGCTAGCCGCCAGACACCGCAACATCCCCATCGTGCCGCGCGCCATGATGCTGGCGGAGTTGATGCGTTTTAGACAAGGCATTGCGGTAGCTGGGACGCACGGCAAAACCACCACCACCAGTCTCATTGCTAGCATTTTGGCTGAAGCTGGCATGGATCCCACTTTTGTCATCGGCGGCAGGTTGGAAGCCGCTAACACCAACGCGCGTTTAGGTGCGGGAGAATTTATCGTAGTAGAGGCAGATGAATCAGATGCCTCATTCTTGCATTTATCCCCCACGTTAGCCGTAGTGACCAATATAGACGCAGATCACATGGAAACGTACGGTCATGATTTTGAACGTCTCAAAAGTGCCTTTGTAGAGTTTTTGCAGTGTCTGCCGTTCTACGGTATGGCGGTGTTGTGTGTAGATGACCCCAATATTCGCGCCATTTTGCCACGCGTTACCAAGCCTGTGATGTCGTATGGGTTTAGCGAAGATGCCCGCATTCGTGCAAGGAATGTACGCGCCGATGGTGCGCAGATGAAATTCAGCGTGCAGCGTATTAATGGTGTTACGACTGAGTTTGAAGTGGTGTTGAATTTGACCGGTACACATAATGTGCTCAATGCGCTGGCGGCGATTGCAATTGCCAGTGAGCTGAACGTGGCAGATGCCGCGATTATTAAGGCGCTAGCGGAATTCAAAGGTGTGGGACGACGCTTTCAGCGCTACGGTGAAATCCCTGCCAAAAACGGCGGTACATTTACCTTGATAGACGACTATGGCCACCATCCTGCGGAAATGCAGGCAGTGATCAACGCCGCGCGCGGGGCATTCCCTAACCGCCGCTTGGTACTTGCCTTCCAGCCACATCGATACACCAGAACCCGTGATTGCTTTGAAGATTTTGTGCGCGTGTTATCCCAAACAGATGCGGTACTACTAACCGAAATTTACTCGGCAGGCGAAGCCCCCATCGTGGCGGCAGATACACGCACCTTGATCCGCGCCATTCGCGTGCTGGATAAGGTCGAACCGGTATTCGTGGAAACCACCGCCGAACTGCCTTCAGCCATTCTAAAAATCGCCAAGGCTGGCGATGTGGTAATCGTCATGGGTGCCGGTTCTATCGGACAAGTGGCTGCAAAAACGCGGGAGTTGGCGCAGTGATTACACAGCAAAAGACAACTCACGGCACGCTGCTCATGGATGAACCCATGAGCAGCCACACCAGTTGGCGTGTAGGCGGTAAAGCAGACAGGCTCTACATCCCAGCGGGCATTGAAGATTTGTCCGGTTTTTTACAAAGCTTGCCGCATGGCGAACCGGTCTACTTCGTAGGCTTAGGCTCCAATTTATTAGTGCGCGACGGCGGAGTGCGCGGCACGGTGATTGTGCTGCATGGCGGTTCGCTTGACGAATTACGTTTAGAGGACGGGAAAATCTACGCTGAAGCCGGTGTCACCTGCGCCAAGCTAGCCAAATTTAGCGCTCGGTCACATTTGCATGGCGCAGAGTTTTTTGCAGGAATCCCCGGCACGGTGGGTGGTGCTTTAGCGATGAATGCGGGCTGTCATGGCAGCGAGACTTGGGATGTGGTGCATCACGCGCTGACCATAGACCGCTTTGGTCACCTGCATCAGCGTAGTCAGGTGGAACTTGAAATCGGCTACCGCCACGTAAGTCTGCCGGGTGAGGAGTGGTTTGTGGCGGGATGGTTTGACTTGGCTAAGGGCGAAGCCAGCGTGGCTGAACAAAAGATTAAGAATTTGCTCGCCAAACGTTTGGAAACCCAGCCGCTAAATATGCCAAATGCCGGTTCGGTATTCCGCAACCCAGAAGGTGATTACGCGGCGCGTTTGACACAAAGCTGTGGATTGAAAGGTTATCAATTAGGTGGGGCACAGGTATCTGAGAAGCACGCGAATTTTATTGTGAATACGGGTCATGCAACGGCGGCGGATATTGAAACCTTGATTGAACACGTACATGCCACGGTGTTACGTGAGACCAAAGTGGATTTGCAACGTGAAGTAAGAATTATTGGGGAGCATCAAGGCTCAAGGGTTAGAGACAAAGAATGAAGAACTTTGGGAAAGTAGCCGTGCTGCTGGGTGGTAAATCCGCCGAGCGAGCGATTTCGCTCAATAGCGGCGGTGCGGTATTGGCATCGTTAAGACGAAGCGGCATCAATGCGGAAGCGTTTGATCCGGCGGAAAAACCTTTGCACGATTTGGAAAGTTTTGATCGCGTATTTATTGCATTACATGGATGTTTTGGCGAAGACGGCACTATACAAGGGGCGCTGGAATTGATGGGGATCCCCTACACAGGAAGTGGAGTGATGGCCTCCAGTGTGGGTATGGATAAATGGCGTACTAAGTTGATCTGGCAAGCTGCGGGGGTTGCCACACCACGCTTTGAACTGGTGCAAGAAAATAGTGATTTTGCGGCGATAGAACAAAATTTAGGTTTGCCGCTGTTTGTGAAGCCCGCCAATGAAGGTTCCAGTATAGGCATCAGCAAAGTCAAACAGGCTGGCGGTTTACGCGCAGCTTTTGCTGAGGCCGCCAAGTACGACCCGTTAGTAATCGCCGAACAGTTTGTGGGTGGCGGCGAATATACCGTGGGGATTTTGGGTGACCGTGCTTTACCGATTATTCGCATCATTCCAGCGAATGAGTTTTATGACTATGAAGCCAAGTATTTACGTGACGACACGCAATATCTCTGTCCTTGCGGCTTGAGCATCGAAACGGAAAAGAAAATCCAAGCTGAAGCACTACAAGCCTTTCGTGTATTGGGCGGAAGCGGTTGGGGACGAGTGGATTTTTTGATGGATGCTGCAGGCAAGTACTATTTTTTAGAGGTCAACACCTCCCCCGGCATGACGGATCACAGTTTGGTGCCTATGGGTGCAAAAGCCGCCGGCATTAGCTTTGATGATTTGGTGCTACAGATTTTGGAGTTGGCGGATGTTAAGTAAAACGCAAATGATGCTATGGGCGGCGAATCTGCTGTACGCGATGGCAGCTTTGTTGTTTTTGTATGCCCTACTGTTTGTGGTGTTGCACTTACCGATTTACCCACTAAAACATGTGGAAGTCAATGGCGAACTCACTCACGTCACACGCGAGCAGCTTAAATTGATAACCGGGCGGTATTTACAGGGCAATTTCTTTACCGTGGATTTAGTACAAACGCGCAACGCTTTTGAAAAATTACCTTGGGTGCGCAACGTCAGTGTGCGCCGTCGCTGGCCGGATAAGTTGGAGGTACTGGTGGAAGAACACCGCGAACTGGCTCGTTGGGGCGACATCGGGCTGGTAAACACGCATGGTGAGTTGTTCCACGCAGCATCGGATAAAGAACTGCCATTTTTTTACGGCGCAGGTGAGAGCGTGAAAGAAATCGCTCAGAACTATCAGTTGTACGGACAAGTACTCAGTCCCACCGGTTTGAAAGTGACGCGCATGTCACTGTCATCTCGGCGTGCATGGCAGATGACAGTTGATAACGGCATGGTGATTGAGTTGGGGCGCGAACAAATGGAGGCCAGATTGAAAAAGTTTGCCCAGATTTATGCGGTTACGCCAAATTTGCAAAACAGTCACGCCAGCTATGCTGATTTACGTTATCCCAATGGATTCGCGGTTCGCAGGCCTGTGGGTGTAAGCGCACATAAAGTATCTTGAGGAGAGTTTGATGAAGAGTAAAGATCAGCAAAATTTGATTGTGGGCTTAGATATAGGCACGTCGAAAATCGTCGCCATCGTCGCCGAGTTGACACCGGAGGGCGACATCAAAGTCATCGGTTTGGGGCAACATGAGTCTCGCGGCTTAAAGCGTGGCGTGGTAGTGAACATTGACTCCACCGTCGCTGCCATCCAGCGCGCGCTGGAAGAAGCCGAGCTCATGGCCGATTGCAAAATCAGCTCGGTATATACCGGCATCGCTGGTAGCCACATCAAGAGCCTGAATTCGCATGGCGTGGTGAAGATAAAAGATGCTGAAGTACATCAATCCGACGTAGACAGGGTAGTGGAAATGGCACAAGCCATCAGTCTACCCAACGACCAGCAGATTCTGCATATATTGACTCAGGAATTCATCATAGATGGCCAGGAAGACGTACGTGAGCCATTGGGTATGAGTGGCATGAAACTGGAGGTGAAAGTCCATATCGTCACCGGAGCGGTGGCGGCTGCGCAAAACATCATCAAATGCGTCAAGCGCTGCGGACTGGAGGTCAACGACCTAGTATTGCAACCACTGGCTTCAAGTATCTCGGTGCTGACCGAAGATGAAAAAGAGCTGGGTGTCTGTTTGGTGGATATTGGAGGTGGCACGACAGACATCGCGGTGTTCAAGCAAGGTGCCATTCGCCACACCGGTGTGATTTCAATTGCTGGTGATCAGATTACCAATGACATCGCTGTAGCGTTTCGCACACCTACCCAGAATGCCGAAGAGATCAAAGTCTCTCATGGCTGCACTTTACAACAACTAGCCGACCCCAGCTTGATGATAGAAGTTGCCGGAGCAGAAGGCCGCGATCCACGCCAGTTATCTCATCCCATTTTAGTGGAAGTCATTGAGGCGCGCGTCAAAGAAATCTACGAACTAGTGCAGTCTGAACTGCGGCGCAGTGGTTTTGAGCAAATGATACCCGCAGGCATCGTAATTACCGGCGGCAGCAGCCTAATGCGCGGCATGGTGGAGTTGGGCGAAGAAGTATTGGGAACATCGGTACGGTTAGGCCTGCCTGCCAAAGTGGGAGGTTTGTCAGAAGTGGTCAGTAATCCACGCTATTCAACCGGCGTAGGTTTATTACTGATGGGGAAGGGCCAACTGGAACGTCATTTACAAACACAGAGCGAGACCACTTCGTTTGGCAGAATTTGGGAAATGATGAAACAGTGGTTTCAGGGGAATTTTTGATTTTTGTAGTTAATTTGTTGTTAAGCAGTAGTTTCTTTGGTTCGAAGTTATTTTAAGGAGGAAGCAAAATGGGGTTCGATTTTGAAATAGTAGAACGTCCCGCCGACAAGGCGGTGATTAAGGTGATGGGGGTGGGTGGCTGCGGTGGCAACGCGGTTGAACACATGATAGATATGGGAGTCACTGGCGTTGAGTTCATCAGCGCCAACACCGATATCGGCGCGCTCAATCGGAGTCGTGCAGAAATCCAGTTGCAGTTGGGAGTCGGCCTGACGCGCGGCTTGGGCGCTGGTGGCAAACCGGACATCGGTCGCGAGGCCGCATTGGAAGATCGTGACCGCATTGAAGACCTAATCCGTGGTGCGGATATGCTGTTCATCGCAGCAGGCATGGGTGGTGGCACCGGCACTGGCGCGGCTCCAGTAGTGGCGGAAGTGGCACGGGAATTAGGCATACTCACCGTTGCTGTGGTCACCAAGCCTTTCTCTTTCGAGAATAATCGCAAACTATTGGCTGACGACGGTATAGCCATACTCACCAGACATGTAGATTCACTTTTGGTAGTACCAAATGAGCGTCTGATGGAAGTGTTGGGTGGTCGTGTAACCTTGAAAGATGCCTATCGCGCCGCTAATGGCGTACTACATAGCGCAGTGTCCGGTATATCGGAAATCATCAATGGTTACGGTCAAGTCAACGTGGACTTCGCTGATGTGCGTACCGTGATGTCGGAAAATGGTATGGCAATGATGGGATCTGCGACTGCTTCAGGTGAGAATCGTGCGCGAGATGCAGCCACTCAGGCCGTCAACAGCCCGTTTTTGGAAAACGTCAACCTCAAGGGTGCGCGTGGCGTTCTCGTGAATATTTCCGCCAGCGAAGACACCTTTATGATGGACGAATTCTACGAAGTGATGAACACCATTAAGGAATTCACCGCAGAAGACGCTTCCGTGTATTACGGCAACGTGTTTGACAACACCCTGGGTGACGACTTGCGCATTACTCTGGTAGCGACTGGACTAACTGGTGCTACCGGACAAAAGGTACGTCCCACCTTGGCTATTAGCAACGACTGGGCAGCACAGCGAACCGGCACCTACGATGAACCTATCGCCTTTGGGAGCTATGATGAAGAGCAACAAACAGCTCCTGCGGCATTTACTAGCAATCGCCGCGCGCAAGCTGAGGTAATGAGGAGTTCAGGTGTGGATGAAATGGATATACCGGCATTTTTGCGTAAACAAGCTGACTAGTCCTTTTAGGATACTCCCCCGCGGCAATCGCGTCCCGAACCAACGCGATTGCCGCAAATCGCTGAAATATCGGCTATTTGTGCTATGATTCAAGGCATTACCTATTAATAATTACCATGCTTAAACAACGCACTCTCAAAAATGTCATTCGCGCCACTGGCGTGGGTCTACACACCGGCGATAAGGTGTATATGACCTTGCGTCCAGCTGCAGCTGACACCGGCATCGTATTCCGCCGCGTTGATCTCGACGAGCCCAAGGACATTAAAGCAGCGCCTGAGCATGTACATGACACGCGATTATCTTCCACACTAGAACTTGATGGTGTGCGTGTTGGCACGGTGGAACACCTGATGTCGGCGCTCGCCGGACTGGGCATTGATAATGTGTATGTAGATTTATCCGCGTCGGAAATCCCCATCATGGATGGAAGCGCGGGACCTTTCGTGTTTTTGCTGCAATCGGCGGGTATTGTTGAGCAAAATGCACTGAAAAAATTCATCCGCGTCAAAAAGCCTCTAGAAGTGCGAGACGGTGAAAAATGGGTACGCTTCGAACCATACTCCGGCTTCAAAATGGACTTCACTATAGACTTCGCCCATCCCGTGTTTGAACATTCCAGTCAGCATGTGGTGATTGATTTCGCCGAACATTCCTACATCAAGGAAATCAGCCGCGCGCGTACATTTGGCTTTATGCATGAGGTGGAAACACTACGAAACATGGGCTTAGCACGTGGCGGAAGTCTAGATAACGCAGTAGTGCTGGACGAATACCGTATCCTGAATGGCGAAGGTCTGCGCTATGCCGACGAGTTTGTACGCCACAAAGTACTAGATGCCATCGGCGATTTATATCTACTGGGGCATCCGCTCATCGGCGCATTCTACGCACACAAGTCTGGTCACGCACTCAACAACCGCTTGCTACGGGCTTTGCTGGCTGATGCTGACGCTTGGGAATATGCCACGTTTGAGCAAGAGCAAGATGCACCGCGTGGCTTTACCCAATTGCTGGCGCAAGCTGCTTAAAATTCCCCATGCTCGTCATGCGCTTACTTGCCGGTCTTGCCTTTATTTCCATTGTGGTCGGCGTGGGCGTATATTTCATCACCGGTGACCACCGCTGGCTTAAATTCTCCTGGCAATTATTCAAATTCGGCTTGGTATTGGGCCTGGTTGTCGCCGCTGTCTTCATGGTTGGGCGCTTGATTGCTTAAGCTGCAAAGCCTGCTGTTGCTGCTGGCGATGCTATGTTGTACGTCTTTGCAGGCCGATGAACAGACAGTTTTTGACGATGCTTACGCAGCCTATCAAAAACGTGATATCAAAACGCTGAGCGTAGCCGCAGACGCTCTGCTTGCTTCCAATTCCATCTTGGCGCCTTATGCAGAATACTGGCGCTTGCTACTCAACCTAGAAGCTACCGACAGCACCACCGTGCAAACCTTTCTGGGGCGCTATCCCGACACACCTTTTGCCGACAAGCTGCGCGCAGAATGGCTAAAAATTCTGGGTAAACACGAAAAATGGGAATTAATGTTGGCAGAATATCCCAAACTCAATAACGAAGACGCGACTATTGCATGCTTTGTAGCATTGGCGCGCTATTCGCAAGAGCAAGACAACGCCCTAGAAGATGCCAAACCGTTGTGGTTCACTCCCGCCGACCAACCCAGTAGTTGTGATGCGCTTTTTTCTACCATGCGTCAGCAAAAAGTATTAACCATAGACGACGCATGGGTGAGATTACGGCTGGCCTTTCAAGCCAATCAAGTGCAGGTTGCCAAAACCACGGCACGTTATCTGGCAGCATATCCCGACCTGAAACGTCTCAAATTGTTTGATCGCGTGGCCGATAAAACGCAAGAAAATCCTCAAAAAATGCTGGAAAAGAAATCCATCAGTCTCAAAACCCGACTGGGTAGGGAACTGAACCTGTATGCCTTGGAACGTTTGGCACGCAGCAAACCAGATGTCGCAGTGGAATTGTGGGAAAAAATTGCCAGTAATTTCAACAAGGAAGAGAAGAACTATTTTTGGGGACGCATGGCGCTGCAAGCGGCACGGAATCACTTACCCGATGCTCTAGATTGGTATAAAAAAGTTGAGGGTACGCCGCTAGATAACGAGCAATATGCGTGGAAAGCTCGGGCTGCCTTGCGTAGCGGTAATTGGGATGTGCTATTAACCACCATCAATGCTATGCCGCAAATCATGCAAAACGATTCTACCTGGCGTTATTGGCAAGCGCGAGCGCTGAAGGCTAACAATGACATCTCTGCGGCTAACGTTATATTTACGCCATTATCCAAAGAACAAAATTACTATGGTTTGCTGGCAGAAAACGAGTTGGGGCAGTATGTGAGCGCACCCGTCAGCAGTTATCGTGCCAACGATACAGATATTGCTGCGATAGAGAAACTGCCCGGCGTACAACGTGCAATTGCTTTGAGTCAACACAATCTCCGCGCAGAATCGCGCAAAGAATGGCAATGGGCGACTCGCAATTTGGACGACACGCGCCTCATTGCAGCAGCCGAATTAGCCATGCGCCAAGACTGGATAGATCTCGCCATCAACACTGCGGACAAAACTCAAACCAGGCACGATTTTGCGCTACGCTACCCCACGCCATATCGGGATAAAATGCAAATCTATGCCAAAGAAAACCAGTTAGACGAAGCTTGGATATATGGTTTGATACGCCAAGAGAGCCGTTTTGTGAACTATGCGCGTTCTGGTGTGGGTGCATCCGGCTTGATGCAAATTATGCCGGCCACCGCCAAGTGGATTGCCAAACGTATTGGTGTCCCTGAGTGCCATTGCGATATGATGCAACACACGGATACCAACATTCAGTTTGGTACCCATTATCTACGCCATGTTCTGGATGTCAGCGACAATCAGGCAGTGATGGCTACCGCCGCTTATAACGCGGGACCTGGTCGTGCCAAGCGCTGGGCGGGAACGGCGGCGATGGAGGCTGCGGTGTATATTGAATCTATCCCATTTGGTGAAACACGCGATTACGTGAAAAAAGTGATGGCTAACGCACAGTTTTATACGCAACGTTTGGGTCTGCCCAAACAAGGGTTAAAACAACGGTTGGGAACAATCAATGCGGTGGATGCGGACACGCTTGACTCTACCATTGATCCAGACATTTGAAAGGCAACAGATGCAACGTAAAACTGTATGCGTGTTGGGTGGCTCGGGCTTTATTGGAAGCCATATCGTGCATCATTTGGATAAGGCGGGATTTGACGTCAAGGTACTGACGCGCCGCCGCGAATCCTCTAAGCATCTTATCTTGTTACCAAAAGTGACAGTAATCGAGTGCCAGATTATGAGCGATATGGCATTAAGACACGCATTGAGTGGTTGTGATGCCGTTATCAACCTAGTCGGTATTTTGCATCAGGATCGACATGCTACCTTTGAAGCCATCCACAGCGAACTTCCCCGTCGCTTGGTCGGATTGTGTAAAGAACTGGGTATCAATCGCTTCATACAAATGAGCGCTCTACACGCCAGCAGCGCCGCACCCAGCATGTATTTACGGTCTAAAGCAGTGGGCGAAGCTGCAGTGAAAGTATCGCAACTCAACTGGACGATATTCCGCCCTTCGGTGGTATTCGGTGAAGGTGATAGTTTTCTCAACCTGTTTGCGCGTATGGCAAAACTCACACCCATCATTCCGCTAGCAGTCCCCAATGCACGCTTTCAGCCGATATGGGTAGAAGACTTGGCAAAAGTGATTGCTGCCAGCGTAGATGATTTGCACACCTATCATCAAAGCTATGACCTTTGCGGACCGACCATCTACACCATGCGTGAGCTGGTTGCATTTGCTGCCAAGGCCGTCGGTGCTAATCCTCGTATCATTGGTCTCAACCAGAGATTATCTTACTTGCAGGCGATGTGCATGGAATGGTTGCCTATTAAGTTAATGAGCCGCGACAACTTGCGTTCCACCGAAATTGATAGCATTAGCACAGAACCCTTTCCTGCTTTATTCGGAATCATGCCTACTTCGCTGGAAGCAGTCGCTCCGCACTACCTCAGCGGAACAACACCGCGCGCTAATTACCTGCGCTATCGGGTGACGGCAGGCAGATAGATGCAAATCTATTGCGTAGGCGGCGCGGTGCGCGATGAATTGCTGGGGCTACCCACCAAAGACCGCGACTGGGTCGTCGTTGGCGCAACACCGGAACAAATGGTGGAGCAGGGCTTTCAGCCCGTAGGCAAAGATTTCCCGGTATTCCTGCACCCCAAAACCCATGAAGAGTATGCGCTGGCTCGCACCGAACGCAAGACGGCACGGGGCTACAAGGGGTTTCAGGTGTATGCCGCGCCAGAAGTCACGCTGGAGCAAGACCTTGCTCGCCGCGACCTGAGCATCAACGCTATCGCTAAGGATGAGCAAGGTCAACTGATAGACCCGCATCACGGCCAGCAAGACTTGCAAGCCAAGGTATTCAGACACATCAGCGATGCGTTTGTAGAAGACCCAGTGCGCATCTTGCGTGTAGCCCGCTTCGCCGCACGTTTTGCCGACTTCACCATAGCCGAAGAAACCATGCGCCTGATGCAGGAAATGGTACAAAACGGCGAAGTAGATGCTTTGGTGCCAGAACGCGTATGGCAAGAACTCTCCCGTGGATTGATGGAATCCACCCCCTCAAGAATGTTTGCAGTGTTGCGTGAATGTGACGCTCTGCAACGCCTAATGCCAGAACTAGATAGGCTATGGGGTGTTCCACAACCTGCCCAGCATCACCCGGAAATCGATACGGGTATGCACGTGATGATGGTGGTGGACTACGCCGCCGCGCAGAATTACAACCTTCCCGTCCGCTTTGCCGCACTCACACACGATCTCGGCAAAGGTACTACCCCCGTTGATATTTTGCCGAGACACATTGGACATGAAGAACGCAGCGTCAATCTGCTCAAGGACCTATGCAAACGCCTCAAAGTACCTAACGATTGCAAGGAACTTGCTCACATCGTTGCCAAGCTGCACGGCAAAGTACACGCTGTGTTCGACATGCGTCCGGCAACCATCATGCAATTTTTACAAGACACCGATGCCATCCGCCAGCCAGAGCGGTTTGAAGATTTTTTGCGTGCTTGCGAAAGCGATTCAAAAGGAAGATTGGGCTATACCGACAAACCATTTCCAGCGGCGCAGAAACTACGTGAATGCTTAAATGCCGCTCAGGCGGTAGTTACTAGAACGATAGCTAGCCAGCATTCCATGCCAGAAGCGATTAAAGAAGCAATTTTTCAAGCGCGAGTTGAAGCAATTAAACGGTTGAAGGTATAACACTAAATGAGAGTCTCGTTAAACACACAAATCTTGCTTGGTGCTGTGACGGGTATTGGTCTGGGTTTGTTGCTAACCAGCCTTGGTGTTGACTCTATAGCCTCGCAGCGCACCCTCTATGTAGCGGGCTTGCTGGGCAATGTGTTTGTGGATTTGCTGAAGATGATTTTGGTGCCTCTGGTATTCACTTCCATCGCGGTAGGGGTAGCCAATTTGCGCGCCCACCAACAAATACATCGGGTGTGGACTATCACGCTTGCTTTCTTTGTACTGTCAATGGCGATCGCTATCGTCATTGGTTTAAGCGCCACCAATCTGTTCGCTCCGGGTAAGGGTTTAAGCCTAGCGCTATTCCAAAGCGGTACAACTCAAGTAGCTGCTCAACACATGACTCTGGCAGAGTTTGCCTTGAGCTTTTTTCATAGCTTATTTGTCAATCCCTTTGCAGCGCTGGCGCAAGGCAACGTGCTGGCTATCGTGATCTTTGCACTGTTTTTGGGGATAGCACTTGTCATAGGCGGCGAGCGCTATCGCAATATCTTGGTCTTATTGCAAGAAGGCTTGGAACTCACACTACGCATAGTTGGCTGGATTATGCGACTTGCTCCTATCGGCATCATGGCACTGCTTACCAAGCTAGTCGCCACGCAAGACGCGACTTTACTCGCCAGTATGGGTAAATTTGTGGCGGTGGTGATAGGCTCCACGTTACTACACGGTGCTGTAGTGCTGCCGCTGCTACTTTGGCTAGTCACGCGTGTTTCTCCGCTACATTTCTGGCGTGGTGCGCGGGAGGCTTTAGTCACAGCCTTTGCCACTAGCTCCAGCTCGGCCACGTTGCCCGTTACTTTGCGCTGTGTTCAGCAACATTTACACGTCAGACCCGAAATCGCCGGGTTCGTCATTCCGCTAGGAGCCACCGTCAATATGGACGGCACCGCATTGTATGAAGCTGCGGCGGCGCTGTTTATCGCCAATCATGCCGGAATCGATCTGAACTTCATTCAGCAACTCATCGTGTGCTTTACTGCCATGATTGCGGCTATTGGCGCACCGGGCATTCCCAGTGCGGGAATGGTGACCATGGTCATGGTATTGCAATCGGTAGGCTTACCGGCCGAAGCAATCGCTATATTGCTACCTATAGATCGCTTGCTTGATGCTTTCCGCACTGCCGTAAACGTGGAGGGTGATATGGTGGGCAGCTTGGTGGTGCAGAAATTTGTGGGGCGCAGCGATTGAACTTGTTGTTGCGTAAGGCCGATAGTGCTGAAGCGCCCAGTATCGCAACCTTGGTAAATAAGGCCTACCGTGGCGAAATTAGCCGGAAAGGCTGGACCACTGAGGCAGATTTACTAGCTGGCTTGCGCACAGATACTAAAGAGATTGAACACTTATTGTCTAGCGGCAACAGTTTGTTATTGCTTTGTATTCTGGATCACAATCTGGTCGGATCGGTTTGTCTAGAAAAACAGGGTAATATCGCACACCTTGGCATGTTTGCGGTTGATCCACTGCACCAAGGGCAGGGTATAGGCAAACACCTGTTGGCTTTTGCCGAGACTACCGCTTTGGAGACCTGGGGTGTTGGGCGTATGGTGATGTCGGTGATTACGCTAAGGGAAGAACTCAGAGCATTCTACCTACGTCGTGGTTATCGCTGTAGCGGGGAATTAAAACCATTTCCCACCGAATCAAAATTGTGGCATCCGCTTGTTTCCGGCCTGCAACTTGAAGTGCTGGAAAAGAACTTGTGTGGCGCATGAAATGACTGTTTGTAAGAAATTAGCCCCTCACATAAATTGCTTAAAGCACACTAAAAAGGCAAAATAATTAGATGCATCTATTTGCCCTCGGCGTGAATCACACCACCGCCCCTCTTTCCATCCGCGAGCACGTCGCTTTTAACAATGAAAACTTGGCCGCAGCACTACGCGACCTCACTACGCGGGGGGTAGAAGCTGCAGCCATTCTTTCTACTTGCAATCGTACCGAGCTTTATTTTCAAGCCGCTGCACCTGAAACTGCGCTCCATTGGCTAGCCGACTATCATCGTCTGGAAGCCAACACCATCCAGCCTTACATCTATACCTTGCCGCATAAAGAAGCCGTGCAACATGCTTTTCGCGTCGCTGCCGGATTGGATTCTATGGTGCTGGGAGAAGCGCAGATTCTGGGGCAGATGAAACAAGCAGTAAAGATTGCCGAACACGCAGGTACACTAGGCTCGCTGCTGCACAAGCTGTTTCAAAAAACTTTTTCCGTCGCCAAAGAAGTCCGTACACAAACCGACATCGGCACGAGTTCTATATCAATGGCCGCGGCCTCGGTAAAGTTGGCGCAACGTATTTTTGGCGAGGTCAACGGCCTGAAAGTGCTTTTTATCGGCGCTGGAGAAATGATAGCCTTGTGCGCCGAACATTTCGCCACACAACAACCAGCCTCTATCACTGTAGCTAACCGCACCGTAGAGCGCGGTGCAGAATTAGCACAAATTTTTCATGGCAAAAGCATACTGCTCTCTGAGTTGCCTGATCATCTGGGCGATTTTGATGTCGTGATTACCTCCACCGCCAGCCAATTGCCTATAGTAGGCTTAGGGATGGTAGAACGCGCCATCAAAGCCCGCCGTCGTCGCCCCATGCTCATGGTAGATCTCGCCGTACCGCGTGATATTGAGCCAGAAGTGGCTGACTTAGATGATGTATTCCTCTATACCGTAGACGACTTAGCAGAAATCGTACAAACCGGTATGGAAAACCGCCAGCAAGCCGCGATTGAAGCAGAGGCCATCATTCAACTGCGCGTCGCTACCTTTATGCAGTGGATGGAATCTCGCGAATCTGTCCCCACAATCCGTGCGCTGCGCGACCATGGTGAAAGGCTACGTCGACATGAATTGGAAAAAGCACTCAAAGCCTTGGCACAGGGCGAAACTGCAGAACAGGTGATGGAAAATCTCAGTAATG